>CALMZQ010000189.1 GCA_937870915.1 uncultured Ignavibacteria bacterium
CGGTGCTAGATTGTTAGATTGTTAGAATGCTAGATTCCTTTACTAGCACTCTAGCACTCTAGCACTCTAGCACTCTAACACTCTAACATGAACATCTCCTCCTACATAGACCACACTATCTTGAAGCCTGACTCAACGGCACAGGCTGTTGATATTGTTTGTGCTGAAGCGATGCAGTTTGGATTTGCGTCAGTGTGCATTCTTCCATGGCACGTTGGTAGGGCAGCAGCCATTCTACGTGATAGCCCCGTTGCCGTGTGTACGGTGGTGGGATTTCCGCTAGGGGCGTCAACAACGAAGACGAAGACCGCGGAGATACTTGATGCCATAGAACGGGGCGCAAGAGAGATTGATGTTGTTGCATCAATCACAGCGCTGAAAAGTGGGATGTACGATAGCGTGCTTGAAGATCTGCGTTCCGTATGTGATGTGGCACACGATCGTGGAGCCATTGTAAAGGTGATCATCGAATCGTGCCTTCTTACCGACGACGAGAAGAAACGCATGTGTTCCATTGTTACGCAGTCCGGAGCGGAGTTCATCAAGACGTCAACGGGGTTCTCCGCCGGTGGGGCAACGCTGGATGACGTGAAGCTCCTTCGTGAGCATGTAGGGCCACACGTCTTGGTGAAGGCAAGCGGCGGAATACGAGACCGCGTAACAGCCTTGGCAATGATTGGTGCTGGTGCCGCCCGACTTGGCACCTCCTCCGGTGTTCAGATCGTACAAGAATAAGCCCCTTATATATCTGCTGGTTAGCAGTTAATGCAGAGAGAAAAAGAATATATATTTGCATGATATGTGTTGCAACACATATATTTGTGTTGTAACACGTTAATCATACCACTTGGGAGTACGGCAATGGCAAAATGGACAGTCGACACGTCGCACACGGACGTGCAATTCAAGGTCAAGCACCTCATGATCAACACGGTGACTGGTGAATTCACCTCGTATCGTGTTGACGTAGATGCGCCAGGGGACGACTTTGCAGATGCTATGTTCTCATTCGAAGCGGATGTAGCAAGTATCTCCACAAAGAACGAGATGCGCGATAATCACCTCAAGAGCGATGACTTCTTCAACGCGGAAAAATTCCCCGTGATGAAGTTCACTGGGAAGGGGCTCACCAAGACATCGGAGAATGAGTTTGTTCTTCATGGAGATCTCACGATCCGGGACGTTACAAAGCCAGTAACGTTGAATGCCGAGTATGGCGGACAGATGGTTGACTTCTATGGAAACGTGAAGGCAGGATTCGAACTCACAGGCTCACTAAACCGCAAAGATTTCGGTCTGTCCTGGAACGGTGTTACTGAAGCTGGTGGTATCGTTGTATCAGACAACGTGAAGCTCATTCTCAACGTTCAACTTCAAAAGCTTGTTGCAGAAAACATCGTCGCCTAACAACTACGGATCACACACCATGAAACGCTCAGTCCGCCTCATCACGAACTCGCACATGACCGGCGTTGGCCCGCTGGTGGTGGCTCAACCACTTCCAACAGCTGCGCTGCGCATCGCGGATCCATTCTTGCTTCTTCACCACGCAGGACCGCAAACATTTGAGGCGGGCGCCACAGCGCATCGTATCGATCCGCATCCACATCGCGGATTTGAGCCCGTAACATTCGTCTACCGAGGGAGCGTGCTGCACCGCGACTCCCTCGGAAACGAGGGCACGATAGGTGCCGGTGAAGTGCAATGGATCACGAGCGGTAGCGGAATTGTCCATAGTGAAGGCCCTACAGCAGATCTCCAAGAGTCAGGGGGCGAACTAGAACTCATACAACTCTGGGTGAATCTCCCTGCTGCAAAGAAAATGATCGATCCAGCGTACCAAGAGCTGCATACAGAGGACATTCCTCGTGTAACGCTTCTCAATGGAGCGCTCACATTGAACGTTGTAGCAGGAGCATATGAGTCAGTGACTGGTCCAGCATCCACCCATAGCCCCCTTATCACGGCAATGGGTCACTTTTCCGCAGGTGCCAGCGGCTCTATCCCATCATCATCACACGAACAAGTCCTGCTGTATGTGCTCAATGGGTCGGTAAAGATCAATGGGGAACACACTGTAGAACGACATCACCTTGTTGCGTTCGGTAGCGAAGGGGACTCCATCGAGATTGAAACGATTACAGACGGCTCCCTGCTCTTCCTTGCAGGAGATCCGTTGAATGAACCTGTTGCCATGTACGGTCCGTTTGTCATGAATACGGACGATGAGCTCCGCGCGGCCTTCAGAGATTATGCGGGTGGGAAGATGGGGACGTTGAGTGAATAGCGAATAGCGAACAGCGAACAGCGAATAGCGAATAGCGAATAGCGAATAGCGAATAGCGAACAGAGAACAGCGAGTAGAGAATGTGGAGTAGCCCACGACGTAGTCGTGGGTGGGGCTATAAAAGCGTCTCAGTGAATGAGCAATGGCATAGTACGTTCTACGGTGCCGATTAGGGCACGCAGGATGTACGAACCGGGCGCGAGATGGTGGACATCGATTGTACACTCACGATCGATGGTGGTGGTGGCAGTGAGAATAGACTGCCCCATAACATTGTAGATCTCGATGGTTGTGATGTGCGAGCGACTGTCATCGAGACGGAGGGTGAGAAATTCACTAGCAGGATGTGGTGTAACAGTAAGAGCGCCGATCCCATTGAATACAACGGAGCGGATGTTGCGAGTAGCGCATACATCGTCGATCGTAAGTGAGCCGTCGTCGTACTCCACAAGGCTTTCCTGACCTGTCCAGATAAAGCCGGGTGTGCGGCTAAAGAGGAGATCCGTGCGGGTAGACTGAGAGAGTAGTGTTGTGACGGGGATCAACGCAAGTGTATCAGAACCATCCCAGCGCCCAACGATGTTTGTAACTGCTTGGTCGTTTACGTATTGTACATCCCACGAAGCTCGCGCATCTTGTCCTGAGGAAACGGCAAGATCTTTTGCGTTCCATGAAATGGAAATGCGAAACTCATCTAAGAGTATGCTGTCGATCTGTGGACGCCGTACAAGCAGGACGGGAACCGTGTCCAGAACGCCAATGCCAGATGTGATATCTGGCATCGCAATTCCAGTGATTGCTGTTGCTTCGGCCTGTAACACCGTAGTAAGTGTGCCAAGACACGGAGCATCAACAGTTACGACCACACTATCCATATGTGTCCCATACTTCTGCAGTACCTCTACATCAACGAGGAGTTGTTGTCCGGGCATGAGTGTACACGGAACTGGAGGAACGATTGCTAGGATTGTAAAGGGGGCTTGCGGTGCTGCAACCGAACTAATATGTATGTCGGTTGTTCCTGTATTGCTATAGACGGACCTCATGGTCTGGCGCCGGCCGATGGTTCCTTCGGTAAAGGCAAGCATAGGTGTGCCGTCCGCCGAGACATTTACAGCATTGCCACGAATACGAATGACCACACTGGTATCACATGGTTGGAGTCGAATCGTCAACACGATCTCATAAGGACCCACTTGAGTTGGCGTTACGTTGACGCGAATTGTTCTGCGCCCAACGAATTGTGTGCCCGGTGTAATATCTGTTGTTGCCGAACCGGTGACCGACACGCCTGATATTTCCCACGTTGTGGTGTCTGCAGACGTAAGCTCAACGTCAACTTCCGCTCGAGAATTCTGACAAAGGATCAACGTGTTCACATCGACAAATGGTGTTGCGGAAATCCGAGGAGAACTGATCTTTCCTTCAATCTCTATCCATTGTGTGTCTATGCAAGCCCCATCCTGCAGTACAAATCCCAATCGTCCTACTGAGGTTGTTGATGATGGGATCCACTGAATTGGGATCATGATGTCGATGTTTGGTCTGGTTGCGAATTGTTTCACGAAATTCAGCCGGACTGCACCTTGTTCAAGGATATCTGTTATCGCTAGCGGATCTGTGTTTGCCGATGCAAATCGAACAGAGATCGTTGTGTCCATAGGCACAAAAGAACATCCCGTCTGTTCCGGCATGTCGATCTGCTGAGGCGTCATTGTGATGATCCGATCATTGCGCTCCACAACGATGAATGCTGTGATAGCGGTGTCGCATGGAGTTATCCCAACATCGATACGGACAGCAGTAACCGGACTGTTTGTAGGGAGATTCACCGCAACAGGGATCCGATATCTTTCGCCCGGTTTGAGTACTACCATTCCCGGAAAGGTTATGGTAGCATTTGAGGACGGTGAGGTAATGGACCGAATGGTGGCGTCGGTATTGGAATTATTGAAGAGCCACAGAGCCGTGTCCATCATGGACGTACAGGACGGTGCCGTAAGGGTCACGTCAGGGAAGCCGAATTTCCATCCCGTTGATACCGACACAACAACGGTATCGAATTCTACGCATCCAAGATCATTACGAACGGAAACGATGTAGGACTCAGTTACAGTAGCAACAATTGAGAGCACTGCTTGTGTGCTAAGTAATATCCCACCTTTTGTTCTCCACTCAAGTCGAGTTGGAGTTCCAGTTACCACGGCCGTAAACGTCAATGGCGTACCAGGACACACAACGGTGTCGCGCGGTGCCTGCACATCCAGAGGAGGTACTGAACCGATGTTCTCCGGAACACTATACCCAAATGCACTCTGACCATCATCTCCAGGAAGTGCCAAGTACGATTGATTTGCCTGACTTGTCTGGTTGACATTCCTGCCATTGGTCCCTGCCGTAAGTGAAAAGGCAAGTCCGGCTACTGGACTGGGTGCGGAAAAAATGAAGGTGCCAGCTCCTCCTCCTCCTCCAGGCCCATGCATGGCAGAAGTACGGACATTACCTCCAGCACCGCCATTCGCATCAACGAACACACCACCAACAATGGTTGCGGCAGCGAGGATGACTGTTCCGCCTGCTCCACCACCTCCGGCACCATCATTGGCTGCGTCTGTTGTTGGACGCAATCCATTAGCGGTTATGCGACGGGCATTTCCGGCAAGTGTAGCACATCTGATGATAATGATGCCGCCGCCATTGGCACCGGCCGTGCCAAGATTGTCGTTGATCTGTCCCGCGCCACCGCCACCGCCGCATCGTGCTCGCGGTGTTGCATTGATGATAACCTGAGAAGTGATGCCTCCCATTCCTCCGTTATCAAAGAAACGTGTGCAGCCTTCCCACTGCGCCCCACCACGTCCGCCAGCTCCTCCGTTACCACCGCCGCCGCCGCCGGAATTATGGGCCACGCCACCGCCACCGCCACTATAAAGCTCTTGACGTCCGGATACATTTGTTGCGAGTGGATCAACAAACGACTCGCCCTTCATCGCTGCTGTCTGGCTGTTGATCACATCATTCGCCGTTGTAACAGCACACGTTCCGATGCCTCGCCAGCGCGATCCTCCGCGAAAGCCAATACCATCAGCTACAATGTTGGCATTGAGTCGAAGAGTGCCACGTACATCTAGAGCTACAACACCACCTGTTGAACCATCCCATGGGGCTCCTGTCAATGGCATATTCACGTCTGCATCTGCAAGGATGGGTACACGAACGAGCTGGACTCGTCCGGTAACATCGTACGTATTCAGGAGAGCATGTTTGAGAATGAATGTTTGTCCGGCTATCGAATCAATCGTAGCAAACTCGTAGAGTCCAACTGATCGTGTGTTGTATTGACCGCTTTGATACGCCCCCTTCATTTGAATGATGAGGACAAGATCCTTCTTAGCAAAGGGGGCAGGAGAAGTAACGTCGATCTTGGATGTACAGTCTTCTGTGCGGATGACTGTTACCACCGAGTATGCGTTGATAACGCCACCGATCGGCGTTTGAGCATACAGGGACTCCATTGTCCATAAGACAACGATGAGCATCACGATCCGAGACATCCAAAACTTCATACAGGAACCCCCTTAGCCATCAACAGGAGGTTTCTCAGAAAGTTCCAAACCTTCAGTACGTTGTTTGACGTAGTCGATCTCCCAGTCGCTTTTAAAGAGCACAACGGTTCTGCCATTCTCATCCTTCATTAAAGGGGCTGCAGTTGCCGGCTTCACATCAGTAAGAAGCCATCGAGTGCGGGTGTAGGGCAGACGTTCGAGTTTTACCTTTTCATTGTATTCGTTTTCCATGCGCCAAGCAAAGAGCTCAAGTTGGAGTTCACCAACCACACCAACAAGTGGCACGGGGCTCCCATCGGCCTCTGTAAAGATCTGGATGACACCTTCTTCGCGTAACTGATCGATGCCCTTGCGGAAGGACTTTGAAAACGATCCGGTGGCGGGCCAAACCTTGGCGTAGATCTCCGGAGCAAAACGAGGGAAGGAAGCGATGGTGGCGGGCGAACGTTCAGTGATGGTGTCACCCACTTGGAAGAGACCCGGGTTGGTAAGTCCGATCACATCTCCAGGGAATGCCTCATCAATGATCTTTCTATCTCGACCAAAGATTTCAAACGGATAGGTGAGTTTGGCCTCACGTCCGGTGCGAGGATGGAAGGCAGACATGCCACGCTCAAACTTTCCACTCACAATTCGAAGGAAGGAAATCCTGTCTCGGTGAGCCTTATTCATGTTGGCCTGCACCTTGTAAACAAACCCCACAAATTCCTTGCTGTTGGGTTCGATGGTGCCGGTAGACATCTCAAAGGGCTGGGGAGGGGGCGCCAGGGTAAGAATGGAGCGCAGAAAGTGCTCAATCCCAAAGTTGGTGATGGCCGACCCCCAAAAGACGGGCGTGCAACGCTCGTTGAGATAGGCATTGCGGTCAAATGCCGGGATCACATGATCAACAAACTCCAAGTCCTCGAGGAGTTTGTCATGTGCAAGTTCTCCGATGGCCGAACGAAGTTCAGCTCCACGTATATCGCCAACAGTTACCGGAGCCTTATATCGATTGCCAACCGTACGTTCAAATTGATACAGCTCGTTGTCAGCTCTGTCAAAGATCCCGCGGAAATCCGGTCCATCTCCAATAGGCCATGTGCGAGGGATGGCAGAGATGCCTAACACCTGTTCTACTTCATCGAGCAATTCAAGTGGAGTGCGTGCCGGACGGTCCATCTTGTTCATAAAGGTGATGATAGGGATACCTCGATCTCTACAGACCTTAAAGAGCTTGATGGTCTGCTCCTGAACACCACGTCCGGCATCGAGAAGCATGATGGCGGAATCAACAGCCATCAGCGTACGATAGGTGTCTTCAGAGAAATCTTGGTGACCCGGCGTATCGAGAATGTTCAGCAGAAGACCGTCGTACTCAACGCGCATGGCACTGGACGAAACGGAGATACCGCGCTGTTGCTCGATCTCCATCCAGTCCGACGTGGTAGACGTATGCTTGCCCCCAGTTACAGCGCCAGCCTTATGGATAGCACCAGAATAAAGCAGGAGCTTTTCGGTGAGCGTTGTCTTGCCCGCATCGGGGTGACTGATAATGGCGACGGTACGCCGGCGCGTGATTTCTGCTGGGAGGTCGGACATATCCAACGAAGTTACGGTTTCAACGGAGAAGCCTCACGTTGAACGCTCATAACATCGAGGAGGATAGACAATCCGATCCGTATAGGTGATACTGTCCAAGAAGCGTCCGTAACCACATTTGTGAACATCGGCGAGAAGCTCACTTCAGGAACCAGAGAAAGTGTACCGGCTGAATTCATCGGCAAACGGTACCGGGCACCGAAGACAAGTCCCATCTGGAATCCGCTCATGTTGGGAATATCACCGGAACTGGCATTCCGTACAGCTTTCCCTTCTGTATAGTCGTAGGGAAGTGATGGGTCAGCAAATGCTTCTTGTTCGTCGTACGTGCCTGACATCGAGGTTCCGAGACGCACACCGCCAAAGAGTGACAAGCCCCCTTCACCAAACCGATAATCGAGCATCGGTTCAAGCATCAAGAACGAGACAGATGTCTCGAGTGTATGCCGGAAGGCTGTCTCTACTGCTTCGTTGCCAATGCGAATTGTGGTGGTCTCATCTGCTGTGAAGGTTGCCGACGACGACTGATACACCAAACGCCCAACGAGGTCAAGGTTCGATGAAAGGGGCAGATCAAACTCGGCACCACCGATGAATCCGCCGCTGGTGGTAGAAGAATACCCCGGACAACACGTTGGAACAGTGGGGATCGAGAACTGATCAGCGCCATTGAGCATTATAGCGTAGGCGCCGGTTAATCCATAGGAGAACGATCTGACCACTGTTTCAGGTGGCGGCGGCGGTACAGGCTTTGGTGCTTCTTGTGAGATGATCTCCTGAGCAAGGGCAGAACCCATTGGCAGGATCAGGAATACAGCGAGGAGCGTGATAGTGCGAAGTGTCATTGAATATTCCTTGATCATCGTTGAATGAGCACGGTGTTCCGGTACGTGGTACCGCGTGCATCTATGGTGAGGAGATACAGACCTGCACCCAAGGAGCTCACGTCAACAACCGCTTGTCCGGTTCCGGAGGCATCGGGCGTGATCGTACCGCTGGCCACCTCGAGGCCTACGTAGTTCGCAAGTGACCACGGGATAGGTGTGGTGCCAGCGCCCTTGACAAGGATTGTAAGATCGGTTGACGCCGGTGTAGGGAAGACGGTGATGGAAAACCCTTCAAGCTTTGGTTCCAAGTACCGGTCTCCGCCCTCACGGCAGATGTCGGTGATGATGATTTTACCATCGGTTGTAGTGACTTCCACGGGGGTGTTCCCGGTCCATGCAAAGTTCGACAACGTGAGCATGGTGATGTCTGTTGTACCAAGTACGGCTGTAAAGGCAAGCTCACCAATCTGGCCCACGGTGTCGGTGCCCCGAGTGCCGTTGATCGTGATGGTGCATGGAGTGAACTGTCCCTCCACAAAACAATCAGGCGTGGAGCCGCCTGCTCCTACCACCACCATCGGGTTGTACGTTACATTAGCCGTCCATGCACGGAGGTTGTTGGCGTTGAGGCCCTGAGATGATGTGATGCGAATAGGGACGGAGAAGCGGTCTCCGATCTTCACAGCAGCCGTGTCGATTGCGATGTGACTTTTGGCAGCAGTCTGTGTGATGCTGCACGTGCCGGTGAAGGACGTAAAGACTGGGAGGGCACATGCCACGGGAATGGACGCTTCAATGGAATCGAGCACGGTTTGGCTTGAAGCACACGTGACTCGATAATCCACTTCGATCATGGCACCCGGCAAGATCGCGGACAGATTGGCAGGACGAGTGCCAACAACAACGGTGGACGGAGACCGCGAAGTAACTACAACACTTACTGTGTCTGTTCCGCTATTGGTGAAACTTATCGTGCCTGTAGAGAAGCCGGTAATTACACCAAGTGGCACTGAAGTGACATTGGCCGTGAGCCGTGGACTTGTACGCATACCGCTGATGCGAATCACTCGGCGTACGCTGCATGGTTCAAAGACAATCACGATAGAATCAACCAATGGTCCATCTAGCGCAGGGGTCCAGACAACATTGAAGGTAACAGGCTGTCCGGACGTGAGTACCTGACCGGCAACAAGCGTTGTGCTCAAAGTTGGACCCGTAGTAACGCTGGCAATGGAGGCTGAGCCTGTGCCATCAAAGGAGAGCTGAGTTGTCCGCGATGTGGATGGGAATGACTCACATACCGAGAACTCTCCAAAATCCACCGATGGAGGTGTGGTAAAGGCGATGCCATTCTTCTGCGCTGTAAACGTTACCGGCATGTTCACCGTGCATGGCTCAGCAACAAGAGTAGAGGTCTGGGAGAAGGCGCCTGCTACTGACGGTCTTACGGTTACCCGAACGTCCTGCGACGAGCGCGCGGCAATCGTGATCGGTCCGGCTGGGCTGAAGACAACTTCTGCCGTGCTCGGCAGTGTTACCGTTACCGCAACCGTAGAGGTGTTGTTGATCGTGACGGTAGTGTCTCGTTCGTTTTCACAACCAGAGAGAATGCCAACATCTATTGATGATGGTGACGTTGTTACGGTTACCTCTGACGTGAGAGCGTTGAGATTTGCTCGCAACGTATCTGCACACGCACCTGCTGTATAGGCAAACTTTGCAACAGCAGAGAACGTACCTGCCGCACCTGGAGTATACCGAAAATAGATGCGCTGTTCCTTGCCGGGGTCTATGCTAACAGGAGTGGTTGGCGAGACAATGCTGAATGGAGCCGCTACGATTCCCGGCTCCAATACCAACACATCCTGGCTGCCATTTCTAACCGTTGTGGAGTCTGTTGTTTCAGCTTGATCACACTTCACACCAGCTCCAAAATTCACTGTGCCCGGAATGATCGTAGCCGTGAGTTGCTGCTTAAAGGCCTTGTACTGGAAGTTCACCTTCCACGCACATGGAGAGCCGGACAGCGTGAACGTCCCGTTCGTTGTGCCGGGAGCTGTTGGTGCTATTCGCACAAACAACGATGCAACACCACCAGGAGCGACAATGATCGGGGTTGCTATTGGTGTTACAAGACTGATGTTCGCGTTGTCCGGTGTGAACGTTTCAATGCGGATCTCATACGTGTGCGGATTGCCGATCGATATCTCTTGCAGTACGTCGGGAGTGCATGCGTCGATGTTGCCTACGTCAATGATCGCAGGTGAAAAGTTCGGGCGCGGGTCCACAACAGTTACAAGAACTGTGTCTTTGGCAAGGCAACCGGCAGAATCGGTAGCAGTAACCTCATAGCGCGAAGTAGTGCCGGGACTTGCGTTAGGGTTTTGCGTTGTGTCGCTGTCCAGAAACTCCGGACCCAATTCAATTCGATTCCATTTGAATTTGAACGGAGCTGTTCCACCGCTTGGCGTCGCAAAAAGAGTTGCAATGCCATTCTTACACATCGTGGTATCTCTGCCTGCAGATACGGATGGCTTGGGATTGCGTGCCATGTACAATGTATCCCGATATCGACATCCATCAACCGTTGTGCAAAGAACAGAGTAGCTACCGGTGTCGGTAACAACGATTGCCCGAGTTGTAGCACCAGTCGACCAGAGGTACCTATCAAAACCTGCAGGTGCCAAGAGTTGACGTGAGTCAACATCACACAGCGTGGACGGTCCGTTAGGTACGATAGCGATCACGGAGTCCTTGCAATCGCTAAAGTGGGATACAAACGTATGCGACCACAGTGTGTCCTTGGGTAGGTCAGAAGAATCTTGATATGCACCGGCTGTTGTATCCATTCGATACGACGAAAGCGATGCAACTACGGTAACGTAGGCGTTGCCATCAACTACGATATCTGCAATAATGTCATTACCGTTGTCTGCATTTGGAGGAGTTGGTGGCGGTGGAAACGGTGGTAGTGGATTCTGAGATGGGGCTCCGTGGTGTGAGCCATAGAGCACGGTAGACCCGTTCGCATTGATCTTGGCAAAGTATCCGTCAAAACCGGCGATACCATTCGGCGTTGTTTGAAAGGCATCCGTTGTGATGGGCACATCCGTTGCCCTATTAGTGAAGCCGGCTACCCAAACATTGTTCGACTTGTCAAAACCAACACCGTAGAGTCCGTCGAGTTCGCCGCTACCGTAGTAGGTTGACCATTGTGTTGCACCATTGGCCGCGATCTTACGAATAAAGCCGTCTGTACTGCCACCGATGGTGCCCTTGATGGGTGCCAGGGTTGGGAAGTTGTTGCCATACGTTAGGCCAACGGCACACACAGAACCGGTTGCGTCTACAGCGAGGTCTCCAAAATTTTCCATGCCAATGCTACCGAACATTGTTGCCCATTCGCGAACTGGTGTTGGTCCGAACTTGACAACAACGATGTCCTCCAGACTCTTATACACCGTGGCATCTGTGACCGGGAAATTCGGCGAATATGTGATGCCCCCAAAGATCACATTGCCATCCTTGTCTATCACAATCTTACCGCCGATATCATCAACTCCGCCACCGTAGAAGATCAAGTAGTTGTGGGACCATAAAGCGGCGTTTGTTGGTTTGGGTTTTACTACACTCACAAAGATGTCTGTATTGCGATAATTGTTCGTAGAATCCTTGCGATACGGCATGTCTCCAAACACATTGCCAAGTTTTGGGCTGCGTGTATACCCAACGATTGCAACAGCATTGTCACTCACCGCTATGCCGGTTGCAACATCGCTCTCTCTGCCATAGACCTGCCAGCTGTCTCCCCACGAACCGTTCGGGAGTAGCTTGAGCACCATAGCCTCTGCTAATTGGACTGAGTCCCAATCACCGTATGGCCCACTCCCTACCTGAAGATTTGGAAGATCGGGTGAGTCCGTTTGCCCACATGCCCAAACGTTTCCTTTCGAGTCGCAAGTGATGTCTCGAATTCGGTCATTCTTCGACCCGCCATAATAGGTGTGCCATACAAAGGCGCCGGTCTCAGTGAACTTGGTAACAAAACCGTCAACTCCGGCCTTAAATCTCCGTTGCAATACACCGGGGATGTTTGGCATGTTCGTAGCTGTTGTAGAACCGGAAATGAAGATGTTTCCAAACGGATCGGCGGCGATACGTGCTGTTTCAATGTTGTTGTTCCAACCGTAGTAGGTACCCCATACGCGCTGAGGGTCAACAACCAGTGACAAGGTTCGGTTATAGTCTTCAATACGGAATCGTACAGATGATCCGTCAACAAGGAACCGTGCGCCTACATTTTTACCGCGCACACCATTGGCGTGACTCTCAAACACAACGGGAGCATGCTCTCCAATCGTTCCCAGCGGAGTTGTAAGAGTTAGGTCGCCGTTTGGCCGAAGAGTTGGTGCAGAGCCCCCTACATACCGAAACGCTATCTGTTGTGCATCTGCACCGGGGTGAACAATAAAGTCGTATTTCACTCCAAGGGAATTGACGTACATCCGCAGGTCGATTCCCGGCCACACCTCATGATACACGATGGCATTGTAACGATCGGCCACAAACCCATCCTTACCACCACCTGGGAGGATGTGCCGAATGATGCCGGGGGCCTTCTGTTGAAATTCGATACGGGGCGAAGGGTTGCTGGCAATGAGTTCCATGTCTACTCGGTATGCGGCAACGTCAAATTCCACTTCATGTTTTGTAGATCCTTCTGTAGGCGTAATACTGGTCTGCATCAAGTGCAGGCCGCCACGGTGGACGTAGGCCATAGTTCCGTTGACGCGGATAACTGCATCAATGTAGGATGTGTTCGACCCATCGCTGAACTTCACCTGCCCAACATTGGTCTCAAAAGCAGGCGGCAGAGTGCGTGATGAACGTGGTGATGGCGATGTGCTGGCTGCAAAGGCTGAGACCGAGGCGGCGAGGACTGCGAGAATGATCGAAAAGCGACAACAGATATGCATGGGTACTCCATGTGGCGGAACGGACAACGAGAATACGGCAGAACATGGTGACTGCAAAGACACTCTCAATATTCCGTATCATTGACAATTGATCGCTATGGACGTTCCAACTGCATGACAACCATTGAGACGCTGTCGAGTGTACACGGCCGTGCACTCCTGCGAGACATCTACCGAGAGCTCAGATTTGAGCGTCAGGTCAGTGCCTTGGTGGTTCTGACCACGATGTGGCGTATCTGCTCCACCGAACGCGAACTCATCCGCATGACCAAGCGCGATGTGGTGGTATTGCATCCCCTTGGAGTATGGTCCGGCTCGGCTTTGTGGATGCAGGAAGTGGTCAATCGGTTCTTCTACTCCGCTATCAATGCCTTTGTCTATTTCGGAGCTGCTCTGCTCTTGGTTGCCGTTGGCCTCAACCGCACGAGGGTGATCGAAACGCCGGGGCTGGTGGTAGCGGGGGTAATCCTCGAAGCCCTCCTCCTCATCCTGCTCTTTGTGGTGATGTTCTTCACACCTCCCGAGGAAATGGAGCAAACCTCGTCGGCCAACGGTCAGTCTGCCGCAACAGAGGAACTTCTTCGCGAACTTGGTGAGATCGGTCGAGACTATGCAGCCATGGCCGTTCAGTTAGAAACTATTGCTGGTACGCTCAGTGACCTAGTTGAGCGCCAAGACACCATGATCGTGCAGATGCGAGATGGCGTTGAGGCTGCCGTAAGTGCCGTTGCACCGAATCCCGATCTGATGAACGCTATGAGGTCCACCACCACCTCTCTTGAACGATTTACTGACGGTGTGGACGCACTTGGAGAGCGCCTCAAGGCCGTGGAACGTCAGGAAGTGGAACGCCTTGTACGTACTGAGATCGAACGTATCCTCTCTCGCCATATTCTGGATCGCGATGAACGATCGTCATCGTCCACGCAGGCGGGTTGAGATCTATTTCGTTCTCTATCTAGTGGCCCTTGTCCTGCTCATGCCGGACAAAAGCGACCTGGTAGAAACGAAGGATGATGCGGCCGCCCTTGCTCATGCCCGTTTGGAGCTTACACCAGACCGAATGCGTCTGTTGTGTGAACTCACGCGTGATAGCACAGGGGGCGCACGTATCACGGCACTCGACTCATTCAACGTGATTCGCTATTCGGGCACTGTTGCTGATATGCGCGTTAGTGCACGTATCGAAGAAGTGGAAACTGGTCAGATCCTCACGATAGAACCGGGCGAATCTTCTACGCCGATGTTCTCTTTGGAACATCAGCCACAAAGAAATGCCGTTGTCTTTCATTGGCACCCGGACTTGGTGAATGCCATGACGCGCACGTTTCGCGTTACCATTATGGGTAGCGGTGCACCCGTAGGCTCGCTTGGCGCAAACGGGGTTGATGGGGATGATCTTCCGGCGGGACTTCGCATGACGGGTTCAACACAGTTTGTGCTCTCAACATTGGTAGACAATGAGCAACCCAATACGATCATCACGCTACCAGGTGGACGAGACACGGTAATCGTACGCGACACCTCAGGCGGGAACGGTGGTATTGCTTCCATGGGCGAGTTCTGGATAGATCCGGCCCGCGATAAGATTACCACCATCTCGTCTCGAGAATGGACAAATAGGATTAGCGTTGGGGGAGCAGATCCGGCACGTGACCTTGTTGGACTGCCAAGGATCCGTGTTATCGGTGAAAACATTGGCGAAATACAACGCTACACAGATCAACGGACCATCATCGTAAAGGGGCGAGCCCCTCGCAGTGGTTCGGTCACCATTGAGGTAAGTGCTCAACGACGCGATGGACAAACACGTACTACCACCTTTATCGTGAGTGCTCAGCCCCTTGCTATAGTTGATGTACCGGATGTGATGTATCCCAATGCCGACTATGTTGTTGACCCACGCCTTCCGGCAGTAGAAAACACGCGGGCAGTTGTGCGCGATGGGGACAGGGAGATAGCCTCAACCAATGAGGGTACCATGCGCATACGTCCGCAGCTGCGAGACACCGGGCACACTCTCGTCTTTGAACGTTATGTGGATGGCAACAAAGAAGGGGCCTCGCAACAGATCCAGGTACGGAACTACCCGGCTCCCGTTATTCGTGATGTGAAACGAGATGTAGATCAACGCAAGAAGACCGTGGTAGTCCAATTCTTCTCAAGCGATCGAAGTGTTAATCGTCCAACGCTGCGAGTGTTGGACGGTAATGCCCAAGAACCCCGCAAACTATCGGGCTATTTGAGAGCAGCAGACGGTCAGTCTCCAACAACGTCTTGGCTTGAGGTGTTTGAAGTAACCATTCGGGATCCGCAACGGCCGTTCACCTTCCGCATTCAAGCGTTTGATGATAAGGGGCGAGCCAGCCCCGTGTGGGTCGAAGACTAACGACGCGACCTTCGATAGAGGCGCACATTCTCCATATGTTCAGCACCTGTTCGAGCAAAGCGGTGGAGTCCGGTACTATCTCCTCGCGCTACGAAATAGATGTAGGAGTGCTTCTCCGGTTGTAAGGCGGCCCTTATTGCATCCGTACCCGGATTACCGATCGGTCCTGGCGGGAGTCCGGTATGTAGATACGTGTTGTACGCATGTGCGTCATCTAGATCCCGGTACATCACCCGGCGTTTCATGCCGATGCCGTATTGCACTGTTGGGTCCGCTTCGAGTTTCATTCCCCGTTTCAATCTATTCGCATATACGCCGGCGATCTTCGGCATCTCGCTCACGGTAGCTGCTTCTGCTTGAACGATCGATGCAAGGGTAAGAATCTCTTTGCGAGAACGTTCGGTATCCAAGGAGCCCCATACCGTCTGCAATTCCGTTGCCAATCGCTCACCGATAGCGCCTGCTTCGTCTCGCCACAACACGTCGTATGTATTTGGGCTGAGGTACCCTTCCATTGATGGTGCATCGTGGGTGTATTTCTTCACCACCGAGTCATTTTCACACCAGGCCACGAATGCAGATGAATCAATCTCGGCTTTTTGGCTGAGGATGCCTGCGATCTCGCGATAGGTTAGACCCTCTGGTATAGTTACGCGAATGGCCGGACGATGTCTGCCGCTCAGGACTGCCATCACCACGTCCCATTGTGTGTCCGTTGCTGTAAACACATACCAACCATGTTGCACCGGACGTTGGGTGATCCTAGCCATCAATCGCGCAGTAACACGAACGAGGCTGGGTGTGGGCAGTGTACATTGCGCATCGATGCTATCAATTGCACCAGCAATCGTTGTCCGTCTGGCAATATGGACCGTACGCTCACCGTTGATAGGGAGGGGGCGTTGGAGAGACCATACAATGCCTACAATACAGGCAGTTGCAGCAAGCGCAAAAAGGAGAATGATGGTACGGAAAGGACGTTTCATGGGCATGGAGGTGTCGGGAAAGATAGGTCTCATCATTGTGATCTTGTTGCTGTGTGGTCAGCGAGCCAATGCAGCACCACTCTCCGAGCCCGAGATCTTTTTCGGTCCGGCATTTACCAGCCTAGATACCGACGTAGAGATTGGATTTGGATTCGGCGGTGGACTCAACGTAGGTCTGCTCCCATTTGCCGGAGGAATGATCGAATTGCGGGGCAGTTTAATGCCAGTGTTTGCAGTAGACTCTGTAGTGGGTTTTACTATGACGCAGGCTCATATTCCACTGACTGTTGCCATTGCATTCCTCGAGCGTCCGGAACACGAAGATAGACTTGGATTAGGGGGCTCGATTGGTTTTGGTTTGATGAGCACACTTGGAAAGCACTCACCATCGGCCATCGATGTTCGGCCGTGTTTCACGATTGATCTTACGTTTGGGATCTTTGAACGCGGTGCGCTAAAGTTCCGCTATACAACGGTAGTTGGAAATAAGGAATCGGCTGATGGGCGAAGCTTGAGCTACCAAACGTTAACGATCGTAGGGTCTACTGCGTGGTAACGGATTCTTTCACCGTCTGCACAAAGATGTCGTGCAGAGAAGGTTCCGCCACTTCGAACCTCGTGATTTCAACATGACTCAGGGCAGAACGAAGGATGTCGGTTGGGTGAACAGATGGATCGACGAGCCGAAGTTCAACCCTGCCGGCAGCTGAATCCACTACGGCTGTGCCGGGAATGTTTCGCATTGGTTCGTCTTGGCCATGATAGTCGAGATAGATACGATCACTACGGAAACCTGCACGAACGTCGCGAACAGATCCGTTAAGAACCACACGCCCCTTATTGATCAGCGCGATATCATCACAGAGCCGTTCCACCTGATCCATTTGGTGAGTGGAGAGGATGATAGTGGTCCCACGTTGTTGTAGCTCCTTGATTACACCGATAAGAATGTCTGAGTTTACGGGGTCGAGTCCACTAAATGGTTCATCAAGGATAACAAGCTTAGGTTCGTGAAGAACAGTAGAAATGAACTGCACCTTCTGTTGCATACCCTTTGAGAGTTCCTGAACTTTTTTTGATTCCCAGCCTGAGGCATCCATACGGGCCAGCCACCATGAGCCGCGTTTCAGAGCCTCGCGTCCATCTAGCCCCTTGAGCTGTCCGAAGTACGTGAGCTGTTCGGCTACTGTGAGTTTTTTATAGAGTCCACGCTCTTCGGGCAGGTATCCAATAGAATTCTGTTCAATGGCCGAAACCATGCTGCCGTCGAGCAAGATTTCACCTTCATCAGGCATGATGATGTTGGTGATCATGCGGATGAGTGTTGTCTTCCCCGCGCCGTTTGGACCTAACAGTCCGTAGATGTGTCCGGCCGCTACATTCAATGAAATGTTGTCGTTTGCAAGTTGGGCGCCAAAGCGCTTTGTGATGTTCTTTATGGTGAGCATGACGCGAAGGTACGGCCTGATGTGGAAAAGGGTTGCACCTGCTGGTTGCCGCACATTCGTAACTTTGAGGCACTTTTTGAATGGACTTGCTGTTACAGAGGCCATTCCGATCAACTTCGACGGGGAAAAACATGAGAGCGTTCGGCGAAGTATGGCGTTCGAACATATTCCAGAAGTGGGTGATGGCCATCACGGGTCTCCTTCTGTTCCTCTTTCTCATTGGCCACTTATCAGGTAACCTCCTGATCTTCCTGGGGCCTGAGCATATGAACGAGTATGGTCACAGCCTACGCACAATGGTGCATGGGGCAGCGATCTGGTTGGTAAGGGGCGGTCTGCTGCTAGTCTTTGTGCTGCATGTATGGTCGGCGATCAGGCTTTCACAGCGTAACCGCTCTGCTCGGCCCGAGAGATATGCAAAGGTGGACAGTCGGACGTCCACAATAGCTTCTCGCAGCATGGCATTGTCCGGACTTCTCATGTTGGTCTATGCGATCTACCATTTGGCCCACTTTACATGGGGGACTGCGCACGCACAGTTCTACGCCGGCCAAAAGGGCTGGGAGTATACACTTGCCGACGGCATCGTGGTTCCGGATGTATATCGAATGGTGATAGCCAGTTTCCATGAGCCCCTTATCACAGCTGTGTACATACTGGCAATGATTCTCTTGGGATTGCACCTCAATCACGCAATTGCCAGTGCATTCCAGACCCTTGGCGTTACGAACAAACGTATTGTCCCGGTCATTCGGCTCGTAGGTCCTCTTCTCGGCATCGGCGTTGCCATTGGCTTCTGCAGCGTGCCGCTTTCGATCATTGCCGGCCTTGTGCACTAAAAGAACGAAGGAACCCCACGCACTATGGAACTCAACAGCAATATTCCGGGCGGTCCACTCCAACAAAAGTGGGATCAGCATCGCGCCGATCTGAAACTTGTGAACCCGGCCAATAAACGGAAATACAGCGTTATCGTTGTTGGTACTGGGCTTGCCGGTGCCTCGGCAGCCGCAACTCTTGCCGAACTCGGATACAACGTATCGGCGTTCACGTATCACGACTCAGCGCGTAGAGCACACTCTATCGCAGCACAGGGTGGAATTAACGCAGCAAAGAACTATCAGAACGATGGAGACTCGGTTTGGCGTCTCTTCTATGACACGGTTAAGGGTGGCGACTTTCGTGCTCGCGAGGCAAATGTTTACCGTCTGGCCCAGGTCTCAACCAGTATCATCGATCAATGTGTTGCCCAGGGCGTTCCATTCGCTCGCGAGTATGGAGGATACTTGAGCAACCGTTCATTCGGTGGCGCGCAGGTATCTCGCACGTTCTATGCACGGGGTCAAACGGGCCAGCAGCTCCTCATCGGTGCCTATCAGGCAATGATGCGTCAAGTTGGACTTGGCAAGGTAAAGCTCTACAACAAGCAGGAGATGATGGATCTTATCGTTGTTGATGGGCGGGCCCGAGGCATTGTCTCACGCGATATGGTAACTGGGAAGATCGAGTCATACATGGCAGATGCCGTGATCCTTGCAACAGGTGGGTATGGCAACGTCTTCTACCTCAGCACGAATGCAAAGGCCTGCAACGTAACGGCCACATATCGAGCTCATAAGCGCGGCGCATTGTTCGCTAATCCATGTTATACACAGATTCACCCAACCTGTATCCCGCAAAGTGGAGACTACCAATCAAAGCTTACGCTGATGTCCGAGTCCTTGCGCAACGATGGCCGCATCTGGGTTCCAAAGGCAAAGGGTGACACACGTTCGCCGGACCAGATACCTGAATCAGAGCGCGACTATTATCTCGAGCGTAAGTACCCGTCGTTCGGAAACCTCTCTCCTCGCGACATCGCATCTCGTGCTGCAAAAGAGGCCTGCGATGATGGGCGTGGCGTTGGACCGGGCGGACTTGGCGTGTACCTCGATTTTGCCGATGCCATCAAGAGGCTCGGTCAAGAAGTGATTGCCGACCGTTACGGCAACTTGTTCGAAATGTACGAGAGAATCACTGGCGAGGACCCGTATAAGGTGCCAATGCGCATCTACCCGGCCGTTCACTACACAATGGGTGGGCTTTGGGTGGACTACGATTTGATGTCCAACGTGCCCGGACTCTTTGTACTTGGCGAAGCCAACTTCTCCGATCACGGAGCAAACAGACTCGGTGCATCTGCGTTGATGCAGGGACTTGCCGATGGATATTTTGTGATACCGTATACCTTGGGCGGATATTTCGCGAAGGGTGGATTCAGCACTGTGTCGAACGATGCCCCCGAAGCCCGAGCTGCCGTTACCGAGGCGCAAAACAAGGTCAGCACACTTCTTTCGATCAACGGTAAACGTTCGCCAACGTCATTCCACAGAGAACTCGGTTCGTTGATGTGGGATAAATGCGGTATGGCCCGGAATGAAAAGGGGCTCACTGAAGCATTGAAGCGCATACCTGAATTGCGCGATGAGTTCTGGAAGAACCTCACGATTCCCGGAACCGGCACGGAGTTGAACCAGTCGCTAGAGCTTGGACTGCGTGTTGCAGACTTCTTGGAGTTTGCTGAACTCATGTGTACTGACGCCCTCCATCGTAACGAATCATGCGGCGGTCACTTCCGTGAAGAATACCAGACGGAAGATGGCGAAGCAAAACGCAATGATGACGAGTTCTGTTATGCTGCCGCGTGGGAGTATACTGGTGTTGGCTCTAAGCCAACGCTCCACAAGGAGCCCCTTGTCTTTGAAAATGTGCACCTCGCAACACGGAGCTACAAGTAATGAACCTTCGACTCCATATTTGGCGTCAGGCTGGTCCAGACGCCACCGGCATGCTCAAAACGTATGACGTAGCAAACGTGAGTGAGCACATGAGCTTTCTTGAAATGCTCGATGTTCTCAATGAGGATCTGATCTCAAAGGGCGAGATCCCTGTTGCATTTGATCATGATTGCCGAGAAGGCATCTGTGGTACGTGCGGCATGGTGATCAATGGTCGCCCGCATGGTCCGGTAGCAAAAACTACAGTCTGCCAATTGCACATGCGAACATTCAAGGATGGTGACGAGATCTATATCGAGCCGTGGCGTGCACGAGCCTTCCCTGTGATGCGAGATCTTGTTGTAGACCGCGGTTCTCTCGATCGGATCATCCAAAAGGGTGGTTTCGTGAGTGTGAATACCGGAAACGCTCAGGACGGCAATACGATTCCGATTTCGAAGCTCGATGCAGACCGTGCGATGGACGCAGCTGCATGTATTGGGTGTGGTGCCTGCGTTGCAGCGTGTCCAAATGCATCCGCTATGCTCTTTACCGCCGCAAAGGTTGGCCATCTTGCATCTCTTCCGCAAGGCCAGGCCGAACGTTCTACACGTGCCCTGCACATGGTATTGCAGATGGACGCAGAAGGTTTTGGCGCTTGCACAAATCACTTGGAATGTGAAGCAGCCTGCCCGAAGGGGATCAGTGTTGAGTTCATCGCGCAGATGAACCGAGACTACCTGGCCAGCGCAATTGGCGGACGAGACTAGGACACGGCAGCTACGTATTCGCGTACGGCCTGCTCAAAACCAACAAAGAGGGCTCGACTCACGAGTGCGTGCCCTATGGAAACCTCTTCGATCTCAGGGATCCGGCAAATGGCCTCAAGATTCCTGAGATCGAGGCCGTGTCCGGCCGTAACCACAAGCTCTGCGTTGGCAGCATACATTGCCGCCGCACGGATTCGCTCAAACTGGATCTTCACCCCGGCTCGGCTGCGAGCATTGGCATAGGTTCCTGTGTGGAGCTCGATGATGTCAACACCGCATTGAACAGCTGCATCTATTTGCATTGGCTCTGGTTCAATAAACAGGCTTACCAGGATGCCCCTCTCGTGGAACGCCTTGGTCACCTCCGAGAGGTAGTCCTCGTTGCCATGAACTGCTAAGCCCCCTTCTGTTGTGAGTTCTTCGCGCTTTTCCGGAACCAGAGTTACGAGGTCAGGTACGATCTCGAGGGCAATGGCAATAATCTCTGGGGTAGCTGCCATCTCAAGATCAAGCTTCGTAGTCAGCACGTCTCGCAGGACCCGTACATCCCGGTCATTTACGTGTCTGCGGTCCTCACGGAGGTGACAGACGATACCTGATGCGCCGGCCAATTCAGCTAGAACAGCTGCGTGGACTGGGTCGGGCTCCATGCCACCTCGTGCTTCTCGTAGGGTGGCCACATGGTCGATGTTGACGGCAAGGTTCATGGCAGTGGGGGGAGAATGGCCGGTTGAAAACGAGGTAAAAAAATGCTGTTCGGCGTTTCAAAATACCGTAACAATTTCACTTCTTGATTGTTGTTATGGGTTGGGGTCATTGAGAACGTTCACTTGGTTGGGAGCCAGTTTTGAATCTTGCCACGCCCTTCACAACGCGTTTGTGTGGTCTCGTGTCCCTATTCGTCATGCTTGGAACGGTCGGAATGTCCGGACAAGGGCAGAAGACGTCTATGAAGGGATTTATCGCAAACGTTGGACAATGGCCGTCAAATGTCCTTTTTGCCTATCGAGACGGAAACCTCGACACGTGGATTACAACCACCGGGATCGTCTTCGACCAATTTGAGATCCAGCGGTCCAAAGGTGTTCGCGACGGCCAGGTAGTTCGGCTCAACTTCATACATTCAAAAGGGGGCTCGCCGGTAGGTGAGGTCCAAACGTCTGCACGCGTCAACTATTTTATCGGGCGCGACCCGTCGAAATGGTTCACCGATGTTCCCGTCTATAGCTCTGTTCGCGTCCGGAATGTCTACGATGGCATAGACGTGATCTATTATTTCGACCAAGGAAAAGTTCGCTACGATCTTGACGTGCGAACCGGTGCAGATCTGGCCCATATGGGAATGAAGATCGACGGAAATAGTGACCTGAAGATCGACCCGGAGACGATCACGATCTCCACGGCTAAGGGGCAGATCATTATGACAGACCTACTAGCCTATTTCCTGCAGGGGAAGAAGTTGCGCACGCCGGCGGCATTTGAAGCTCGCGGGAATGGTTTCACTATTGATGTACCTGAGCACACATCGGACAAGCCCCTTCTCATCGATCCACTAGTCTACGGGACCTACGTAGGCGGCGATGCGTATGACAACACTGTCGGTGTGGAGCATGTTGCGGACGGAGTGTTGGTTGGAGGAACTACGCAAGGCATGACCTTCCCTACCGGTACGGGCGGATATCAGTCGGCCTTTGCAAGTGGTAACGATGCTTACGTAGCCTTGTTCACTAAGGACCTCAGTGCGATCATCAAATATTCGTACTACGGAGGTTCGGGACTGGACAAGATGAAGTCCATGACGACAGACGAATCGGGTAGCGTGTTTTTTGTAGGTGAAACTACATCGCCAGATCTGCCGATCTCAGTTGGTGCCGCCGGACAGATCTATCGATCACAGATTGATGGATTTGTTGTGAAACTCGATAAGGCACTCACCAAGATTGAAATCAGCACGTACATTGGCGGCAACAAAGATGACATGCCTGAAGCTGTTGCTGTAGATATCTCAGGTAACGTTTTTGTGTGTGGTGGTACCACATCTACCGCTGACTTCCCAACAGCTCTTGGGCATCAAAAAACTCTCGGAGGTCAGGTAGACGGCTTCCTCTGCAGACTTTCCCCAAATGGGTCTACATATGGTTTCTCTACGTATTTCGGGAAAGAAGGCATCGAGACATTCACAGCGCTGGCCGTGAATTCCGGTGGCGAGCCATTTGTGACCGGAACAACGAACTCTGCAAATTTTGAGACTGCTCCAACCCCAGGGCGTTGGTCATCCGGACGCCTTCCGTATGACAGAACATTTAATGGCGGAAACACAGACGCCTTTGTAATCAAGTTCTTCTCCGATGGCACATTGTCCAAGCGTGATGACGGAACCTACTCCACCTATTTCGGTGGTAATGGTGATGATGTTGGACGTGGGATCTTTGTAGATCAATCGGGTCGGGCTGTGGTTGTTGGTACTACTACCTCCACAAATCTCCCCACACTAAGCTCCTACGCCTCTCAGCCGATTGGCAGAAGAGACATTTTTATGGCTGTTCTCGCTGATGACGGACGTGCTCTTGCAAGCTGCACGTATTTCGGTGGAACGGGCGATGATGATGTGTTGGGTGTAGACAATCTCAATCAAACGGCTACCGGCGTCATCTACGGTACCACTACATCGAACGATCTACCAATCTTTGGTGCCGGCGCAGTTGCAGATCGTATCGGAGAAACAGATGGATTCGTCACGATTCTGAATACAGCATCGCTGATTCATTCTACGCTTGTTGGTGGAGCGTTAGGAGACTCGGTAAATGCTGTGTCGCTTGATGTGAACGGTGATGTCTATTACAGTCTCGCATCGCAATCTGCAGACCTGTACACCAACGGAGTGTCGTATGCTTCAGCAAAAGCAGGCGGTGCAGATGGCTACGTTGGAAAGTATGCTTTCGGAGTATTGGGCATTCAATCACCTAGTGGTGGTGAAGCACTATGTGTTGGCGTGAACAACTCCATCACGTGGAGTGCCGAAGAAATGCTTGTGGATGAGAAGTATCGTGTAGAACTCTCAACGGATGCCGGTCTAACGTGGTCGTTGCTTGCTAAGGACCTTGTTGGTCGTTCCTATGTTTGGAAACCGGCTGCAACATTGACGCAAGGAAGCGGATACCGCGTTCGTGTCCTTACTGGCCGTGGGCATGTCTCGTCTAGCTTGAACTTTACGTTGAATCTCGGTCCAGCCATCACAACGCAACCTGTAGATCGTACTGCATGTGCTGATGCTGCTGTCGATCTGAACGTGGTTGCCAACGGAACAAACCTCAAGTATCAATGGCGTAAGAATGGCGTCAACATTAGCGGTGCTACAGCACAGACGTATAGAATACCTGCAGTGAATGGTTCATCAGCAGGCAAGTATGATGTTGTGGTGAGTGGTGCCTGCAATCCAACGGCAACTTCAAGGGCAGCAACTGTCAGCGTTGCTCTTGGCACGTCCATCACATCACAACCGGCTGGAGTTACGGTTGAGCAATCACGACCATTCGTGCTCTCCGTTGCAGCAGCTGGGAGTACCCTAACGTATCAATGGGTAAAGGACGGTACACCAATCACAGGTGCAACGTCCAATGAATACCGGATCTCGTCATCTGCACTTACCGACGCCGGATCCTATACCTGTGAGGTAGGGGGCGGTTGTGGCACTGTTACGTCTGCGCCAGCAGTTGTAGTTGTAACACCGTCTACCTCAGTTGATGAAGAACGACGAGCTACCGACCAATGGCTGCGACTGATTGGTCCAACTCCAGCTTCAGATGAGGTGGTCATTAACGTCCGCTCAAATGGCTCATCCACGATGCTTGCTCGCATTATCGACGAGCAGGGTAGGATCGTTGCCACGTTCAGCTTGCCACCGTCCTCAACAAACGGCACGGAAGTTCGAATTCCGGTTGCCGAATACGCTAACGGCGTCTATGGGATCGAAGTTGTCACTGACTCCCAAGTCGGACATCTCCGCATTCTCGTCAGCAGATAAGTCTCCGATTCAACGTAACGAACTGTGTCGTGATGGTATGTCAATACTTCACGGCATAAACCCATGACATCCAGGAGTTGGTTTTGAACCTCACAGACACCCTTGCAAAGTACCTCACTGCGGTCGCCCTAACGATCGCTCTTGCAGCGCCAATATGTCTTACGGCTGGTACCAGCCCAATGACTGCCGTTGATGGTTTTATTGCCAATGTTGGGCAGTGGCCGTCTGAAGTACTCTTTCTAGCCCGACAGAATGGTGCCAATGTTTGGATAACTCGGACGGGCGTTGTTGTGGATGAATTCACAATACATGCAAACGATGGGACGCGTTCTGGTTTCGTTGTTCGTGAAGCCTTCCGGAATATCAATTTTCGTTCACAAGGATCCACCGGCCCAGAGGTTTCGCGTGTGACCTTTATCAAAGGAAACGTTCAGAGCAGCTGGTATAGCGCACCTGTTCACGCCTATGTGGCAATGTTGGATCTGTATCCGGGTGTTTCCTTCTCATATCGATTTAACGATGACGGCAGAGTGGTTCGTACGATGATCGCGCAAGAAGGGGCAGATCTTACGCAGATCTCCCGAGAACTGCTGGGATCAACGTCACCTGTTACCGCGGATATCACTCCAATCTCGTCTACCGTATACGGCACGTATATGGGCGGACCTAGCACCGATGTGGTGACGGGAATTGAATACCTAACCAACGGAGACATCGTTGCCGCCGGTACTACGCCGGAGCTAGAATTCCCCGGAGTGGTAGGTGGGTACGTTACTACTGTGAAAGGGCCGAACGATGGCTTCCTCGTGCGATTCGACCCACGTCTGCAAAAGGTACGTGCGTTCTCGTTTATTGGTGGAGCAGGAGACGACCGGATTCGTGCCGTTACGAAGGATGCGCAAAACAACCTCTATGTAACAGGAGAAACGAACTCGGCTGACTTCCCAACCACATCTGGTGTCTCAGGTAAACTGTACAAGGCCGGAATGGACGCCTTTGTAGCCAAACTCGATTCGATGTTGTCAAAGTTGATCGTTGGTTTCTACCACGGTGGCAATAAGGAAGATGTCGGTCGCGCAATTGCTGTTGATCAGAATGGCCTTATCTACGTTGCCGGCAATACCACATCTACCACAAACTTCCCGGTCACATTCCCCGTCACCATTCGCGTCACAATTCCGGGACGTTTTGGCCAACCACCAACGTACCGCGACGAACCGGGTGGAGGGGCGAACATGGGCCAGACCGACGGCTTCATCGCCTCATATTCATCGAATGGATCCGTCCAGCAGTCTCGCTTCTTTGGCCGTGAGGGAATTGATCAGTTCACTTCAATGGCCATCGACCAATCGAATAGCGTTTATCTCACGGGCAGCACCACATCTGCAAACTTTGAAACAGCGCCTACGTCCGATCGGTTCTCATCTGGACGTGTACCCTATGATCGCACGTTTAATGGTGGCAATACCGATGCCTTTGTCGCAAAGCTTAATAATGAGCTTGCTCTTGCAAAGACAGACGATGGAACCTACTCTACCTTCTTTGGCGGAAACGGCGAAGAAGAAGGCCGTGGAATCTTTGTTGATGATTTGGGCCGTGCCTCAGTTGTTGGTGTTACTACGTCGACCAATCTTGAGACGATTGGCTCAATGTTTTCACAAGCATTCGGTCAGCAAGACATATTCATGGCTGTCTTGGCCAATGACGGACGCGACCTCGTAAGCGCTACATATTTCGGCGGAGTAATGCGCGATGAAGTCATCGGTGTTCGTCAACATCTCCACACGTCAACAGCTGTTGTTTACGGATCTACCGTTTCTACTGATCTTCCTATCGAAGGTGTAGGAGCCATTGCAAATCGTTCCGGGAGTACGGATGGATTCATTGCACTGATCAATACGTCCACGAATAAGTTTACAACACTAGTTGCCGGCAATGGTGAGGATACTGTACGAGCCGTTGCGGTTGACCCGATCGGCGATCTTTACTTTGCAGCGTCGACGTCATCAACGGACCTACGTACTCTCGATTCTTCCTACGCGCAAAGTGGTCCCGGCCTTGAGGTCTATGTTGGAAAGTTTGCCTTTGGTCTGTTGGAAATGACGTCGCCCGGTAGTGGAGACACCTGGTGTGTGGGTTCGAACCGTACCATTTCGTGGTCGTCACTTGGTTTCCCTGACACATCGAAGTTCGATATTCAGATCGCTCCGGAAGGCTCTAACACGTGGACAGACGTGAAGCGTGCCGCTCCGGGCCGCAACTATCAGTGGAAGGTCCCTGTAATGCCAACGGGGAGATACATCGTTCGCGTTATGTCTTCACGCGGACATGTTAGCCAATTGATCACTCCGTTTACCATCTCCAACCCACCAACAATCGAAACTCAACCGCGCAATGCGAGTGCATGTGCCGGACAATCAACGTCGATCAGTGTTTCCGCAGTTGGTGCACAACTGAGATATCAATGGCGGAAGGGCATGGTAGACATCCCAAATGCCACATCAGCTGTATTGGAGATTCCGGTAGTTGATGCCGCCACCATCGGCCAATATTCCTGCGTAGTCAGTGGTGCATGTACTCCAAGTGTTACCACGCAGACCGTTACGGTTTCCGTTGCTCAAGCAACGGTGCTAACGGTACAACCGGCTCCAGCCACCGTGGAACAATCAAAGCCATTTACCCTGTCAGTTAAAGCTACCGGCACAGACCTCACGTATCAGTGGAGCAAGGATGGCACACCAATTACAGGCGCTACGTCGGCTGACTATCGTGTGACATCTTCAGCGCTAACAGATGCCGGTTCCTATACCTGCGAGGTTGGAGGAGGATGTGGAAAGGTTACATCCAATTCTGTAGTAGTGACCATAACCCCGACCACATCCGTAGATCACGACGTTGCATCAAATCAATCGTGGCTACGTTTGCTTGGTCCAACGCCGGCTACGGAAGCAGCGCATGTCCGAATCAATAACCAAGCCTCGACTCATGCACACGCGCGTATCATGGACGCACAGGGACGCGTTGTTGGGAGTGTTGATCTAGGCACATTGGCAACAGACGAGGCCGATGTACGCATTCCAGTTGCCACGCTATCTACAGGTGTCTACCTCGTAGAGATTCAAACCGGTACGCAACTTGGGCATGTGCGAGTGGTCATTCGTCGTTAAGTTGTCAGATGTCACGTTTTTCCGTGGCAAACACACTTAAGAGTATGAATACAGCATCTATCATCCGCCCCCTTCTCCTAACCCTTTTTCTGGTGACCATAGTTGCCGGGCTAAAGGCTGGTGAAGGGGGCGGACCGCTTGTATCCGGAGCTCTCTTTGGTGGAGCCGAGGGGGAACACGTCACGGGATCTGCCCGAATGGCAAATGGTGATGTGGTTGTGTGTGGTTGGACGGAGTCGTATGATATGCAGGTGGATGTGCCCGGCTTTAAAACGGTCTCATCCGGTGGGGCAGAGGCTTTCGTTGCTGTATTGTCGGCTGACCTACAGTCGATAAAAGCATTCACCTTCTATGGTGATGAATACGAAGACAAGGCCACGTGTGTTGGGATCGACCCCAATGGCCGGATCGTGCTTGTTGGCGAGACAGAATCAATCAAGCTTGCTATGTCTACTGGCTCGATCAGTCAGGTGTATTCGAATGGCGTCGACGGATTCATTGCCGTATTCAATACATCGCTCACGACCTTGCTGCGAGCCACGTACATCAATGGGATTGGAGACGAACATCCCATGGCAACTACGGTGGATGCATCCGGCAGTATCTACATCTGTGGTACAACAACATCGAACTCCGGCTTCCCAACGAATAACGGTTACGATAGAACATTTAATGGCGGTGTGGATGGGTTTGTGATGCGTGTAGATGCCTCACTTTCAATCGTTCAATTCTCCACGTATTTCGGAAGTGAAAACGACGACGTTTTCACAGCACTCCACCTCACGCCGGACGGAGTGTTAGCCGTTACGGGATCAACAACATCTTCGAACTACGAAACCTTTCCCAAGGTTAACCCACAACAATGGTGGACCCAGAAGGACCGACCCTACGATTGGTCTTACAACGGAGGTACGAGCGACGCCATACTTACGATGTTCACGCAGGATGGTGCTCAACTTGTGGTTTCAACATACTTCGGCGGCAGCGGATCGGAGATCGGGAGATCGGTCTTCAATGATTCTCGCGGGCGCATCATCGTAGTTGGAGAAAGTACGTCGTTGGACCTGCCGATCGTTAATGGACAACAAACATCACCTCGTGGCAATTCAGACGTTATGGCAGCGCTTTTTGCCGATAGGGGGCGCACGCTTGCCGGGTCTACATTCTTTGGCGGAACAGGCACGGAGACGGTATCTCGCGTTGCGGCAGAATCAGATGACATCTGGGTGGTTGTAGGCACAACCACATCGAGAGACCTACCGGCGATCGGCGCGGGCACATCATCGGAATTGCGCGGTGGTACCGACGGATTCATCGCGAAGATCGGCATCTCAGTTACAACGTTCTCTACTACCCTTGGATGGTCATTAGATGAATCATTGAAGTCGTGCTTTCTTGATGATAAGGGCGATCTCATTGTTGCCGGATCATCCACCTCTCCGTACATATCCTTGGATCGAGAGGAATTGCAATCTTCCGGTGGCGCAGATGCAATGATCGTGAAGTGGGCCTTTGGGTCCCTCACGTTAACATCGCCACGTGGAGGCGAAAGGCTATGTGTAGGTCAATCCATAAATGCAAACTGGAATACCATCGAAATGGGTCCACTCGAGCCGTTCTTCATTGAACGTTCGGAAGATGGCCTCACCTGGACAACCATTGTTGAAGGTGTGAAGGGGCGATCCTATCAATGGCGCCCAACAATCAATGATACAAGTGTAGTTGGTTCCTATATCCGAATTCGGACGCAGCGTGGGCATATCTCTACGTCGTCCGACCGGATAACAATCGATCCACAGGTTGCCATTGAACCACTTCCAACAACCATTGCCGCATGTTTGGGAGCCAGATTCTCGTTCTCACCAAAAGCAACCGGCCGAGACCTTCGGTATACGTGGCGCCGTAATGGCGTGGCCCTTATACAACAAGGTCCGGCATTGATCCTCGACCCCGTCACAACTACATCGGCAGGCAGATATGAGTGCTTCGTAACAGGTGGTTGTGGGCAGACTGTTGCTTCATCCATCATGACCATCACCATAGCCAAAGCTCCTCAGTTCACCACGATGCCAACTTCGATCTCCACAACAGAAGGTGGGGTTGCGGAGTTTCGTGTGCAGGTATCTGACGGAAGTGACCTTGTGTGGTTCCGCACGGGAGCTGATTCGGCCGTAGGAACCGGTCCGGTCTTGCAGTTCTCGCCTGTGGTCCGTTCGGATGAGGGTTGGTATTGGTGCCGCGCCAGCACCGCTTGTGACACCACGGCGTCGGACACGGTTGAGCTCCGTCTCGGACCACTATCCGTCTTTGAACAAGGCGCAGAAGCCCCTTCCCTCCAGATCAGTCCAAACCCGGCTACAGATAGGGTGCGATTCTCACTTGAACCTGGCGATAGGGGGCTCACCATATCCACTGTCCACGGCGAGATCGTCCGGACTCTCCATGTGATAGATGCAGCAACTTCCGCCGACGTAGAGGTTTCCGACCTCGCTGCAGGCTCATATCTGGTTGTGACCACGTCAAAATCTGGTCAACAACGTCACGGCAGGCTCTTGATCGTGCGTTAGGGGTAATCAGGACTAAAAGAGTCGTATATTTGTGCCATGGCACAAGAATCGGCGATCCTTGATGAAGTGGTCCAGAGTGACTACAAGTATGGCTTCACTACGGACATCGAGCAAGACCTCCTTCCAAAGGGGCTTACTGCTGATGTGGTACGGTTCATATCCGAAAAGAAGGAAGAACCCGAGTGGATGCTTGCGTGGCGGTTAAAGGCATACGAACAATGGCTTTCTATGAAGGAGCCAACGTGGCCTAACGTGACATATCCCAAGATCGATTTTCAAGAGATCATCTATTGGGCGTCACCAAAGAAGAAGGAAGGCCCAGCCTCTCTTGATGAAGTGGATCCGGAACTGCTGGCAACGTTCGTGAAACTTGGTATTCCAATCGAAGAACAGAAGTTCCTTACCGGAGTGGCCGTGGATGTGGTGTTGGATAGCGTTAGCGTCAAGACCACGTTTCAGGACAAACTCGAAGAGCTCGGCATCATTTTTTGTCCAATGAGTGAAGCCATTCGTGAGCATCCTGAGCTCGTGAAAAAGTACATCGGGTCTGTTGTTCCAACGAACGACAACTTCTATGCAGCGTTAAACTCTGCCGTGTTCAGTGATGGGTCGTTTGTCTACATCCCCAAGGGAGTGCGCTGTCCTATCGAACTCAGCACGTACTTCCGTATCAACGCACGCAACACAGGTCAGTTCGAGCGCACACTTATCATTGCTGATGAAGGTAGCTATGTAAGCTATCTCGAGGGCTGTACTGCGCCACAACGCGATGAGAATCAACTGCATGCTGCTGTTGTTGAGCTTGTTGCTCATGCAGATGCAGAGATCAAATATTCCACCGTGCAGAATTGGTACCCCGGTGATAAAGAAGGCAAGGGAGGTATCTACAACTTCGTTACCAAGCGAGGGATCTGCGAAGGTGCACGAAGTAAGATCTCGTGGACGCAGGTAGAGACTGGTTCTGCCATCACATGGAAGTATCCAAGTGTGATACTCAAGGGAGATCACTCTATTGGGGAGTTCTACTCTGTTGCCGTTACAAATCACATGCAACAAGCCGACACCGGCACCAAGATGATGCATATCGGCAAGCATACTCGTAGCCGTATCGTATCAAAGGGGATCTCGGCGGGATTGTCGCAGAACAGTTATCGTGGATTGGTGAAGGTTCTCAAGGTTGCCACTGGTGCAAGGAACTATTCGCAATGCGATTCGCTTCTCATCGGTGATCAGTGTGGCGCCCATACGTTCCCATATCTCGAAGTGGCAAATAAGACGGCTACAGTAGAGCATGAAGCAACGACATCAAAGATTGGAGAGGACATCCTCTTCTACTGTAATCAGCGAGGAATAGACACCGAGTCGGCAGTTGCCCTCATCGTGAATGGCTATGCTCGCGAGGTACTTAATCAGCTGCCCATGGAATTTGCCGTGGAAGCTCAAAAACTCTTAGCAATCTCACTCGAAGGAAGCGTAGGATGACCCCAATTCTCCAGATAACGGATCTCACTGCAGGTATCGAAGAACGCGAGATCCTCAAAGGAATAACCCTAACGGTCAACCCCGGAGAAGTGCATGCGATCATGGGACCGAACGGCTCCGGGAAGTCAACGCTTGCCTCCGTACTTGCGGGCCGTGCAGACTACACGGTAACAGGTGGCACCGTGTCCTTCATGGGCAAAGACCTACTTGATATGGCTCCCGAAGAACGCGCACGCGAAGGTATGTTCCTCGCATTCCAGTATCCGGTGGAGATCCCAGGTGTTTCAACAGCCAATTTCTTGAAGACGTCGGTGAATGAACTGCGCAAACATCGTGGACAGGAGCCCCTTGCACCTGCCGCTTTTTTGTCGCTGATGCGCGAACGCATGAAACTCGTAGAAATGGATCAGTCATTCCTGAGTCGTTCGCTCAACGATGGCTTCTCCGGCGGCGAAAAGAAACGAAACGAGATTTTCCAAATGGCGATGCTCGAGCCAGTTCTTGCTGTGCTTGATGAAACGGACTCTGGACTCGATATCGATGCACTTCGCATCGTTGCCGGTGGAGTGAATGCCTTGCGTTCTTCATCTACTGCAACCATTGTGATCACACACTACCAACGATTGCTTGATTACATCGTACCTGATGTTGTTCACGTACTCTGGAACGGCCGAATCGTACGCTCTGGTGGTAAGGAACTTGCCCTTGAACTCGAAAAACGTGGATATGATTGGATCAAGGCTGAGTCGGCGGTGGAGGCGTAATGTCAACCGACACATTCACAACGATTGTCCAAACAGCATTCGATGCCGTTGCTAAAGGCGTGAACGGGCAGGCCTCGGGCCCCATGCATTTGCAACGCGTGGCCGCACTCAATGCATTTACGAAGCAGGGCATCCCAACAACCCGACACGAAGAGTGGAAATACACCAACGTAATGCCATTCATCGGGTTGCCGTTCTCCTCTGAACGTCACGAAGGAACAACAGATCCTCTTACGATAGATGACATTTCGCAGTCCTCCTCGGGCCTCCACGAGGCTCTTGAAGGGGGCTGGACGGTAGCCATCATCAACGGCAGGTACGAACAGAATCTATCATCGGTGCCGCAGCATGTACCAGGTCTGACGATTGAAGCACTCACGGATGAGCTTGTTGCAACCGATAGTGCAGTACGCACAGCACTCGGCTCACTTGCGCCAATTGATCTGCATCCCTTTGTTGCTGTTAACGCCGCTTTAACGCATCAAGGAGTTGTGATTCGTCTTGATGCCAACATCACACTCGAACGCACGATCCACATTGCCATAGTTAACGATGTCCGCCAACAAGACACGTTGGCAACACCACGTATCCTTGTCCTCGCAGGTGCTCGTTCTTCAGTTGATATCGTTGAATCGCATCACACCATTGGATCGTTCACAGCGCTCGACATTAGCGTGGCTGAGTGCGTGCTTCGTCCGGAGTGTGCCGTTCGGTACACCAAGATCGTGGACGCTGTCCCGAATTCCACACTCAAGAATATTTCTTCGATCGCTGCCAGTGTTGAGCACGGATCTCGGTTTACGTCCTTCGCTGTTTCGCTCGGAGCATCATTTGTCCGAAATGATCTGCTTGTTCGTTTGATCGAACCTGCGAGTGAGACCTATCTCTATGGTGCCTCCGTACTCGGTGGATCAGAATACGCAGACAATCACACAGTTGTAGATCACGCAGTACATCATTGCCATAGTGAGGAGCTCTATAAGGGGCTCTATGATGGTTCGTCAATAGGAGTGTTCAACGGAAAGATTTTTGTTCGACCACAAGCACAGAAAACCACTGCCTACCAATCGAATCACACAATTCTTCTCAGCGATAAGGCGCAAGTGAATGCAAAGCCCCAGCTTGAGATCTGGGCTGATGATGTAAAGTGTTCGCACGGAGCAACATCAGGTCAGCTCAACGAAGAGGCCATCTTCTATCTCCGTTCACGTGGTATCGATGCAGATAAAGCGCGCGCATTGATGACCTATGCCTTTGTTGCTGAAGTGCTGGAACACATGGATCACGATGCGCTCCGTCTTCACTGCGAGCAACGTATCGCCACGAAACTCGGGGCAGAGCCATTTGCACCGTGAGTAGTACCTCCACCATATCATCAACGGCCTTCGACGTATATGCTGTTCGAGCAGAGTTCCCGATCCTCTCTCGGACCGTGCATGGGGATGTACCGCTTGTCTATCTCGACAACGCAGCAACGGCTCAGAAGCCTCAATGTGTGATCGATTCGATCTCGCGGTATTATCAATATTCAAACGCAAATGTTCATCGTGGAGGCCATGCACTCGGTGCTGAAGCAACAGCATTGTATGAAGATGCACGCGCTACAGTAGCCTCGTTCCTTGGAGCGGAGCCGAATGAGATCATCTTCACGCGAGGAACTACTGAAGGCATCAATCTCATTGCGGCATCCTGGTCGCAAATGGTTGGTGATTCCCTCCGTGGGCGGAATATCGTGATCTCCGGTATGGAGCACCATGCCAACATCGTGCCGTGGCAGATGGTTTGCGAACGTACGGGTGCAGAACTACGTGTGATCGATGTTCGCGATGATGGGACGTTGGACCTCAACCATGCTCGAACGATCATCGACGAGGCAACAGCCTTTGTCTCCATCGTTCACGTATCCAATACACTCGGGGTGACCAACGATGTGCGTGAGATATGTTCATTGGCACGCGCGGTAGGAGCCCGTTCACTCGTAGACGGAGCGCAGGCGGTGGTACACCACGCCACCGACATGCGTCACATTGGTTGCGACTTCTATGTGTTCTCCGGACACAAACTCTACGGCCCAACAGGGATAGGCGTTGTGTTCGGTAGGGCAGACGTGCTTGCTACGATGCCCCCATATCAAGGTGGTGGGGCTATGATCTCCACCGTGACATTTGAACGTTCCACCTATCTCGATGCACCGATGCGATTTGAGGCAGGCACGCCGAATATGGAAGGGGCTATCGGTCTGGCCGAGGCAATTCGATGGTTCAAGCGGATTGATCCTTCGGCATTGCGTGAGCACGAAGCATCGCTGGCAAAGCGGATGCATGCCGATCTCTCTTCCATCGATGGACTGCGCATTCTCGGACCAACAGAGTCACACGTTGGGATCGTGTCATTCGTCATCGACGGAATTCACGCCAATGATCTTGGAGTGTTGTTGGATGAACAAGGCGTTGCCATACGTGTTGGACATCATTGCACTATGCCGCTGATGAAGCGGTTCGGAGTATCCTCAACTGCCAGAGCTTCTACTGCGGCCTATACCACATCGGAAGATCTGGATGCTTTTTCTACGGCATTGTTTCGAGCCATCAAACTTCTTCGTTGATCAGCACATCATGACTATCGATCAGACCATTGGTGATCTGCAAAATGAATTCGCAAGCTTCCCGGATTGGGAAGAGCGGTATTCGCATATCATTTCGATGGGGAAGGGGCTAGCCCCCTACAACGAAGAGTACCGAAACGATGAGTTCAAGGTGAAGGGGTGTCAGTCTCAGGTATGGCTCCATCCGAGCATAACTGATGGCACAATCCATTTTGAGGCGGATAGTGACGCCCTTATTGTAAAGGGGCTTGTGGCACTGTTGATGCGTGTGTACAACGAGCGAACGCCAACGGAAATTCTCAATGCACCGCCCGATCTGGTATCGCGTTTGGGATTGGATCAACACCTGTCTAACAACCGTGCCAATGGACTTGCAAGTATGCTGAAACAGATCAAGCTGTATGCCTTGGTCTATTCCATGACGAGGACAACATGAATGCAGAGATCAATCTTCGAGACCGAGTGATCGAAGCAATTCATACCATTTACGATCCCGAGATACCGATCGATATCTACGAGCTGGGATTGATTTACGAAGTTCGTACTGCAGAGAACGGCGATGTTTTGGTTGTGATGACGCTTACAACACCTAATTGTCCGTCTGCACAGTCCTTGCCGGCTGAAGTGAAGCGAACCGTGAAGGAACTAGAAGGTGTTGGCGATGTTGAAGTGCAGATCACATTCGATCCACCATGGGACAAGTCGATGATGTCAGAGGCTGCTTTGTTTTCCATCGGAATGTTCTAATCCATGGCCGTCCAATTCTATACACTCACGATCTCCAATGTCTGGCACGACACGCCGGACACCGTGGCCATTTCGCTTGACGTTCCTGAGGAACTCAAGCCGGTGTTCTTGTATAAGGCCGGACAATACATCACCATCAAGACAGAGATAGATGGCGTAAGTCATCGTCGGAATTATTCGTTGTGTTCCAGTCCGGTTCTTGATGAGCCCCTTACCATTGCTGTAAAGCGTGTGAGTTCGGGTACGGTTTCTACATGGCTCAAGGATCATGTGAAGCCAGGACTCACGCTTGAGGTTTACCCACCAATGGGGAACTTCACAAAGGACCTACATCACGATAATGCACGGCACTATCTCCTCTTTGCAGGGGGCAGTGGGATCACACCGGTACTTTCGATCATGAAGAGCATTCTGCGTATTGAACCACGAAGCGCTGTGACTCTCTTCTATTCGAATCGTGACGAGGCATCGATCATCTTTGACCGTGAGGTTACGTCGATTGTAGAAGCCAATGGTGGGAGATGCAGGGTTGTTCACATTCTTGAAGAGGCAACAACCTCGGGACGCGCACACGTTGTAGGTAGACTAGATTCACCGATGTTCACCAGGCTGATGGCCCAATATGTGCCTACGCTAGAGACAGTGGACGCCTTTGTCTGTGGCCCGCAAGGCATGATGGATGGTGTTATCGCTGATCTCCACGCTATTGGGGTGGACGACAAACACATACACCGCGAATATTTCACACTGTCGAAGGACACAATGGAAACGAATACTCAAGCGTCGGCCGGAGCGGAAGCAGCAAGTGATACGCTGGTGACCCGCAAGGTGCGCATTCGTTTGTATGGTAAGGAGCATGAGTTTGACGTTGAGCCGGATGAGACGATCCTCTCTGCTGCACAACGCGCCGATCTCGATCCTCCCTATGCTTGTCAGATCGGTGCCTGCTGCACGTGCCGGGCAAAGTTGCTCAGCGGTACAGCCATCATGGACGAACGCGAAGCACTCTCAGATGACGAGATCTCAGATGGCTATGTACTGACATGTCAGACACACCCAACGTCAGACGGTGTGTTTGCGGACTACGATCAATAATGCTGAAGCTTTCCAAACGCGTCGAATACGCCCTTCTTGCGATGCAAGACATGGCGCTGCGTCCGTCCGATATCGTATCGGCCAAGGACATCGCAGAAAAGTATTCGATTTCCCAGGCCCTCGTTGCCAAGGTGCTGCAGCAGCTTGTCCGCGATGGTGTGGTGCGTTCATATGCAGGAGTCAATGGAGGATATGCGCTTGCAGCTGAGCCGGCAGACATCAGTATCGAGCGTGTCATTAAGGCTATCGAAGGTCAAGCCAATGGCTTGGTTGATTGTCAAGACTCGGCAGATCACGACTGTTCTGCTCACGGATCCTGCACGATCCGCGAGCCCCTTACCGTTCTTCACGAGCGGATCAAAGCTACGTTCCGGTCGATGACCGTGGCAGAGCTAGCATCACCACAACAACTCGTTCAATTGGAGGTATCATGAGTGTAGCGATCATGGGAGCAGATGTACTTTCTGTTCCGACAGGTGTTCTCGGTACTGATGAATCCGATAACATTATCATCACCAACAAGGCCATTGCTGAGGTGAAGAAGATCAAGGCATCGAACAACATTGCCGGTGACTTCGGTCTTCGTCTTGGAGTTAAGGGTGGGGGCTGCTCCGGTATGTCCTATACTCTTGGCTTTGATGCAGCATCGCGAGAAAACGATCTTGTTCTCGATGCCGAGGGCGTACGTGTGTTCATTGATTCCAAGAGCATGTTCTATCTCATGGGTATGACGTTGGACTTCAGTGATGGTCTCATGGGCAAGGGATTCACGTTTAACAACCCCAACGCAACAAAAACGTGCGGCTGCGGGTCATCATTTGCAGCGTAACCCCGTAACCCCGTATCTCCGTATCTCCGTAACTCCGTAACCCCGTAACTCCGTAACTCTGTAACTCTGTAACTAGGACCCCCCATGGCATACGAATGGAAATTCAACCCACGTCCGTACTCGGATGATGAGGCAAAGGAGTTACTGAAGGACGTTGTTTCACCTGAAACGTCCGACTGGCACTACAACACCCACCACAAAGGGTATGTGACCTTCCTGAACAAGATCGAAACTGGTCTTGAGAATGCAGACAAAGCAGGTGCAAACGGCAACTGGAGCGACTTCGGTGAGCTCAAGCGTCGCCAAACATGGAATCATGGTGGCACGGTTCTGCATGATGTGTACTGGGAAGTGCTTGGTGGAGACGGCGATCCTACAAAGGGTCCGGAAGTTGTAGCTGCCATCGAACGTGAATTCGGTTCTTTCGATGCGTGGAAGGCAGACTTCAAAGCAACTGCTACGGCGGCAAAACTCTCCGGTTGGGGCGTGTTGTGTATTGATCAGCTGTATTCCGGCAGACTTCTCAATGTACTCGTAGATGAACATCATTATGGCGCCATCTGGGGTGGTATTCCGCTGATCTCTTGTGATGTGTTTGAGCACGCGTATTATCACAAGGATGGTCCTGGACGCGTGAAATACATTGATGCCTTCTTGAACAATCTCCACTGGGGTCGCATCAACGAACGTTTCAAGAAGTTCTCTGCGTGACCCTTGGACTTTTTCCATTGAACTTGGTGCTGTTCCCGCATGTACGGGTTCCGCTTCACATCTTCGAGCCTCGCTACAAGGAACTCATGAATGAGTGTCTTGAGCGAGGTTTGGAGTTTGGAATCAATCTCGTCGAAGAAGGGCACATGCATCCGATAGGTTGCGCTGCCCGTGTAGTGGAGGTAACACAGAGCTACCCAGACGGTCGTATGGATGTGATCGTAGAAGGAACTCGGCGCTTCCGCCTGCTACAACTGAAGAATGACGACCGTCCGTTTGCTACCGGCGAGATCGAAGGTCTTGTTGACGAAGAAATCAATGTAGACCAGCTCCTAGTTGATGGCTGCCTAGAGAAATACAACCTGATCGTTACACTTGTTTATGGAGCTACGGCACCGCTGCTCTCGCGCATAGATCTTGGATTCTGCCCATCCTTTGACATGGCACCAAAGGCAGGCCTAGCCACAGAACAAAAACAACGACTCATTGAACTCACTTCTGAAAATGCCAGACTCGAACTCCTTCATGAGCACTTCTCGGACTTGCTTCCAATGATTCGCAAGGCAGAAGCTATTCAACGTGTTGTGCAGAGTGATGGATATCTTCGCGCCATCACGTGAAAAGTCAACTAGACCAACGGACCACCTACAAGATCATCGATAGGATCTTGTCACTCAGCTACGAAAGCCAACTGGAACTACTCTCGGCTCTCGTGCGAGACATCGTAGACAACGATCGTTTTGTTATGACAGGCGGACGCGTATGGGAGTTCGATGAAAAGGAGTCGGTCTTTGTTCTCCGCTATCAATACGGGGAGACAGAACTCCTCACGGTTGGAACACGCCGCACCTTGGAGGTAGATTCTCCATTCACGTTGCTCACCAAACAACACACCTTTGTCACCGTTGATGAAGGGGCTTCAGACAGCCCGTCTCGCCGAGAATACACCCTTACCGGAGTTGGCGATGTACTTCGGAGGCCCGATGGGACCGTATTCAAATATGCACTGGCATTTACCGCCCATGCCATTGCAGAAGAATTCCGCGACACATTGGTTGTTGTTGGTGCTGCTGCTACCACCGCGCTCCGCAATATGCAGGCCGCCGTGCGCGAAAGTCGAATGCGCAAGGATCTCGATCAAGCATGGCAGATCCAGCGAGGTCTCGTCCCCGATCATGCTCGTCGGTTCTTGGAGTTCGATCTATATGGTGTCTCGCTACCTGAGAGCATTGTTGGTGGCGACTATTTTGACTACCTCACAACAAATGAGCAGGACAGACTGGGCGTCGTTATCAGCGATGCAGCAAGTAAGGGGCTTCCTGCCGCCGTTCAAGCACTGTTCGTGAGCGGTGCGATGCGCATGGGGGTGAGCTTCGAAACGAAGATGTCCTCACTCATTTCTCGACTGAATACGCTCATTTACGACACCTTCCCCCACGAGCGATTTGTGTCGTTGTGCTACTGTGAGCTCACGCATTCCTCAAACGGATTGGTTCTTTACGCAAATGCCGGTCACTGTCCGCCTGTTCACTACCGTGCAGCCTCGGCCACCGTCGAATTCCTTCAACCAACAGGAGGGATCCTCGGAATTATTGCCGACCAACAATTCCGCGTGGAGAATATCAATATGGCCCATGGAGACGTGTTGGTGATGTTCACAGATGGAATCACCGAGGCACAAGACCGTACAGGTACGTTATACGGTGAAGATCGCTTGATCGACATAATACGTCTCAATGCTACTGCAACGTCGGAAGTGATCGCACAGGCGATTCTCGATGATGTACAGGTCTACTCGGCTGGCGCACGGTATGCCGACGATAAAACGCTGATTGTCATCAAGCGCGATTAATGTTTTGCATGGCCAGCTCCGGACCGGCCTTCGCTATCTCTTCGATGGCCTTTACGCCCCTTTCAATCATCTGAGATAGCAGCTCTTGCTCTTCGGCAGAAAAAGGGGCTAGGACGTATTCAACCAATTCACCCGGCCCAAATGCCCGATCAATGCCACATCGGAGCCTCCAGAAGCTGGCAGAGCCAAGTTTATCGATCAGGGAAGAAATGCCGTTGTGCCCACCGGAACTCCCCCCAAGACGTAAATGAACTTTTCCGGTAGGGAAGTTGTATTCATCTGTTATGGCCATCACACGGCTAGGTTGAAGGCCATTAGCAATGGCCAACGGGGCAACAGCCTCTCCCGATAGGTTCATGTACGTAAGTGGTTTAACAACAAGGAGTTCCGAACCACCAACACGCATTCGGGCGGTCTCGTAGCGGTCTTTGTGAACCACCCAAACTCCTTTGTGGCGTTCAACGAAGGCGTCAACCACCATAAAGCCAATGTTGTGACGAGTTGAAGCGTACCGGGTTCCTGGGTTTCCCAATCCTACGATCAAAAAATGGGTCTGCATGTTCAATGTGGAAAAATAATCGCATTATGAATTGCGATTATGTAGTTTTACGTACGTAGAAGTAATGAAGGCAAAGTCCGTGATTTCACCATCCTCGAAACTACTGAAGATCACCAAAGTGTTGCAAGCCGTTGCTTTAAAAAGAGTAACGAGAAAGTACGTATGCAAACACGCATCATAATTCCCGAACTTTGTATGTCGGGCAGCATACCGACCAAAGTGCAGCTGGTTCGGAAAAGAGGAAGTATTTGATCGCCTTTGCCCACCAAAATTGGTGCCTATGACCATCGCTACTCTCCTTCGGTTGAGTTTTGCGATGCTCAGTCTGTCCGCAGTCTTTCTGGCTAGCGGCATTGGGGCGCATGCTCAATCTACCGACAACGTTGGTATCGGAACAGCTACGCCTGACAATTCTGCACTTCTTGAGCTGAACAGCACAACCAAGGGCCTTCTTGTCCCCCGGATGAACCAAACGGAACGCGACGCACTCGTTCAGCCGTCCACGGGTTTGCTGATCTATAACACAACAACAGGATCCTTTCAGTACAACTTTGGTTCAAAGGTTGTTCCGAATTGGGTTACAGTGCTGTGGTTCCAAGGAAGCGATAATGGATCGGCTAATCAGCTGTTCTGGTCTCTTGCCGGAAACGACTCTGTCAAGGCCAATCATTTCATTGGTACGATCAACGACGCCTCCCTGGTTCTGAAGTCGAACAACGTTACGCGAATGGTGTTCACGCCAACGGGCGAGATCAATGTAACAGGCGCAACCAATGTTGTTGGTTCCCTGAATCTGGACAGTGCAAACACCCCGCTCTTCGTTGATGGTCAGGCAGGGGCTCGTGGGGGTGTCTTCATTTCATCTGGCCCAACGCTCACGCCTCGATGGACATCGGACCTGATGGTCTCAGATACGGGGCTCATCCTCGATGCCGTAACCACTATCAATCGGCCGTTGACCGTTCGCGACTCGTCGCGTTTCCTCATTCTTCCAAAGCTCCCCCTCCAATATGGTCACCTCCTCATAGGCGATGCCGATAACCTTGCTGCTCCTTTTGCGCCGGGCGTCAATGGTTCACTGCTGCAGATCGTGGCAGGTCAGCCACAATGGGTTGATCCGGATAAAACTGAATATTGGACACTTACGGGCAATTCGGGCGTTTCGCCGTCTGCCTATGTAGGTACTCGTGATGCAAATGATCTGAGGTTTGCTACGGACAATACGTTCCGAATGACGATCACTGCGGGGACGGGCGAGGTAACCATCAATTCACTTGCTGGCACCGGCACATCCGTGCCACCGAATGCCGGCGAGGGGCTCGTTATGGTTGACGCTGCAGGAAAGCTCTTCAAGCGTGAAAACCAATCACTTCTGCAACTCCCTCAATATCACATGTATTTGGGGGATGGTAATAACGTTGCACAGCCATTCGCGCCGGGAGCCGATTCATCATTCCTTGTTACGATGGCAGGAATACCGTCGTGGGTAGACGGATCGCGATTGTTGCGAGATCTGCCGTGGATTATTGGAGGTAATGTTGACGTAGGTGCCTTCCCGATCCTTGGAAACATGTCGCTCACCGGTGTCCGCGATCTCGACATTTATGCGGGCGGACAATCTATGTTGTTCCTCAATGGAACCACGCCACAGATAGATGCTCGAGTGCCACTCAATCTTTCGGGAACCACAACGCCCCTTCTTCTCAATGGCAATGCTGGCACCGATGGTATGGTTCTGATTTCACGTGGTGCCGGTGCTACTCCCGAGTACGTCGATAGTCTAACTCTTCGTTCACTCAGCGTGAGCAATACGCTCACGGTGAGTGGACGCAGTGAATTCATCGATACAGCCACGTTCCGCGTTTTCCCCAAGCTTGCACTCCAGTATGGTCACATCATCGTTGGTGATGCCAATAACTGGTCGGCACCTGTAGCTCCTGGATTGAATGGCTCATTGCTCCAGATCGTTGCAGGAACACCACAATGGGTAGACCCGGACAAAACCGAATATTGGGCACTCAGTGGTAACACTGCCGTTCCGGCCTCGGCATTTGTGGGCACACGTGATGCAAACGATCTCCGATTCGGAACGGACAATACGTTCCGCATGACTATTGCAGGCTCAACGGGTGAGATCACCGTGAATAACCTTGCCGGAATTGGGACCACGTCGCCAATCTCCCAAGGTGAAGGTTTTGTGATCGCTGACAATGGTGGCAGACTCATTAAGCGCGATATCGGATCACTCCTGCGTTTGCCGGAGAACAATCTCTTTGTTGGTGACTCCAACGATGTTGCGTCACCCTTTGCACCGGGAGCAGACTCTACGTTCCTTGGCGTCTTCAATGGCAAGCCAACATGGTATAATCTAGCCGGCGTTCTGAACACAAAGGCTTGGCTGGTTGGTGGTAATACAGCGCCCCCTAATGAGTTGATGGGTAATCTCACCGGTGGTGTAGATCTCATCGCAGGGGGAACAACACGTTTGTATCTGCAGAGTGGTTCTGAAGTAGTTGATGTTCGCTCATCACTAAACCTCGACGGAACGAATCGCGAAATGCGTCTCAATGGTAATCCGGGAACGGACGGATTTGTATTCGTGTCGTTTGGCCCAGGCAAGACGCCGTATTACACAGACTCGCTTGTCCTGCGCAAACTCCGCGTAACAGACTCGCTCATCATCGACGGCGATTTTGATATCCCTCTTACCTATGCGCATATGTTCGTTGGCGATGTGAACAACAAGGCATCGGAACTAGCACCGGGGATCAATGGCTCGCTTCTGCAGATCGTTGCAGGAGCACCACAGTGGGTAGATCCGGACAAGACAGAATATTGGGCACTCAGTGGTAACACTGCCGTTCCGGCCTCGGCATTTGTGGGCACACGTGATGCAAACGATCTCCGATTCGGAACGGACAATACGTTCCGCATGACTATTGCAGGCTCAACGGGTGAGATCACCGTGAATAACCTTGCCGGAATTGGGACCACGTCGCCAATCTCCCAAGGTGAAGGTTTTGTGATCGCTGACAATGGTGGCAGACTCATTAAGCGCGATATCGGATCACTCCTGCGTTTGCCGGAGAACAATCTCTTTGTTGGTGACTCCAACGATGTTGCGTCACCCTTTGCACCGGGAGCAGACTCTACGTTCCTTGGCGTCTTCAATGGCAAGCCAACATGGTATAATCTAGCCGGCGTTCTGAACACAAAGGCTTGGCTGGTTGGTGGTAATACAGCGCCCCCTAATGAGTTGATGGGTAATCTCACCGGTGGTGTAGATCTCATCGCAGGGGGAACAACACGTTTGTATCTGCAGAGTGGTTCTGAAGTAGTTGATGTTCGCTCATCACTAAACCTCGACGGAACGAATCGCGAAATGCGTCTCAATGGTAATCCGGGAACGGACGGATTTGTATTCGTGTCGTTTGGCCCAGGCAAGACGCCGTATTACACAGACTCGCTTGTCCTGCGCAAACTCCGCGTAACAGACTCGCTCATCATCGACGGCGATTTTGATATCCCTCTTACCTATGCGCATATGTTCGTTGGCGATGTGAACAACAAGGCATCGGAACTAGCACCGGGGATCAATGGCTCGCTTCTGCAGATCGTTGCAGGAGCACCACAGTGGGTAGACCCCGACAAAACAGAGTATTGGACGCTCAGCGGTAACACCGCGGTCCCGGCATCTGCATATGTAGGTACACGCGATCTCAATGATCTTCGCCTTGGAACGAACAACACCTTCCGCATGTCCATTGCCGGTACTACCGGCGAAGTCACAATCAATAATCTTTCCGGTATCGGCATCGTTGCGCCACCGGCACTCGGCGAAGGATTTGTAGTTGCGGATAATAGTGGTCGACTCATCAAGCGTGATCTTGGATCATTCCTTCAACTCCCGGAGAACTACCTCTACGTTGGTGATACAAATGACATTGCACGTCCCTTTGCACCAGGCGCAGACTCCACAGTCCTAGGCATCCTTGGCGGCGCACCAACATGGATCGACATATCGGGCCTCTTGCGCGACAGATCATGGATCCAAGGTGGTAACACGAATGTAGTGTCTCCGATTCTCGGCAACATGCAGACCACGGGTATCACCGATGTAGATATCCGCGCCGGCGGGCAAACGCGCTTGTTCCTTCAAGGCGGAGCAGAGGTTGTGGACGTTCGTTCGTCGCTCAATCTTGATGGCACAAACCGCGAACTGCGTCTCAACGGTAATCCTGGAACAGATGGCTTCGTCCTTGTATCGTGGGGTCCTGGTCGCACGCCGTATTACACTGATTCCTTGGTGCTGCGCAAACTCCGCGTAACAGACTCTCTCAAGCTCCCATTGAACTATGCCAACATCTATGTTGGTGATGCATCGAACAATGCTGCGCAAGTTCCACCGGGTGTTGAAGGTTCTCTGCTGCAAGTAGTAGGGGGCGTCCCAACTTGGCTTGATGGTTCATTGTCTGGCTTCTGGTCGCTCAAGGGAAATACGAACATCGCCGCATCGGCATTCTTGGGTACTACCGATGCAAATGATTTGCGCATCAACACGAACAACGCGTTGCGCATGACGATTTCGGCCACGGGTCAGGTAACAGTAAACGACCTCTCTGGCGCAACAGTAACAGGCGCACTCACGCCGAACGAGGGATTCGTAAGCGCAGACGCTACGGGTCGCCTCGTTAAGCGTGACCTCTCATCGATCCTAGCCCTGCCACAATACAACCTCTATGTTGGTGATGCAACGAACACTGCAGCACCATTCGCACCGGGAGCTGACTCTACGGTCCTAGGCATCCTTGGCGGCGCTCCAACATGGATCGACATTTCCGGACTCTTGCGCGACAGATCGTGGATCCAAGGTGGTAACACGAATGTTGTGTCTCCGATTCTTGGCAACATGCAGACCACGGGTATCACCGATGTAGATATCCGCGCCGGCGGGCAAACACGCTTGTTCCTCCAAGGCGGAGCAGAAGTTGTGGACGTTCGTTCATCGCTCAATCTCGATGGCACAAACCGCGAACTACGCCTCAACGGTAATCCCGGAACAGATGGCTTCGTCCTTGTATCATGGGGTCCGGGTCGCACGCCGTATTACACTGATTCCTTGGTGCTGCGCAAACTCCGCGTAACAGACTCTCTCAAGCTCCCATTGAACTATGCCAACATCTATGTTGGTGATGCATCGAACAATGCTGCGCAAGTTCCACCGGGTGTTGAAGGTTCTCTGCTGCAAGTAGTAGGGGGCGTCCCAACGTGGCTTGATGGTTCATTGTCTGGCTTCTGGTCGCTCAAAGGAAATACGAACATCGCCGCATCGGCATTCTTGGGTACCACCGATGCAAATGATTTGCGCATCAACACGAATAACGCGTTGCGCATGACGATCTCGGCCACGGGTCAGGTAACAGTGAACGACCTCTCGGGTGCAACTGTAACAGGCGCACTCACGCCGAACGAGGGTTTCGTAAGCGCAGACGCTACGGGTCGCCTCGTTAAGCGTGACCTCTCGTCGATCCTGGCCCTGCCGCAATACAACCTCTATGTTGGTGATGCAACGAACACTGCAGCACCATTCGCACCGGGAGCTGACTCTACGGTCCTAGGCATCCTTGGCGGCGCTCCAACATGGATCGACATTTCCGGACTCTTGCGCGACAGATCGTGGATCCAAGGTGGTAACACGAATGTAGTGTCTCCGATTCTCGGCAACATGCAGACCACGGGTATCACCGATGTAGATATCCGCGCCGGCGGGCAAACGCGCTTGTTCCTTCAAGGCGGAGCAGAGGTTGTAGACGTTCGTTCATCGCTCAATCTCGATGGCACAAACCGCGAACTGCGTCTCAACGGTAATCCCGGAACAGATGGCTTCGTCCTTGTATCATGGGGTCCGGGTCGCACGCCGTATTACACCGACTCCCTGGTGTTGCGCAAACTCACCGTTACAGACTCGCTTGACCTTCCGTTGAATTTCAACCACATGTATGTGGGTGACGTCACGAATAAGGCGGCCCAACTTCCGCCGGGCGCGGATTCAACACTCTTGCTGATCGTTGGCGGCGCGCCAACATGGACAGACTATTCCAGCCTTCTCGAAGGTTCGGCGTGGGTGCAGGGTGGTAATACCACCATCACAAGTAACATCATCGGCAACATGCGAGCCACGGGCGACCGTGATCTCGACATCCGTGCCGGTGGTTCATCAATGATATTCCTCGATGCGGCAGCTAGCCGCATCAATGCTCGCGATGCGTTCAATCTTGACGGTACAGATGTACCGCTTCTGCTCAACGGTTCCGCCGGCACGGATGGCTTTGTCTTAGTGACAAGGGGCCCGGGCCTTACGCCATACTACACGGACTCTCTCGTTCTCCGTAAGCTTACGGTGACGGATTCGCTCGCGCTCCCGCTCAACTATGCGCATATCTATGTTGGTGACATCACCAATAATGCCGCTCAGCTTCCGCCAGGTATCAACGGTTCACTTCTGCAGATCTCTGCCGGTGAACCAAAATGGGTACAACCACAGGACGCCGCCTTCTGGTCCCTAACGGGAAATACAGGAGTAGGACCAACGGCCTTTGTTGGTACCCTCGACGCAAACGACCTGAGACTCGCTACGAATGGCACACCACGTGTCACCGTAGCACAAGGCACGGGGAATGTCACCATGACGTCTCTCGCCGGTGTACCGAGCTCAACACCGGTAGGGGGTAATGACGGCGTTGTGGTGGCCGACGCGTCCGGCACACTCGAGAAGAAAGATCGTTCGATCATTCTCGGTCTGCTGGGGATCTATGGAGGACGCTATACAAATGCAGGTGCTGCTCCCGAATTCAACGTGATCATCACGTTGCCTGTTGGTGCAACTCTTGATGCCCAAGCGTCGATCACTCTAACGCCCGAAGCCTCGACAAGTGTCTCTGCAACACCATTCATTGTGAGTGGTTCCCGAACAGCCAATACGTTCACGATCAATTTCCCCGGTGGACTTAACCCGGGTGAAACGATCAATTGGCTGGTGAAGAACCCATGATGAGCGTAGAGAGCAGTCTTCCCATCGAATGTCCAATTGACATGTCCAAAATGTATCACATCCCGTTTACTCACTTTTTCTGGAGTACTTCAATGAAGTTCTCTTCCATTTTGAAGGGGCTCATCCTTACAGCAGCCCTCTTCATGTTTGTATCGGAAGCTGCCGCACAGCTACCGGTCCGCACACGCGAGCTCCGCTTGCTTGGTGCGACGTCTGGTATCATCACTCAGAATACATCCTCAGCTACTGCCTCGTATACAGTGACTTGGCCGGCAACGGCAAGCATTGTTGCGCCAGATCACAAGGCGTTCCTATTTGCTGCAGAGGGAAGCACAGCCACACAGCAAAACCTTGACTGGTTCGATGTTAACGGCGATCTCGTTGACAACGACAATGGTTCAGGTCTTGCAGGGCAAGTAACCTACTGGGCAGATGATAACTCGGTAACGGGTGAGGCGGACTTCTTGTGGGACGAAACCACAAACACGCTTACCATGGGTAGTGCAACTGTTTCAGGTGTTGTTGAGCTGATCTCTGGTGCCTTTACGGGAACTATCCAGACAGCCGCACTAACAGCGAATAACACGTACCGACTACCAGCTGTGCCTGCGGGCACGTACGAAGTTCCAGTTTCAACCAATCTTCCGTCAACAACGGATGAAGACCAAATCCTTCTTTCCAATGTGAATGGAACGGCTACCTGGTCAACCAACCCGTTTGCAGGTGTTGAGCGCGGAACAGCTGATCCAGCTGATGGCGCCTTTACACATACGCAAGCCACAGTTGGCGCAATTGATGCATTTGCAACATTTAATGACTTGATCATTGTGTCATCGATTGACGTGAATGCTTCACCAACAGGCAACATCCTGTCAGTTACAGCAGTTGCGGCAAACTCGTTCACAGTAAGCTCATCAGGTCCTTTCGGTGCAACAGAGCGCATCTCTTGGCTCTTCATCCCGATCCCTTGATCGGACTCTCTTGACCTCCGGGGGTGCGGCCCCCGGACGTCGGGGTGGTGCTGAGTGCACCACGCCGACGTCCTAGAAACAACATGACGAAGCTGAAGAACCATAGAGCCCCTTACCAACACGCATTGATCTTGTGTGGAATACTACTGTGTGCATTTGCACTCGGTAGTATGAAAGCGCTTGCTCAATTGCCTGTGCGGACTCGTTCGTTGCAGCTTATTTCGAACAACAACACGAACCTCATAGAGCATCGTGCACCGGATGGAATCCTGTCGAACTTCACGTATACGTGGCCTTCGGCATATCCAACCAATCCAACAGACAACTTCCTTACAAGTACACCAACAGGTACACTTGCATGGGCCAACTATGATGGACTGTTCTGGAGACTCGATGGAAATGCACCGGCAACAGCAGCGAGTTTCCTAGGACCAACATCTGCCGGCGTACCACTGAATCTCTCAACATCCAACGCTGTTCCGGGAAGTATTGACTTCTATATCGGACCGGTTGCTCCTGCTAACAGACGGATCACTCTCGACAATACATCCTTCAATGTTGGGACGATTGCTGACCCTGTTGCAACGAATCTCAACGGTACGCTTTCGGCTGAAGGCACAGCACTTATCAATACGGTTGGCACAGCAAATACCACAATTGGAAATGTTGGTGTAGGGGGCTCTACAGTAACGCTCAATGCAGGAACAACCGGTAACATCATCCTTGGTGGTGTTGCTACGGATGCAACTCCAACGGAACTTCTCACGATCACGGCCGGCGGTCAAGTACGTCGTTCCACAATGTCGGGTACGGCGCAAGAAGGTCTTGTCTATACGAGCGGTGCATACCGTCTGGGTGGTTCTGCAAATACAGATAGTCCATTCTTAACCGACCGCTTTGTGAATGTTGATGGTTCTGATCTGACGTTCACAGCCAATGTTGGTGCGGAAACGCCGCTTACTATCGTTGGTGGCGTCAATAGTGGTGTTGTGCTTGCAGCCAGTGCCGGTGGTGACATTGTGATGACCGGTGTTGATGTGGATGTAGCATCTACCGACTTCCTTACTCTTGATGGATCGAATCGTGTCCGCCGCGCACCTGTTGCAGGTACGGCACAAGAAGGTATTACGTATTCAGCAAACGCCTACCGTTTGGGTGGTCCGCTTGTAACAGACAGTCCATTCCTCACAAATCGGTTCGTGAATATCGACGGCTCGAACCTGACGATCACATCGAATGGTGGTGCTAACACGCCATTCGTTGTAACAGGGACGGCTAACAGTGGCGTAGCACTCAATGCTGATGGCCTTGGCACACTCGAGCTCACGGGCTCTACAAACATCAATGTCTCGGGTACTGCTAACACAACGATCGGTAATACGGGCGTGGGTGCAACAACGGTCACCCTCAACGCAGGCACAACCGGGAACATCGTTCTTGGTGGAGTTGTTACCGATGCCACACCAACAGAGATCCTAACGATCACTGCCACGAATGAAGTGCGCCGTTCAACACTTAGTGGTACAGCACAGGAAGGTATCGTCTTTACATCGGGCGCATACCGACTCGGTGGTTCAGCGAACACAGACAACCCGTTCCTTACAAATCGTTTTGTGAACATCGACGCATCTAACCTCTCGTTCACATCTGATGGTGGAGCAAGTACAACTATGCTCCTCACTGGTGGTGTAAACAGCGGGGTTGCGATGACAACCGCTGGAACGGGCACGATCGCAATGTCCGGTCCAACTGACGTAACAGGCGTAACAACGATCAATACTACAGGCGCGGCCAACACAACCATCGGCAATACGGTTGGTGGCGGTGCAGTATCAGTCAACTCTAGTGGTGTCAATCCGATCACGATCGATGTTGGCGTTAACACCAACAACCTCGTATTGAACAACATCGCAACAGATGCAACACCTACGGAGTTGCTGACGATCACGGCTGGTGGACAAGTACGCCGCTCAACTATGTCTGGCACAGCACAAGAAGGTGTTGTCTACACAGCAGGAGCCTATCGTCTTGGCGGAGCCGCTGTTACAGACAACCCGTTCCTAACCGACCGTTATGTAAACGTTGACGGATCGGACCTCACATTCACATCAAATGGTGGAGCGAATACTCCACTCGTTGTCACAGGTGGTTCTGCAAGTGGCGTGGTCTTATCCGCCTCTCCTACAGGCAACATCATAATGAATGGTGTAGCTACCGATCTACTCCCAACAGACTGGGTCACGATCGATGCATCGAATCAGGTTCGCAGAACACCGATAGCCGCGTCTGCATTGGAAGGTATCACCTATTCCGGCATATCATATCGACTTGGTGGCACGGCGGTCACCGACAATCCGTTCCTTGCCAACCGATTTGTCAATATCGATGCGTTCAATTTCACTGTCACGTCTGATGCGGGAGCCAATCAGCCCCTTGCAATTACAGGTGGCGCGAATAGTGGTGTAGCGTTATCGGCAAATGGTACCGGTGACATTGTCTTGAACGGTGTGATCGTAGACCCGACGCCAACAGAGATCCTCACGATCACTGCTACCAACGAAGTCCGTAGATGGGTTATCGCGAACTCTGCGCTTGAAGGTGTGTATTATTCTGGTGGTGCCTATCGTCTTGGTGGTCCTGCCAACACAGACAATCCGTTCCTCACAAATCGTTTTGTGAATATCGACGCATCGAATCTCTCGTTCACATCCGATGGTGGAGCCAGCACAACGATGCTTCTCACTGGCGGCGCGAACAGCGGCGTAGCGATGACAACGGCCGGTACGGGTACGT
>CALMZQ010000190.1 GCA_937870915.1 uncultured Ignavibacteria bacterium
GTTGTGCGATACATGCCATCGCCCGGAGAGATGTTGCCGCGGATATCGGTTTCACCCATGCCAACATAGACAACGTTAGGATCGGAGGGGGCGATAGTGATCGCACCAACACTCGAAGACGTAAACGTTGTATCACTCACCGCACGCCATGTCTCGCCGCCATCCTCTGTTTTCCATACGCCACCGCCTGTTGCTCCAAAGTAGTATGTGGAGCGCAGATCGGGATGTCCGGCTACTGCAAGTGACCGTCCTGCTCTGTACGGGCCGATGTTGCGAAACTGCATCGCACGAAAGGCGATATCAAGTTCTGCTGTTGTTGGCGTTGTTTGTGCAACTATTGAGGTTGCAAGAAGAATGAAGGCGAGACAGGCTGCGGTAGATTTCATCGCATAAGGGTGATGGCGGATGTGCCATCGCTGACCACATACACGCCGGTTGGGAGAGAAGAAACATCTATCGTACACGAGCCCGAATCTACGGTCTTCACGGCAGTTCTTCTACCCTCAAGTGTGCTCAGCGTGATCTGTGCCGAAACATCGAACGGCAAGGTGAGCCGTGATCCCGGAGCATATATGGCGCGTGGTGTAGAGAGGGAGAAGGGGGCTCCTTCCGCCACCGACACCGCTTGGTCTAGGTCATAGACTGCAACGTTGCGTTCTACTGCATAGCCCCCTGCAACAAAGGCACGCGTGACCCAGAGATCGCGACCATTGATGGCAATACCTTCCGGTTTGGCATCGAGTAGGACAGAGCCGATGCGCTGTCCGGTAGCGATGTTGAAGATGCGTACATCACCGGCAAAGGTGGAAACATAGAGAAGTCCATTGTTGATCAATGCCTCGCGCGGTCCGTCAAAGCCGGATGTACCCGTAGGGATGGTGTCCACAGCTGTGTTTGTGAGCAGATCAACTACCACCACCCAATGCGAACCATTGACGGTGATGTAGGCACTGTCACCACTGACGGTGAAATGATTCGGTGTATCACCTACAACAATGGATGTGCGAGCCGATCCAAGCTGCGTCTGCTTCCAGATGTCAAAGAGTCCAGTTGGTTGACCAAAATTCCCTTCGCTGAGTACGAGCAAACACTGCGCTTTGCTCGACGTGGTGTAGCGCATAGACTGCTGAGGGTTGGGACCGGCTTGATACTGTACGCTATCGCCCGACTCCAGTGACACCTGCACAACCATTCCGGGGTCTGTGAAGGACGGACGTTGGCTTACAAAAATCGCAGTGCCTCCTAAGGATGTAGAAACAGAGGATACAGGTCCGGTATACACAGAGCCCTGAGACTCTTGAGTGCTGAGGACAAATTTTTCAACAGTGTTGCCAACGCCTACATAGAGAGCATCACCCGATTCCGAAACGCCAACGCGCGAGGCACCAACAAGAGTCCACGGAAACGTGTGAGTGCGTAGCGTTTGTAATGTTGTTGGGTCTATCTGCACCCACGATGCAGGAGAGTCTCCATCATCAGACACGTCGTTAAAATTCACATCATTACGTGTACACAAAACGTGCATCAGCCCCTTGGCCTTAAAGACATTGACCGGTCCGGCCGGCGTTGGCGCAACACGTTGCGCATTGAGACTGAGCGTGCCGGTTATGCACACTATAACGAACGAGAGAAGACCACGCATTGCGTGCTCCTTTGATAATTGCCGCCATGATGCGTGGCGGAGGGGCTCAACGGCCCCAGGTAGATGATCGATGTGGCAGGTCTTCCGGCTCCGGCGTCATCCTTCCCGTTCGCCTTCCCGTTGTACGTCATCAACGTAACAACAGTGGCTGCCCTCTGGGGGCTAGAACAGGTCGTCAACCGTTACGGCGGCGCAACCGCGCACGAATTACACGTGCTTCCCTCACAGCACCGTCAACAAGACGGCGACCACATCGGGAGGGCAAAGTTAATATGCTAATATGCTAATGTGCTAATGTGCTAATGGGCTAATATGCTAATGTGCTAATGTGCTAATGGGCTAATATGCTAATGGGCTAATATGCTAATGTGCTAGTGTGCTAGTGTGCTAATGGGTGGTGGGCCGACTCGTATCTTGCGGGATGCAAAATCGTGCAATGCTCTATGTTGTGTGCTGGCTCTCTGTGGTGAGTGCCGGTGTTGCGGCCACCTTGTTCAGCGTCTACTTGCCCCTTATCGCCGCTGATCTCTCAGGGGGCTTTGCATCACCCGCACAGATCGGACAAACAGGATCGTTTGCCGGAAGTGCCTTCCTTGTTGGATGGGCCATAGGCGCCTTTGTTCTTGGAGTGATGGGCGATAGAATCGGGCGCAAGTTGGCTCTTTTTGCAAGTGTCCTCACGTGTTCACTGGGGATCATCGGCACTGCATTTGCCACCACATTGCCCATCTTGATCGCCATACGGTTTCTCACAGGCGCGGGCGCCGGTGGTATTCTCCTCATGGCAACCGTTATGATCTCCGAAGCCTGGGCAACAGGAAACCGAGCACGTGTTGTTGGCATTATGATGAACGCCTTTCCCGTAGGCCTCATCCTCTCCGGCCTGATCGCACAGAACGTTGCAGACTGGCGAACCGCATACCTTATTGGCGGAAGCACGATCATTCTTGCAGCTGCAGTTCTCGTTATTGTGCGAGAGTCTGCACTATGGAAACGCACGGAGAAACATGCCCTGCATCAACTCATTGAACCCGAACATCGCAGAGACCTGGCCGTGGGAGTTGTTTTGTTCGGCTCAATGTTGGTCGGTCTATGGGCCGTATTCGTGTGGATGCCAACGTGGGTGCACAAGATGAGTTCGGCAGAGATGGCTCAACAGAATCGTGGCATCGTCAACATCATGTTAGGGGGCGGATGTCTTGTAGGTGGACTCGTGGCTGGCCCCATCTCCAATGGATTTGGCAGACGCACAGC
>CALMZQ010000191.1 GCA_937870915.1 uncultured Ignavibacteria bacterium
TGTGGTGTTCATTTTGCACCGGAATCAGGTGTTCAATTACACGCGGAAAACACTGCTCAGTTTATGCGGAATATCCACCGTGCGAACGACTCTTGGAACGAGCGGTTCTTGGCGCGTTGTTCTTCAAGAATCTTCAGGACGCTCTTGGCGAGTACGGGGATGGTGTTCTTGAACTCCTCAACGGCGTGTTCCCACTCCTTGATGTACGGCTGGTCGTAGTTGAAGAACGCCAGCATCACCTCTACGAGCTTGTCGGGGGTGGTGATGGGCTCGTCAAGGATCTGTCGCCCATTCTGGACAAGGATCGCCCGACCCGGCTGCCAGAAAAGGATATTCGTCTGCGGATAGCCATCCTCGAACTTCTTCCGCACCTCGAACGCAAGATCGTCCTTTGTGTCCTTTGCCTCCCAGAACGCACGAGCAAGTGAGAATTGGTCGAGCAACGCCCCGTCCACCGACGCATCACGCCTACCCTTCCGCTTGATCGGATACTCCTCAATGAACTGCCATTGCATCTTCTTAGAATAGTACTCAAGAAGATTCTGAAACGCATTGCGTACGGTCATCTCGTTTGAGTGACCATGCTTCTCGAACTCTGCGAGTTCTGCGAAGTAGTTGAGGACGGGTTTGTGGTTGGGTTTGAGTTCGAGCAATTTTCACCTCATAGTTTTCAGCCGAGCGAGCCAATTGACTAACAAGGTCGGGAAACAGAATAAACACTAAACAATACGCACTTAGCCAATGAACAGGAGAACGTGTTCAAGAAGTACCAACAAAAGTCCCACCAATTGATCATACCGAGGACACTACGTCCGGTAGGGCGACTCGTTGAAGATAGTTTGCAAATCTATCAGCCACATCAGTTGCCACAATCTCATACAAGACTGACGCACCACGACTATCTCCATCAACTTGCCGTTCGAATGATGAAAGAGCCAGTTCAGCTGGAATCGTGAAATAGTGCTTGAAATCGGCTATCAGTTCTGGGCTGAATTCGCTTACTGGGAAGTAGTGATATCGTATATCTTGGTTCTTCTTTATTCTATCCAATATGCCCTTATCTAACTTCTCAAGTGCAAGGTCAAATGTTTCGAGCAAATGACTTCCTGAACGAAACTCTTCTACAGTAAAGAGTGGGCAGTAAAGGATCTGGGTTATAATGTTACGTTTATAAGGCTTCACCTCTTCATCGGTCTCGTGTCTTTCACGGGATTTCAGAAACTGTTCAATGTCACATGGCTGGGTGAGAACAAGACTATAATCGATGGACGAGAAGGCATCCTCAGGGGCTACATGGCGCGCATGAATTGGAGCCTTTAGAGTTAGAATTCCCCGTTGAAACACTCTAACGCCATCATTTTGCCAAATGCTCATAGAGCTGGCGGATATCTATCAAACAATTCATTTATTGAGAATCGACGAGGTCTCTCATAGTACTCTTTCCCTTCGGTTATATCAATCTCGCAATCGAAATAGGAAACAGATTGAGACTGAACTTCGTCCTGCACACGAACGTCAGAGTTCTCAAACTCAAAGTAGGAACCAGTCACTTTAGTCAACTTTTTACTATTTCTTGCCGATCGACTCATTCGTGTCCCTCCAAATGTCTACGCAGGGTATTGCTACCCACCTTTGAGAAAAAGTCAAACGCAACCTTGTTCAATCTTGGCATCTGTTTCTGGACAAATGTATGGTCGAAGATCAGCGATTCAATGTAACAATCAATATCGACAATGAAGTTGTTTGCACCAAACGGGACTGGGAACTCATCATTCCACAAACCGGTCTTCAAAGTAACCGCTACTTCGCCGGATTTGAAATTAAATGTATTCATGTTCCTTAGAAGCAGGAACCCTTCAACTGGAGCTTCCAAGGTCTTCAGGGACCCCATGAACTTCCGATTGAAGTATGGTTCCCACTGCGATGGCTTTTTGATGTGCTTAACTCGAAAGTCATTGATGTATCGTAATCCAACTCTTTGAAATGATGGGGGCTCTTGAAGCACCCTCAAAAGCGCATCGAGCCCTCGCGAGAACTCCGATAGGAAGCATTCAAAGGTCGTGTAGCTTTCTACCATGTACACAAATGCGTCGTTCGTAAGTTCAAAACGCCCCGACTCAACCTTAAATACTGCCTGAGTTCCAACCACCTCATTCTCAAATCGTCCGTCCCTTAGATCAATTGATTTGCGATGGATCGTCTTAACGCTAAAATCGCCGTCCTTGACATGCAACTCTTTCTTCAAACTATCCTTCACTTGTGAAGGGACATTCTCTACAAAATCAAGGCGTACAAGAGCGTTTGTGATGTAATTCTTTGGGTAATGCTTAGGATTGCGACTGGCCATGAATACTCACCGTTTGATTGTTTGAAGGTAGCGACTCCTTCTAATCCCTTTAACTCACAATCCGCATACATAGTGTTTGCAAACCTAATGCATTTAGAACAAAACTCAGATTTCATGTCCCGTAAATGGCACAAACGACCATCGCCGTTCA
>CALMZQ010000192.1 GCA_937870915.1 uncultured Ignavibacteria bacterium
TCCCTGGGACGTCACAAAGATCGCCGCCTGGATTCCGTAGATGCATGACTTTGAAAGCATCATGTCTGACCTGTCGCTGATCGTATAGAAGAATTAAGACTCCTATAGCGAAAATAGGTTGCAGACCTATGCGAACTGCGGGAAACGAGTAGGATCTGATTCGTGCATGAGATTATACGTGGCCTCAACGATGTGTTCAGCCTCGGGTTTCGACCAATAATTCCCGTCAGTTCCATACGCAGGACGGTGGGGTTTGGCCGTTAATGTGCGGGGAGCTGAATCGAGCCACTGATAACCATTTTGCACTTCCAGGACCTCTCGAAGGATGTAGGCAGATGTTCCACCAGGGACATCTTCGTCTACTACGAGGAGTCTGTTTGTCTTCTTGAGTGATTCTACGATCACGGAGTGTCTATCAAACGGCAAAAGCGTTTGGACATCGATAACTTCAACAGATACACTAAGTGCATCGAGCGTTACGGCTGCTTCGAGCGCAACGCGCACAGTTGCGCCATAGGTAACAAGTGTAACGTCTGTCCCCTGTGTAAGGGTCTCCGGAACGCCAAGTTCAACGGTATACGTCCCCAAGTTTGATGGAAGTTTTTCCTTTAAACGATAGCCATTGAGAACTTCCACTACCAGGGCGGGATCATCTCCTTGCAAAAGGGTTTGATACATGCCTGCAGCTTGTACAAAGTTGCGTGGTACACAGACATGGATGCCGCGGACAAGGTTTATGATGCCGGCCATCGGTGAACCGGAATGCCATACACCTTCGAGGCGATGTCCCCGAGTTCGAATGATCACAGGAGCCTTTTGTCCACCCTTCGTACGCCATTGAACCGTTGCCAGATCATCACTCATCAGCTGCAGTGCATACAGCAGGTAGTCCAAATACTGGATCTCGGCCACGGGACGTAGTCCACGCATGGCAAGTCCGATGGCCTGACCAAGGATAGTACATTCACGAATGCCCGTATCTCCAACTCGGAGTTCACCATAGGCCGATTGCAAACCCAACGTTCCTTGATTCACATCTCCGAGCTTACCACTGTCCTCGCCAAACATGATCAACCGTGGTTCATTGCTAAGCGCATGATCGAACCATGCACGAATGATCTCAGACCCATTGATAGGAGCTGAATCTTCTGAAAAGCTTGGCGCAACAGCCTCAACCTTCAATGGTGACCACCTTGACTCACTATGCAAGTGTGATGAATAAAGGGGGCTGATCCTTGCGTCATATGCTCTCCGCCACGCAGCGAGGGGTTCACGAATACCCTCCGGGGCCAATCTGGCGGCAACCAGAGCCTTGAAGGTGGCAACCATGATATCGCGCCGGAATGGCTCGCGAATACGCTGGAGTTCAGTGGCCACGGTCGTCACCTCGTTTGCAGCATCAACCATCCCTTGCACAGCCAACGCCGAAGCGGTTTCTTGGAGGATTTCAACGGCCTGACTGATATCCGTAGCAATTGGCTCCATATACGCATCCCATGCTGCTTGTTTGGCGGCCAACACATAGGCGGCTGCAGCCGTTTCAATCGCAGAGAGTTGATCCTCAGCAGCGATGCCCGACTTCAATATCCAAGCTCGCATATGCGAGATCCCGTCCATATCTGCCTCCCATTGAAGGCGTTCTGGACTCTTATACCGTTCATGCGAACCCGATGTTGAGTGACCTTGAGGTTGGGTCACCTCGATCACATGAACGATCTGAGGAACGTGTTCAATGCGCGCAGTTAGAGCGGCCTTTTCATACGTGGCTACGAGAGCAGGATAATCCCAGCCATGAACCACATGGACATCGTATCCGTTTGTGACGCCCGGAACTCGTTGGAAGCCCTTGAGCAGTTCGCCAACATTGGACTTCGTCATTTGAATGTCGTTGGGGACACTGATTCCGTATCCGTCATCCCAAATAGAGATCACGGCCGGAGCGCCGAGTACTCCAATTGCATTGACGCTCTCCCAGAACATCCCTTCAGCGCTAGATGCGTTCCCAATAGTACCAAAAGCAACTTCGTTGCCGCCATTAGAAAAGTGGGAGAACGACTTCAACTCGTCGATCTCACGATACATTCGTGACGCATATGCCAGTCCCACAAGTCTTGGCATCTGCGAGGCTGTAGGAGATACGTCGGCCGACACATTCCGTGCAGAGGATTGTGGAAGCCAGCTCCCATCATCATCAAGAAATCGTGTTCCGAAGTGTCCATTCATAGACCTTCCGGCGGACGATGGCTCTGCGGCTACATCCGTATGTGCATACAACTGAGCAAAGAACTTCTGTACGTCACTTTCTCCAATGGCGAACATAAACGTCTGGTCGCGGTAATAACCACTTCGCCAGTCGCCCGGCATAAACGCCTTTGCCATTGCCAGCTGAGGCAACTCCTTACCGTCACCGAAAATGCCGAACTTGGCTTTTCCGGTAAGTACTTCCTTGCGGCCAAGAATGGATGCTTGCCTACTCTCAACAGCCAGACGGTAATCACGAAGTACATCGGCGATGTTCAGCGCCGGCACGTTGGCACCGTTAGTCGGTTGTGGGCTGCCGTTCTTTTTTGTCGCAACAGTGAGCTGCGTTTCGTTTCGCTTCTTCATAGGATGCAAAGTTACGATGTGATCAGGGCTCGCCGAAGAGAGAAGGTTGGTGGGGAGCCCCTTCAGTATGATCTCGCACGAGCTGTTCGGCACGTGCAAGTGTCTCGTTCAGGTCTGCGTTGACCAGAACGTGGTCAAAACGGTCGCGATGCCCCATTTCCATTTCTGCACGAGCAAGGCGAACGTTGATCTGGTCCTCAGACTCCGTATGCCTGCTGCGAAGCCGTTTGGCAAGCGTTTCAAGGTCGGGAGGCGCAACAAAGATCAGGAGTGTATCATCGGGAAAGGCCGACCGTAATGAGAGGGCACCTTTAACGTCCACATCAAAGACCAGGAATTCTCCTCTCGAAACAGCCTCTGAGACCACGCTGCGCAAGGTCCCGTAATAATTACCGAAGATCTCTTCGGATTCAATGAGGTCATCATGTTCAATAGCATGACGGAATTCATCCCGTGTTAGGAAGAAATAATCCTTGCCATGCTCTTCCCCTGCGCGTTTTGCCCGAGTAGTAGCACTAACACTGAACCGCAGGAATGGGAATGTTCCCAACAAATGTCGAGCAACGGTTGTCTTCCCTGCTCCACTTGGGGCGCTTAAAACAATGAGGTGTTTCTTACTCGACATTCTGAATCTGCTCCCGCATTCTCTCCAGTTCCTCCTTCATCCCAACCACAACTCGTGCAATATCGGCGTCGTTGGTCTTTGAACCGATTGTGTTAACCTCGCGATTCATTTCTTGGAGCAGAAAATTGAGTTTACGACCGGCCTGCGCATCGTCAGCCATATACTGACGAAAGTGTTTCATGTGGCTTCGCAAACGCACACATTCTTCTGTTACATCGAGTTTTTCAGCTAATAGTGTGATCTCCAGGTTCATTCGAAGATCATCGATCGAAGCTTCGTCGATAACCTGCTTCACACGTTCGCGTAGCCGTTCACGTTCTTGAGGAATACGCGCAGCGCTGCGCTGTTCTACGTCGATAAGTCCGGTTTCAATAGCGTCGAGTCGACCATGCAGGTCCTTCGCCAATTCGTCACCCTCTTTATCGCGCATGGCAGTCATCGCTACAAGGGCCTCTACAAGCCCCTTCTTTAAATCGGGCCACACATCGGGGTGTTCACCGGTATCGGGCGGAGCTTGAAAAATGGCCGGGAAGTGAACAAGGTGGTCAACAGAGACATCACCTTGAAGTCCAAGTTCAGACTTCAGATGCCGAAGTGCCTCCACAAATGAGCGGGCAACCTCGGTATCAACTTGTACAGCTTGTTGCGACCCCTTCTCCTCTTGACGGATGAAGATGTTGAGTGACCCGCGCGTGACGTTTTCGCGAACAGTCTCACGGATAAGTCCCTCTTTATCCGACCACTCTTTCGGAATTCTCGTAGAAAGTTCAAGGTACCTGCCATTAACGCACCGGGCCTCGATCGTACATGGAGATCCCTCGATAAGGATCTCACTTTTTCCGTAACCGGTCATACTCCTGATCATGTTCGGCCCAATCTGTTCATGTGCATGGAAGTGGCAAAGATACGGCAGGGACGTACTGGCCAAGGTGGTATCTTCCCGTGTGATGCTCATCGATCATCAAGACCCACTCCACGGTGTTCAGGAGGGGGCTTCCCTACTCCGCACACGATGGGGCCTGCCGATCAGTGCCGCTGTGATCGCCGGGTCCGGGTTTTCGTCTATCACTGATGTTGGGACAATCCTGGACCGGATACCGTATTCACTACTTTCCGGACTACCCACCAGTAGCGTTCACGGTCATGGCTCGGAATTGGTGTTACTCTCGATTCCGAGTGGCACAGTTATGGTTTTCACGGGCCGCGCTCATGCCTATGAAGGGGTTCGGCCATCGGTTTGCGCCTCCCATCTTGCTCTGGCGATCTCGTGCGGTGCTCGAGATGTTCTCCTGACCAATGCCTGTGGTGGACTTCATCCGGGACTGCGCACGGGCGATGTTGTGATCCCAACTGGTACTGTAAATCTCACCCATCGATCGATCTCCGTTCATGGAGTGAGCTCAGCATCCCCCATTGATCTGGATTGGAGTAGACGCATGACGGATCAATGTTGGTCGATGGGTCTTCCTGTACGCAATGGAGTCTATGCGCAGGTGCTTGGCCCCTCGTATGAAACTCGTGCCGAAATCCGCATGCTTCGGAGGATTGGAGCAGATACTGTGGGCATGTCTACAGCCGTAGAAGCACAATGGGCAGCAAACAAAGGTGCACACGTTGGAATTGTCTCACTCGTCACTAACACATTGACGGATGCCCGGCGCCGCGCTGTAACACACGGAGACGTGGTTCACACAGCGAAGATGTCCCGTGATCTCCTTTCCAGTGTTGTTCAAACGGCATTAGCGAGCAGAAGCGGTACATGAGGAGCCCCTTGACACCGTATTTTTGCAGGATGACCACCATGAACCACACTGGCCTGTTTCTTCTATTGCTTACGAGCATTATTGTCGTTACTGTGGGATGCAAGTCTACATCGTACAGTGGCTTTATGCGGAATAACAAGGCTATCCATGTAGACCGACCGATTTTCGACATCAAAGGGGTGCGTTTGAGCGATAGCACGGTCCAACTGAGTTTCATGACATCGTCGAGTTTGAGGACATCTGACCGTTCGATCCGTTACGTTGATATCTACATCGGCCCCGATGCAGATCACCTGGACGACTCAATTATGGTTAACCCAACCATGGCAGGTACACCGGGCACCGATGAAACGATCATTTTTATCGGCGAAGGTCTTTGGGACACACAGGCAGCTCGTGCTTCTCGGAGCGCTGTTGCAGAGGTTTCTGTGGTTACGGCAACTGACCATTTGATCTTTAGAACGAACATCGAATACCAAAAAGCAGAGCCATTGGACGTGAAACCATTTGCTACTGCTGTAGGGGGCGCATCTGGAGCAGAATCAACCATTGAAGTTGGCCTCATGGCCAAGCGGATCTACGTTCCGCAAGGTGAATATCTCCCAACCTCTGAGTCGTTCCGCGTGCTGATTTCTGACGGAAAAGGAAGTGTTGTTTGGCGCTCCGATGCGGGCTTGGCATTTCTTTCCGTTGTGACGTTGGTTGAGCCTCAGAATGCGAATGCGATCCACCGCTATGTGATGCCATGGGATGGACGTGATCTTGGAGGACAAATGGTACCCGATGGAGAATATCACGCAGATCTCATCATACCTTCACGTCCCAAACCCTATACAGCTTCCATTTCATTCAAATGGCCGCCACGGTGAATCACGAAACATGGATGGCGGAAGCACTTACGGAGGCTCGGCGAGGTACTGGATTTGTCAGCCCGAACCCACGTGTAGGCTGCGTTATCGTTTGCAACAATTCGATCGTTGCCACCGGCTATCATCATGTCTTTGGAGACATCCACGCAGAAGTTGACGCACTTCGAAACTTCACGGGTGACGCATCTACGGCAACGATGTATGTTACGCTTGAACCATGTGCACATGATGGCAAACAACCGGCATGCACAAAAGCGATCATTACATCCGGGATCAAGCGTGTAGTAGTTGGCATTGTTGATCCCAACCCTATCGTCTCAGGACGTGGCATCGAAATGCTCCGAACGAACGGCATTGAGGTAATAGTTGGCGTGCTCGAAGATGAATGTACGTGGATGAATCGGTGGTTCATCCACCATGTTCTCACCGGGAGCAGCTATGTAACACTCAAGGTAGCCACTTCAATTGATCTCGGTGCCTCTGCACCGATGGGCAGTGACCGGTGGATATCTTCTGCTGAAAGCAGGCGCGTAACCCACGAGCTTCGTTCTGAATATGATGCCGTAATGATCGGCATTGGCACCTTACACGCGGACGATCCGTTCCTGAACGTGCGGCATGTTGACGGACGAGACCCTATCAGACTCATTGTTGATCCTAGGTGTGAAACGTCCCCTACATCGAACGTAGCAAGCTCTGCAACATCGAATAGGACGATCATCTTTTGTCACGAGGAACACGCAAATGGAGGACGAGCGAACACCCTACGCGAAAAGGGCATTGAGATTATCTCGGTTTCGGGATCGGATCAAAACCTCCACCCGCCTGCAATAGCGGAAGCGGCCGGATCACGTGGTATATCATCGATCCTCCTTGAAGGGGGCCCTCAATTGGCGCATTCCTTTCTTAACGAACAGTGCATAAACGAAATGGTACTACATATCGCTCCAACATTTCTTGGTGTTGAACATGTCTGGTTCAAAAAGGTAAATCCTGCAACGCTTACGCTCCATAGTTGTATTGCCGTTGGCCAAGACGTGCATATCACGTACACGATCGGACGATCATGAAAAGCGTCGCGGCACTTTGTATCGCCCTCATCTGCTTGGTTGTGCTGACCCATGCACAGAAATCCACCACATCAACAGACCTCCGCACTGCTGCTTCAAAGGGTGATTGGCCTACTGTGGAAGTGTTGGCTACAAAGGCATTAAAATCAAATAGGAACGACCGTCTTGCTTCTCTGCTGTTATCAATGTCCCAACTCCGACAAGGGAAGGACCAAGAGGCATTGCGCAGCGCTCATCGCACCATTGCACTCGACTCCTCCATGATGCAAGCCTGGCTTTTGGCCTCGGAGTGTGAATCGCAGCTTAACCATGCGAACGCATCGATTTCGCTTTTGATTGCTGCGCAAAAACGTTTTCCCGATTCACTTCAACCTACGTGGGCCCTTGGAATGGCATACACCAAGGCCGGACGATGTGCGGAAGCCATCATGCCCCTTGAAGAGACCATGTTTAGGCGTCCTGAACTTGTTGGTGTAATGCAGCAGCTTGCTCACTGCTATTTCATTACGGGGCAGCTCAATGAATCTGCTGAGCTCTATGAACGTGTTGTGGATAGAGACCCACAAAACATTCCCAATCGACTTGCTTACGGCGAAGTGCTACTTGCTCGTCGAGACCTTGACAATGCAGCAGCACAGTTTCGCAACGTCATCGAACGCGAACCGAAGCAAACGAATGCCTATCTGGCTCTGACCAGTATTCTGCAAGAGCAAAAGAAGACCGATGAAGCCTTAGCGATTTCCAGACGGCTCACAATGATCGACCCAAACGATGCTATGGGTTGGTTCAATGTTGGACTATTGAGCCTAGAACTAAAGCAAACAGACAGTTCAGTGCGCGCATTCAAACGCGCGATAGCCTTACGCCCTAACTACAGCGAGGCATATTTTAATCTTGCCCTAGCGTATGACGAAAAGGGGTTTGGCGAAGATGCCATCCAGTCCTTTAAACGCTGCGCATCTCTGAATCCACTGCTTGCACCAGATGCCTATAACTCTCTTGCCATCATCTATCGTAAAGAAGGACGTTTCGACGAAGCTGTGGCCACACACGCGCAAGCCATAGCCCTTCGAGACACATCAGCCGTCCTGCATGCTTCAAGGATCAACACCTATTTTGATGCCGAACGCTGCATGGATGCCTCCAAACTCCTGGTTGCAACACAGGAGCGCTTCCCGGAATCCCCCGAGGTCCTGTATGCTTGTGCACGCTGCTTGATGCGCAATGGCGAGAGAAAGGAAGCGGAGATGATCGTTGCTAAACTTGATGTGATCTCTCCGCAATTGGCTTCGGAACTTCGTCGAATGATGAATCTATGACCCCTGAACAACATCTAAACATTACGATTCGAACGATCCCGTGCTACACTCGGCATAGCCGATGGATACTCACAGTAGGCGTCATGCTGCTGTT
>CALMZQ010000193.1 GCA_937870915.1 uncultured Ignavibacteria bacterium
ACTTTTGCCATAACATTCCTTAGGGATTACCGTTCGGGTTGATGGGATCATCCGACATGGTGTATAATCGGAAGGTTCTACAATGTACCGAGTGGATGTGAGTTCCTGCACGTGCTCTTCGATCTGACGTCTTTCGTCTACCTGAATTGAACTGCGCTAAACTGAATAGGGCAAAGAAAGACTACTCTTTCTCAGAAGTGACTGTACACTCGGTGTTCGAGAATGAGTGATTTATTCGACTCTCGCGATGCGAGTGCGAATACTCTTCACCGTTTCAAGCAGTTGATGCCTGAAACTTTCTTCCTCAGAGGTCTTGTACATGATTGCTCTCCTATGCGCCCTGTCAAAAAATATCGGTTCTTTTGTTTCAGATTCCTCTTGAAGTAGAATTATCTCTTTGCCTATAGCCTCTGCATATCCGATCTCGTAGAATACGTTTTTGTTCGCGAGTGTTGCATCTGCAATAATGAACTCAGATTCCGCTATCTGCGTGCGGATCGTGTCTGTGATGGTATCGTTGTCAAATGTGCTATCAGCCCGTACAACACTAACCTGGAGCTCTCGCCATAGAAACTCCTTAATGTGTTCCCGATAGAACACATTGAGGTCAGGTAGAGAGAAAGGCATTATCATGAATGCCTGACCAGTTACCATGTATCTAGGAGTGCCAACTCGCTTAAAGTACCATTCTAACACTCCATCTGGAACCGGAACTATATGCTGAAGTCTGAACACTGCCCCCTGGTCAAGTGTCATGTACACAGGCTTGCCGGCATGGTGATTAACAAAGTAATCACACCCTGTACTAAGTATGACCCTATGGAAACGGTCATCGCCTGTACATCTTGCCTGATTGACATGCCCAAGGTTAACCACTAGTTCCTCTGAGCTCATACTTCTAACGATCCTTGCGTGATTGGAAGGCGAGTGATTGAGACCCGCCCGTTTCAAGATCATCTCATTCTTCTTGCTTTCATCTATGACCCATGCTGGTATGCAGCCTTTGGGTACAGAGTATCGGTTCACCTCAATGAGGTTTCCATTGGTTTCTTGTTCATCCACAGAGCACCTATTAGTTGTTTGCGGCAAGGGTCGACTACCTCCAATGTAGTATAGCGCAGTGACACCCGCTCAGTCTTGGGTTTCCTTGAACAGCACCTGAATCCTGATCACTTTGGAGGCGCTCCCACGGACAGAGAAAATAGTATGACAACCATGCAACCTTTTCAAGACAGTCTCGTACCTACCATTCGAGAGCAAGAGTATCCAGTGGTTAAATAACACTGAGGCTAGAACCGAAGCGGTTCACTAATGCCAACACGCGGTTCAGGAACCTAGAGATCAAGCTTCTCTCATGGAAGCGAGGATGCGACGTAATGTCATATCCTCGCTTCCTCATTTTGTTTTGGTTGAATGGTGGCTCCCAGACGACTAAGGCGCTCGAGATTTCACATGGAGCTTTTTCTGCGTTGTAGACGCGGGGTTCTGCACACCAGCCATACCCTTCATTTCTATGACGTCCATCGGTGCGAACGTGACTATATAGATAGAGGGGTCATTATGCCCCAAGTAGAAGGGGGCAACCTGCTCAGGAATCTACAAAGGGTCATTGCTGCCTGGAATTCTCGATACTTCTCACCTGCGCCAATGGTACTCCCATACCTAATTTCAGATGTGTTCCAATCCGTATGGTTGCTTCGTTGTTGGCAACGTAAAGCTCACGCTCTAAGACAAGTACCTGCTCGACTTCCCCATTTATGAGCAGTAGATTCATCCAATAAACGGCTTCAGGCTCCAACCAGATTCGGTCCATTTCATCATTCCATTCTTCTGGGCTCATAGGATACTCCATCAAAAAGAATCGCGATCAACTCTATGGTCATGAGAAAACATACGCAATTATGTTCTGAGCCATTTCTATGCTGCCAGTTGGAGCTGCGCGACATGACAATCAATAGGAACTGTCAATTCTGCGATGGGCATAAGACACAAGTGCAAACAGGTCAAGAGCATCCTCTTCGGGCATTTTCCAGGATATTTGCGGTGCATGAGCAGTTGGATTTCGAAACGTCCCAAACAGTCCCTTCAACAGATTGACGAAGCCCTTTTGTTCATCTTCTTCGGTCTTAGAAACATGATTGTTTATTCGCAGAATTGGAGCTGATCCACCGAATGTCGCATCAACAAGTGCAGCACCATCAATAGTCATGTTACTTCGAGTTCGAATCTTTTCAGCAACACTCTTGGTAGCTTCAAGTACTGCGTGGAAATAGTTGTTCTGATGCAGGAGAAGATCACAATACCTAATGACATCTGGATGCGTGCCTCTAGATTCTAGCTTGGACTTCAGTCGATTTACTCTTGCTTCAGCTTCTGACAGGGTTCGAGCCGCGGTGTGTCTGCCGAACGTACCATCCTCTTTGAATTCGAGTCCATGGAAGCTAAGAACTTCGTTGAGTTTTGCTCTCCTATCTTCAAAGAAATCGTGCTTTCCGCGATAGCGAGCAGGTGCCATGGCATGAACAATGAAATTCAAAACACACTTTCCTGTTTGGTAATCATTCTGATGTAATGCCAACGCATTGTAAAGTCTCTGCCATTTCGTGATACTAGGACTAACGTCCTTGACCCTAGCCTGCCCAAGAAAATGTTCGATTTCTTTTCCAGATAGACCTTCGTTGGTATCGGCAAGCACTCGGCAAAGAGACTCCAATTCGCCGGGCTTGAATGGGTCCACACTTTTACTCATCGCATTGTCTCCTCAAGCATGTGTGGTATCTCAGTACTGATCCATGCCTTGTACTCATCAAGTAGCTCAAATGGAAGTAGCCTTCTGGACCAGCCGAGAACTTCTGTTGGTGTCTTTAGCTTGCGTTTGTGGAACGTGAGGTATACGACAGCGGATAGCAGGAACGCTGACCCAAGGAAGTACTTTGTCCAATCTGCGTTCGGGTGTTGGGCGTGCGGAATACCAGGATGGGCAAGTCTGACATTCGCATGTACATTTACATGTAGTAGAGAATCGTATACACATGTCTCAGCAGGGTCACCAGGATCTGGCTTCCGAACGGGGCAGGTCATCATTTTCAATACACTGGATTGCAGGGAAAAATCCTGAATCATGTCGGAAAGTACAACGTCTCCACTTTGCGGTTTAAAGGGGCTGAGTTGGTCTCCCTTAGAGTTTACGGTGAAGCCCAGATAATTCGTAAGTCTTCGTACACCTCCAAGCCCTGTTTGCCTCATACATCGCAAAACCGCATTAGGGATCATCTGGCTATTGTTGCTGCCAAATGAAAACTGGACACTTTCAAGCTCTGTTTGTGGATATGTGGGTAGAAGTGCAGTCGGACTCTCCATAATCATAGCCGTCAGAAGGCAGTCTAGGTCTGACAGGTCGAGGATCAGTTCTCTGTTTACATAGCCTTCAACCTCATCAGCTGATGGTCGTTTGTGTTGATCCATGGTGATGTTATAACCTCGATCTATGAATGAGACCAGACTTGACCTACCTCAAAAGACTATTCCATCATGACTTGCTTGAATCTCGTTCTGCTGTTTTGAGTTTATGAGTCACAACTTCTTACCGCGACGCGCATTTCCGGATTTCTTCTCCTCCGCCCCAAACCCCTCCGTCAGCTTCCGGTACATCTCAAACAGGTGCTCCACTCTCTCACGTTCGCTCTTGAACGATTCTTTGCGGTAGCAGGCATCAACGGCTTTGTCGAGGGCTTCGTGAGCCTTACGCAGGTCTGGTGGCATCGCGGTAGGATGGTACAGATCTGCCAAGGATGACGTTGGATGGTTGGCACGAGCGTTTAATACCTTCTGAGCGAGATCTTCTACCTTCTTGCGTTGCTCTTCCGTGACATCGGACCATGGGAAGTTGTTGTAGACGACATCCTTAGAGTATCGATACCTGCTCTCAAGTCGTCCGCAGACGTATCGGACCCATGCCATGTGCATCGTAGACATCAGAACCCCGAAGTGGTAGATTTCACCTTCTGGGATCATGAAGTTGAGGTTCGTTGTTACCGTTTCAGGACCAATGAAGCCAGCGGGTATGTACTGCCTGTTTTCGCTAGAAACGCTTGGGTAGACGATGTAGGATTTGCTAGGATGTCTTGTATCGCGAAACTCCCAAGGTCGAACCGCGAGTTTTCTCGTAGTCTCTGCGGCACTTGCTAATCTGAACGCCTTAACGGCTTCTACCCGCTTCATGACGGGCGGCATGGATCGCAGATCTGAAGGCGATATGCCTGCCATCCACAAGCAGTACCGCTCCTTGTTGTTCAAGAACTCTAAAGAACCCACACATCGCTTGATGTACCGATCTGCTGTGGGACATTCCGATAACAGTTGTTGTTTCTCCGCAGGATCAAGAAGAAGGTGTCCACCATCTGTGGGTCTGTTGCCGCTCATCATCTCTGGAGCGCTGCATAGTGGTCGTAGCCTTGAGAGTATGAATACCATTTCACCTTCCATCAGGTAGCCATTGATCTCCCGCGCACTACGTCGAATCGGTACATCCTGGTTGTTCTGGTATTCGTACAATTGAGGATTCGCGACAGTGACGGTCGAGAATCCTACAATCACGACGTGCACGGCGGCTACACCTCTTGCTTCGTTCGACCATCTGAAAGTTTGATGAGCGAAGTTGATCTTGGTACCAAACCCATTCACAAGTCGCTTCCACAGAAATCCTACCTGCGCCCCTTGTGATATTGAGTTCGTCGAGACAAAAGCACACTTAATAGACGTCCCTTGGATCGACTCTGCTGCCTTGATGTACCAACCAACAACATAGTCCAACGTTCCGCCTGCCCCAGTCACGTCGCCAAATACCCTGCGAAGTTGATTCCTCTGTCTGTCGGACATTGTCGTTGCACCGATGAAGGGGGGATTCCCAAGGATGTACCACTCGGCATCGGGCTCTGTGTCAATGAACTCGGTTCGCCAGTCAATCTCTAAGGCGTCAGTGTTTTGAATCGTTGGTCCGTTGGTAAGGGGCAGACGAACGAAGTATCCACCGAACGCGCGGGCGAGATCAACGTTCATGATGTGGTCGATCAGCCAGAGAGCAACCTCGGCGATGCGTGCAGGGAACTCTTCGATTTCAATGCCGAACATGTAGTGGACGGAGAGCCGCGACAATGCGGAGATATCGGAGACCTGTTGCCCCTTGCCAGAGATCTTGCCCAGTGCTTCCATTTGAAGGAGTATCTCGATCTCGATCCGTCGCAGCTCTTTGTACGTGACGATCAGGAAGTTGCCGCATCCACAGGCAGGGTCAAGGAATCGCATTCGGGAGATACGATCATGAAGAGCACGAAGGCGATGTTCCGATGAACGTGCCTTTGTCAGTTCCTCTTCGATCTCATCCAAGAACAATCCGGACACGACCTTGAGGATGTTCTTTTCGCTGGTGTAGTGAGCGCCGAGGTTCCGACGCTCTGCGGCGTTCATGACCCCTTGGAACATCGCTCCAAACACCGCAGGTGAGACGAATGTCCAATCGAAGTTGGCACATTCCAACAGGCGTTCCCGCATCTCCCGATCAAAGTTGGGTGTCGGTATGGTCTCTGCGAACAGACTTCCGTTGACGTAGGGGAATGCCTGGAGTTCCTCGTCGAGATTCTTTGGGCGTTTCTCCGGTGGCGTGTTAAGAAGCTGGAACAGGAACGAGAGCTGCGGACCAACGTCCATGCCGTCTTCGCGGGTCTTGGTCTCCAAGAAGGAGACAAAGGAGTCGCGGTTGAAGATCCCTGTATCATC
>CALMZQ010000194.1 GCA_937870915.1 uncultured Ignavibacteria bacterium
TCACCCCGATGGCTTCGCCATCTGCCCCTCTCGCACGCTACGCTCGAGAGGGGCTTCATATTGTGTAAGCTTTAGAAACCACACAACCCAATCATCTCATTCTGCACGCAATTGATCACTGATTCTTGTGATATGCTGACCTATTAAGCCCAATGCTCAATTGTTGTTGTCTAGGCGTTGGAGTGCGTTCTCACGTGGTCTCGGCAACGCGGATTGCGATGGTCAAGGCAGGCGGAATTTCTACAGTCACCTCACACTTATTTTAAGGAGTCTTTCGCGGTTTTAGCCAGAAGCATGCGCAATGAGTCATTGCTTGATTCGAGATTCTCGAGGAGATCCCAATACAACAATGAGTCTCGGCGATAGCACAGCAGATACTTGCCAAAGCTGCCCCTTGATGTTATATCCGAGCGATATGAGCCCTTTCCTTCTCCCACGTAATTGCCACCGGCGTCATAAGCACCGCCGTTTACTCCTGCTCCTATCATTCGGTTCTCACCATCGATATAGACGAAATACAGATCCAAACGGTAGGTTGTGGAGTCTAAGGTTATAGATGTCGTTTGTTTTGGTGATGTGCTCGTAACATCCATCACCCGATCCGGGCTCATTGAGGATCTAAGGTCTCTAAATTTCTTCGTGTTGGTTGCAACAGTGCAGCCGACAACTGTAATGAACAGAAACAAAACTACATGGGGTCTACTCATACGTCCCGGCCTCTCGGGTGAAGAATGTTGGTCTGTGGGCATTTGGTGGTTCTTCGTCGTGCTAAAAAATAACACGGAGGAAAACTCTTACGGAATAGTATTCCAATATGGCAGTCATCGTTATCCCCAGCAGATATCTCAACAGGCGCATAAGTTGAAAGCAATGACGCTCCTTAACAACTTTGCACGCTCGTACATATTCATATCTAACAACACGAACCGACGTCCTTTATCAGAATGCTTTCCCCTATCAAAGAGGTGAGAAGGGGCAGGGGGATGAGGCGTAGAGGACCGGCTGTAGATGAGCATAGACCGAAGTAGTTCAAACTCTAGTTATCCCACTTGTTTCTAGGACTCATATCTGCTATAACTGGATCCCAAACAGAAGTCGCCACGTCCAAGAACTGATCACTCGTGGAGTGTCATTACCGTTACCAGGGAACACATCGTCAGTCAAGGGGACTGAAACCTCGCCAAGTCGCAGGTTCTCAGTATACATCTCGTTTCTCTTGCCAATGAGATTATTGTTTTGGTAACCGGCAAGAACCGAGAGGAGTAGCGGGGTGGATGGGACGTGAACAGTTAGACCACCTTCAGTACGAATGCCGATGCGAAACGCCGGATCATAGGTTGCTGTTGTAGAATAGACACTATCTGCCCATTCCGACGAGAGTATGACATCGCCTGTCATTACGTTTCCCTGTATGGCTCCACCAACTACGAGCTGTAACCACGTGAATATCGATAGTACATTGAACTGGGCTCCAACTTCGGCTCCCACTCGATC
>CALMZQ010000195.1 GCA_937870915.1 uncultured Ignavibacteria bacterium
GGATGGGACGTAGGATGGGACGTAGGATGGGACGTAGGATGGGACGTAGGATGGGACGTAGGATGGGACGTAGGATGATTAAAGGACACGTGTAGAGAGGGCGAGTTGGCGTGCGAGCTGACTTGTTAGGGCTTTGCGATTGAATTGTTCAACCACGGACTCATCCGGACGGGGGAGAGCCCCTTTCTTCCAAGCATCGATCATTTCGTTGATGCAAAGTGCAATGGCTTCTACGTCATCCGGGTCTGTGATCCAGGAAGCCCCGTACCGTTCCGCATCCTTACGCAGTGCGCCATTGGGGACACTTACAAGCAGTGGCTTGCGTGTGCCGAAATATTCGTAGAGCTTGGCACTGGAGATGGTGTCTGCATTACGTGTGTTACCAACCATCATCCACAACACATCACTTTCCATGAGAAGCTTCACAGAATCTTCGTGGGCGCAATAGCCATGATCATGGATTACATCGGAGAGGCCAAACTTTTTAGCGGCCTTGCTGTATTCATCGCGCAACAGTCCGGCAAAGTGTAACTCAACGGGGACGTCTTTGCGTTCTGACATGACCTTCTTCATTGCTTTGAAGAATGGAATCGGCGTAACTACATCGTAGAAGATACCGGCATAGGTCAATCGAAACACACCGTCATTGCGCTTGTTAGGGGGCGAAGCAGGGATGTCTTCGGGATCGAATCCATGCGGGAGAATCACGACATCTTCAAAGTTGAGATGGTTATATGTAGCAATCAGACGCTCTTTGAGTCGACGATTTGTGACGGTGATCCGCGAGGCATGCGTCAGCACATCATGCTCCAACGCTTGATGACGGTGAGCATGCCATGGAGTTGGATAGAAGTGGAATTGATTACCGTACCATAGGTCTCGATAATCCACAACCAGAGGAATGCCCGTTTCTTCGCTGAGTTCAGCCGCTGCCATCATTGCTGAGAAGGGTGGACCACTCACAAAGATTGCGTCGAACGTGTGTTCTTTCACTAGTTCACGAGCAAGACCAAGTGCTTGTTTTGCCCAACTGCGTTTGTTGTCGGGAATAAAGATTGTGTCGCTAGCCTTACGCATGAGCTTTCTCATCCACTCACGCGGCATCTTTACCGTACCCTTGCCCTTGAGAAGGGAATTGGGATCTGCGCCACTGGTTCGGTGAATGACGATGTCTCGTCCTTCTAGCTCATGGAGCAGGGAAGGATCATGGGCGTAATATGCCGTTGGTCCCGTAGTGATGACGTGTGGTTGCCACCCATTTTCGGGAAGATACTTTACAAATTTTGCGACGCGTTGTACGCCACTCAATCCCATTGGCGGGAAATAATAGGCGAAGACGAGGACGGAATGCTGTGCCATTGCTCCTTACACGATCACGAGTTCGTGGGGGGCAGTAGTGAGGATCTTTGGACCGTTAGGAGTAACAACTACATCATCTTCGATGCGCATTCCAAACTTGCCAGGCAGATAGATGCCTGGCTCGATTGTGATCACACAATTCGACGGAATAGTCTCTCCCTTGTTCGCCGATGAAACACGAGGGTTTTCGTGTACTTCGTATCCGAGCCCATGACCAAGCGAGTGGCGGAAGTACTCTCCGTATCCGGCACGTTCAATGACCGTGCGGGCTGCCTTGTCGAGGTCAGCAGCGCTAACGCCGCTCACTGCCGCATCAAGTGCCGTCAGGTGTGCATCATAGAGAACACCAAACACTTCCATTACCTTTTTACCAGGAGAGCCTACGCAGAATGTACGCGTCATGTCGCTGTATAATCCATTCACACAGCATCCAAAGTCCACCGTCACAACATCTCCGCTTTTGATCACAGCGGAACTTGCTCTACCATGGGGCATTGCACTGCGTACACCTGCAACCACGATGATATCAAATGCATCCTTCTCTGAACCTAACTCGCGGGTAGTGGATGCGAGAAACGTGGAGACCTGATGTTCGGTCATCCCCGGCTTGAGCATTCCCAACATTCGTTCATAGGCAGTACTTGCGATCTGAGCTGCCTGACTGATACTCTTGATCTCAGCAGCACTCTTGACGCGTGTGATGTTCTCAACAATACCAACAACCTCAATGAGCTTCGCACTGCCAAGGGCCTTTTTCATCACCTTGTAGGCAGCAACGGAGTGTTTGGTTGGATCGAATCCAACAGTTTTCCACGTCTTAGCTAGCCCCTTCTTTGCAAGAGTTCCCCACGAATCGCGATCGATGATCACTTCAAGCCCGTCGAGCTTGATAAGTTCTTTGCGAACCTGAACTTCGTAGAGATCATTGGTGAAGAAGTATGCCTTGCGACCGGTTACGATTGCAAGAGCCGTAGATCCAGAAAAACCGAAGAGATAACGCAAACTAGGCACGTGAGCGATAACGTAGGCATCAAGTTTGTTGGCCTTCATCTCCGAGCGGAGTGCGGCAAGACGTTGTTTAGCGGTGTTCGTCTGAGAGGTTGTAGCCATGGTTAGCGAGTGTTATAGTTCGGAGATTCTTTTGTGATGATGATGTCATGCGGATGCGACTCGCGCAATCCGGCCGACGTCATACGAACAAACCGTGCATCTCGTTTCATGTCCTCGATCGTTGAACAGCCGCAGTAGCCCATGGCTGCGCGGAGTCCGCCTACAAGTTGATAGACCGTATCGGCAACATTACCCTTGTACGGGACGCGTCCCTCAATGCCTTCCGGAACCAGTTTTGCAATCTCGTCTTCAACGTCTTGGAAGTATCTATCTGCAGAACCTTGGTTCATGGCACCTAGCGAACCCATTCCGCGATACATCTTGTAAGCACGGCCTTCGAGGAGGACCTTTTCTCCGGGAGATTCTTCGTGTCCGGCAAGCATACCACCAACCATCACGGTGTCTGCACCGGCGGCAATGGCCTTAGCAACATCTCCGGTTTGCTTAATGCCACCGTCGGCGATCACCGGTGTATTTGAGCGTGACGCTACCTCTGCGACATTCATGACTGCCGTGATCTGCGGTACCCCAACACCGGCTACAACGCGGGTAGTGCAGATGGAGCCGGGGCCGATGCCTACTTTGACGGCATCTGCGCCTGCATCAATGAGCGCTTGTGCGGCATCGCCAGTGCCGATATTTCCGGCGATCACATTCAGTGATGAGTATCGACTCTTGATGGCACTCACCATGGTGATCACACCCTTGGTGTGTCCGTGTGCTGTGTCTACCACCACAACATCAACGCCTGCATCTACAAGCGCTGCCACACGATCCATAGTGTCAAAAGCAATACCAAGACCTGCGCCTACAAGAAGTCGGCCTTGATCATCCTTTGCTGCCTTTGGATACTTCTGCTTCTTCGAAATGTCTTTAACCGTCATGAGGCCAACAAGCACACCCAAATCATCAACGATCGGGAGCTTCTCAATGCGATGTTGATGAAGGATGCGCTCGGCATCTTCGAGTGTTGTCCCGATAGAAGCAGTAATGAGACCTTCACTCGTCATGATATTCGCAACAGGTTCATCACTGTTGAGTGCAAATCGCATATCGCGATTGGTAACAATCCCAACGAGTCTGTTTGATTCATCGATCACCGGAAACCCGGATACCTTGTATTTGGCCATGAGGTCCTGGGCATCCCGCACGGTGTTCTCTCGGCGCATCGTGATCGGTTTACGGATCATCCCGCTTTCAGATCGCTTCACACGGTCAACTTCTTCGGCCTGTCGTTCAATCGACATGTTTTTGTGGATGATCCCAAGGCCCCCTTCACGAGCAAGTGCAATAGACATCGACGATTCCGTTACCGTGTCCATCGCTGCGCTGATGATCGGTATCCGAAGTTTGATGTTACGCGTTAGAAAGGCTGAGGTGTCTGCGTCGCGCGGGAGAGTCTCCGAATACCGCGGAACAAGAAGTACATCATCAAATGTGATGCCTTCGCTGAGGATCTTTTCGAGTGCCATAGGCAAAAATAGCCAAATGAACAGCGAATAGCGAACAGCGAACAGCGAATTCAAATATTCACTGTCCGCTGTTCTGTGTTCGCTGTTCTGTGTTCGCTGTTCTCTACTCTGACTGCAGTCTCGCAGCGCGTATGCGCGCCTCAGCCCAGTGCACTTCCTTCCGTGCGAGTTCACGAGCGCTGCGATCCGGATCGGAGTCTGCTTTGGCGCGTGAGGAAGCAAGATCGTTCTCAGCTGCAACAACATCGATGTTGCTTGCTTGAAGGATGTCTTGAACAACGATGTTAACGTTGTTCTTCAGCACTTCAACGAAGCCTTCGCGAGCGGCGAAGTAGGACACATGATTCTTTTCATCCTCGATCTTCAGCACACCGATATCCAACGAAGAGATGATCGGTGCGTGATTGTACAGGATTTGGAAAGGGCTTTGTGAACCAGGCACGCTCACAGCGAGTGCTGTGCCTTCGTAGGCAGTTGCTCGTGGGGTTACAACGCTGACGTTGAGGATGTGTTCGGACATATTAGTTCTGCGACTTCTTGTAGGCTTCCAAAACTTCGTCAAGAGTTCCCTTGTAGCTGAAGTAGCCTTCCGGTACGTCGTCAACATCACCGTCGAGGATTGCCTTGAATCCGGCGATTGTGTCGTTGATTTTTACATAGCGGCCTGCAAAACCGGTGAACTGCTCGGCAACGTGGAAGGGCTGCGAGAAGAATCGTTGGATCTTACGAGCGCGGTACACCGTCAACTTGTCTTCGTCGGAGAGTTCGTCCATACCGAGGATCGAGATGATGTCCTGAAGGTCCTTGTAGGTCTGAAGGATCTTCTTCACACGTGTTGCCGTGTTGTAGTGGAGCTCACCGATGATCAGCGGGTCGAGGATGCGCGAGGTGGAATCGAGTGGATCCACCGCCGGATAGATGCCCAGCTCTGCGATCTGACGGCTAAGAACCGTTGTGGCATCAAGGTGACTGAACGTATTTGCCGGAGCTGGGTCAGTAAGGTCATCCGCAGGCACGTATACGGCCTGAACAGATGTGATTGAGCCACGATCCGTAGAAGCGATACGCTCTTGGAGAGCGCCCATTTCCGTTGCCAACGTTGGCTGGTACCCTACGGCAGAAGGCATACGGCCGAGGAGGGCTGAGACTTCTGAGCCGGCCTGTGTAAATCGGAAGATGTTGTCAACGAAGAGAAGCACGTCGCGTCCTTCTTCGTCACGGAAATATTCGGCCATTGTGAGAGCCGTAAGAGCAACACGAGCACGAGCTCCCGGCGGTTCGTTCATCTGACCGAATACTAGGGCTGTCTTGTCGATAACACCGGACTCTGTCATTTCGAGGTAAAGGTCATTTCCTTCACGAGTACGCTCACCAACACCGGCGAACACGGAGTAACCGCCGTGCTGCTTTGCGATGTTGTGGATAAGCTCCTGGATGATGACCGTCTTGCCTACACCGGCGCCACCGAAGAGACCAGTCTTGCCACCCTTTGTGAACGGCTCGATGAGGTCGATTACCTTAATACCGGTCTCGAACATCTCCTTTTGCGTGGAGAGGGTTGCAAAGTTCGGTGCCGGGCGATGAATGGACCAGCGCTTGTCTCCGGCTATTGGACCTTTGTTGTCAATTCCATCGCCAATCACGTTGATGAGCCTTCCGAGTACGCCCGGTCCAACCGGGACGGAGATAGGCGCGCCTGTATCAACTACTTCCATACCGCGGACAAGGCCGTCAGTAGAGTCGATGGAGATCGCACGAACACGATCCTCACCAAGGTGTTGCTGCACCTCGCAGACAAGCACTTCTGCCTTGCCTGTTTCGATCGACGTACGATTGACGGTGAGTGCGTTAAGAACGGCTGGAATATGGCCATCGCCGAATTCTACGTCGATGACTGGTCCGATGACCTGAACGATACGACCCTTGTTCATGATGTTCTCGTGATGTGCGGGCTGAGATGATAGTTGCTTACAGTAGAGTCTGGCGAAAATACGGAAGTCACACGTTATCTCACGTACACTCTACCGTCGGAGATATCCCCAACCCAAGTCTTCTACTCAGCCCCGAATTGGTATTTTTGTTGGCTGTACCCTTGGTACGGTAACTCCGTAACTCTGTAACTCCTTAACTGAACAACCAGCATGACCTACATCATCTCTGCCGCTCGTACGCCGATCGGGTCTCTACTTGGGTCTTTGGCTGACCTTAGTGCTCCACAATTAGGTGCCATTGCTATCAAGGCCGCTGTTGAGCGGGCAAAAATCAGCCCTGATGTCATCAGCGAAGTCATTATGGGTAACGTCCTCACAGGGGGCGTTGGCCAAGCTCCTGCACGCCAAGCCACGATCTTTTCTGGACTTCCGAATTCTGTACCTGCCATGACCATCAACAAGGTCTGTGGTTCAGGTCTCAAGGCTGTGATGTTGGGCGACCAGGCAATTCGCTGTGGCGATGCCCAGATCGTAGTTGCCGGCGGACAAGAATCGATGACCAATGCGCCCCATGCCATGCTCGATTCGCGCAAGGGCGTCAAATTTGGCAATGCACGCATGGTGGACCTCATGCAGTGGGATGGACTCTGGGATGTGTACAATCAAACGGGAATGGGCGATGCGGCCGAGCTCTGTGCTTCGGAATGCAACTTCACGAGAGATATGCAGGATGAATACACGATCGAGTCGTATCAGCGCGCTCAGGAAGCGCAGAAGAACGGATGGTTCTCAGCCGAAATCGTTCCGGTCACAGTTGCCGGACGTAAGGGTGATGTGATCGTTGACACAGACGAAGAACCGATGAAGGTGAATTTTGATAAGCTTAAAACGCTAAAGCCTGCCTTTAAGAAGGACGGCACCGTGACTGCAGCGAGCTCGTCTTCGATCAATGACGGTGCCGCAGCTATCGTGCTCGCATCAGAAGCGGCACTCACAGTTCACGATTGTGAACCAATGGCTCGCATCATCGCTCAAGCATCGTTTGCTCAGGACCCAATGTGGTTCACAACGTCACCCGTTGAAGCGATCAAAAACGTTGTTGCCAAAGCAGGCCTCAAGCTTGATGATATTGATCTCTTCGAGATCAATGAAGCCTTTGCCGTAGTTGCCCTCGCTGCAAAGCAACAGCTTGGCATTCCGCGCGAAAAGATCAATGTACAGGGTGGTGCAGTTGCCCTCGGCCATCCGATCGGCGCAAGTGGCGCTCGTATCCTTACAACGTTGCTGTACTCATTGAAACGTCAGGGCAAGAAGTACGGCTTGGCAACATTGTGCATCGGGGGCGGAGAAGCCTCAGCCGTTGTTGTTGAGATGATGTAGAAAAAGGCTAGCGTCGGGCTTTAGCCCGATGAGGAGAAGAGGCGAAAGTCAAATCAATCATCAATGAGGACAAATGAAGACGATTACGTTGATCGAAGGTGATGGGATTGGCCCAGAGATCTGTGAAAGTGTTGTTGCGGTCTTTGCAGCAGCCAAGGTTCCCGTTACATGGGAAAAGGCCATCGCAGGCTTGGAAGCGATTGAGAAGTTCGGGAATGGTGTGCCCCCTGAAACATTAGAGAGTATCACCCGGAACAAGATCGCGTTGAAGGGACCTACAACAACACCTGTGGGTGGTGGGCATAAGAGTGTGAACGTCACGATCCGTAAGGGGCTTGAGCTATATGCAAACGTTCGTCTTGCAAAGTCGATGCCTGCCGTGGAGACGCGGTTCGACGGAGTGGATATCCTGATTATTCGTGAGAATGTTGAAGACACGTATGCCGGCATCGAGCATTTTCAAACACCAAACGTTGCCCAGTGTTTGAAACTGATCACACGGCAGGGGTCAATGGCTGCAATTCGGTATGCATTTGAGGAGGCACGTAAGCTTGGACGGAAGAAGGTAACGTGTGTTCATAAAGCGAACATTCATAAGATAACAGACGGGTTGTTCCTCGAAGTATTCCGTCAGGTTGCTGCCGAATACACGGATATTGAAGCCAACGACATCATCGTGGACAACTGCTGTATGCAGCTTGTGTCGCGCCCAGAACAGTTCGATGTACTTGTACTTCCAAATCTCTACGGAGACATTGTCTCGGACCTGTGTGCCGGTATCGTTGGTGGACTTGGTGTTGCACCGGGTGGCAACATCGGGAAAAATTGTGCAGTGTTCGAAGCTGTGCATGGTTCTGCACCGGATATTGCAGGAAAGGGGCTGGCCAATCCAACAGCGATCCTTCTTTCCAGTGTCCAGATGTTGCAATACATGGGTCACGTTGGGCATGCAGAAATGATCCAGGACGCACTCACAGCAACGTTGGCTTCGGGAATTAAAACGCGTGACCTGGGCGGAACAGCATCAACGAAGGAATTCACTGAGGCCATCATTGCCCGACTTCATCCTAATCACGATGTAGACCTCACACCTGTTATTATGGCAGTTCCTGCATTTCACGCACCTGAAGTGATAACAGAAGACTGGACTTTGCATGGGGCGGATGTGTTTGTGGAGCATAAGGATGGCTTACCGGATATGCCGCAATCTGTTGGACCATTTACACTTCGGATGCTATCAAATCGTGGTACAAAGGTGTGGCCCGGTCCAACGCCCGATATCCTCCTCGTGGATCACTACCGCTGTAGGTACATTGCCAACGGACCTGTTACACGTCAGGACGTAGTTGCATTGCTTTACGAGGTCACTGCACAGGGCAAGGTATGGTGCCATGTGGAACTTCTCAATGAGGCTTCTGGTCAGGCTAGATACTCTAAAGCGCAGGGTGAATGATAGACGACCCAACGACATCTGAACAGACCGCAGTTCGCCGCCCATGGTGGCGACGAACTGCGGTCTTTGTGTTTCGTTGGATCTATCGCCTTACCGGCACTGCTATCATTCTTGCCGGTCTGATCGTCCTCATTGCACAGACAGAGATGGCTCGTACGTTCATGCGCAAGCAGGTGCTGAGCCTGATCAATGATCAACTTGAAGGCAGAGTTGCATGCGATGACGTTCACCTGGACATTTTTCGAGGAATTGTCCTTGAACATCCGCAGTTGTATGCCAATGGTACTATGGTGCTAGAAGCGGATCGGCTCTCGATCTCGTACGATCTGGCAGCCTTGTTCGGTCGTACACTGGCTGTGAATAAAGTTGAACTTGTCCGCCCGCGCATTGCCATCATTCAAAGCAAGGATGGTGTATGGAATGTGTCGCATATTGTGAAGCCATCTGCAGACACCACCACAACGCCCCCTCCGAACCTGACTCTCCGCATACGGGGCATATCGATAACAGAAGGTACTGTGGTAGTCGATGATCGCACTACCGCTCGAGGTGACGGTTCTGTCTTTGACCCGATGCACCTCTCGTTAAAGGCATTTGAACTGCGCGCAGAAGTGCGGCTTGCATTGAAGGACCATGATTATACAATAGCAATCAATCATTTGTCATTCTATGATGAGTTCATGCGGACACTTGATGTTCGAGAACTGACGATGGCCGCAAGAATCACACCGACGTTCCTAGACCTACAGTCCCTGGGAATAAAGCTTGTGAAGACAGAGTTAGCTTTGCGCGCACGAATTGATAACCATGATGTTTTACAAGACGGGATCAACGACTCAATACTTGCTCTCCACCCGATCATTGGAGCGGTAGATGCTGAACGAATATGGGGACCAGATGTACATTTTGTTGTGCCGGATATCGACATTATAGACTCGTATACGCTCAAAGCAGATGCGGTGTTTGCCGGCGCGAATTTCAAGATCGATGATATCGATCTTCACTCGGGTGATGGTCACGTATTGGGGTCTGTATACCTCACGGACATCAATGATCCGGACCATCTTGGCATTGACATCAAGGTACATGATTCGCATGCGCGATATGCAGATGTCCGCCGTAGGCTGCGTTTTGTGGAGATGCCCGATCTTCCGTTCCTCGGCACAACGGTCATGGATCGGGTTCACCTCACCGGTCATCCGGCTGATTCTCTCTGGTTCGAGGTGCACGGCGGAGATAGGCCGGGACATGTAGATGGTGAGATGAAACTCTTCCTTGCCGGCAAGCGGTTGGGTTATGAAGTGGACATGGAGATCAAGAATGGCGACCTAGCTGTGTTCGCCGACTCAGGAGTTGCAACTAAGCTCAATGGGCGAGTGTTGCTGAATGGAAGAGGCGTAACGCTTCAGGACCTCGAAGGTACCTATCAGATTGAACTCAATAGAAGCGTGGTGGCAACACGTCCAGTGCGACGTGCTCGACTCATGCTTCACGCTAATGGGGCAGGAGAGCTGACGGTAGATACGATGTTCGCGGATCTTACTCCGTTCAGACTCGACAGCATCGATGAATATGCACTCACACCCGATGATCGCTTAGTTGGATATCGCGGTGTGATCAATGTAGCAGATACCGCTCACCCAAGATATTCCGGACACGTCGAGTTTTCGGCCATTGATCTTGCTGCCTTGCTCGAAGCACAATCACTCCCAACACGCTTCACGGGCAGGCTGGACGTTGATGCGGAAGGAATTGAACTCGACAGCCTCTTAGGAAGTATTAGCGCAGAGATAGACGAATTCTCTCTCGATGATCGTGCTCTTTTGCCGTTTACATTGAAGGGACAGATCACGAGTATTGGTGAGATTAAGTCGATCACCATTGAAGCCCCGTTCATGTCGGGTGAGGTACACGGAGCCTTTCAACCTTCGAATCTGATCGGAGCGTTTGGAACAGCCGTTGACAATACCTTTGATGCCGTGAAGCAGCGCATCAGATACTTCTACCCAAACTCCGGATATGTAGAATACATCGGTGCTCCGGTAAAGCCGTTAGAAGCGTCGTTCAATGTTGTACTGAGAGATGCATCACCGCTGAATATTCTCATGGACAGCGTTACGTTGTCCGCGTCGGCACGTGTCCGAGGACGCATCATGTGTTCAACGGATAGTATGTTTTTGGACATTGATACGCTTGACGTAGCGGACCTCATCGTTCAAACCGATTCAACACGTATCATCAGTGACAGAGTACACCTTTCAACCACAACTCGTCTTGCGGATGTAGCAACATCACCGAGGCTCATTGAATTGACGATTGTAGGTCGTATCGATTCCATGCTGACGGTGAATTCGATGCGTGTTAAGAAGCCGGTGATCAATATGTCTGCTCGAGGAGACTCAATCCGTCTGCGAGGCAGAGCCGAAGTGAATGATATCACAGCGGGAGTTGGGTTGATAGGACAATTCTACGCTGATTCTGCAGATCTCTTGATCGATTCGCTGCATGTGATCGTCGATACTGCGCGTGGCTTGGAATGGAGGTCGCTACATTCATCAGGATTGACCTTGCGTGATGGCAACTTCCGTGTGAGAGATCTCGCAGTGCAGCGATTAGACGCTGAAGTAGTTGTTGCCAATGGTAGGTTCTCTACCGATCGGTTCGATAGCCTTGCCGTTGTTGTTCAGAATCTTAACCTCGCCAGTATCCCACGATTTGTTGACCTGTCCGATGGACATCCGGTTCGGCTCATCGATGGAATGGTACGTGAGCTCACAGCTCGTATCAATGGTCCGTGGGAAGCCCCTGTGATGGACCTCGACATTGATGCTATCGGAGTTCGCTATAATGGGGAACTCATTGGCACTCTTGCAACTGCCCTCCATCACGAGAACCGCGATGTAACGGGCTCTGTAACCATCTCCAATCCTGCTCTCAAAACAGAGGTCAAAACTCTCGATCTCGTTGTGAAACATCTGCCCCTTGACCTCGGGCTTCGTGGAGTGAATGAACGACTCGTTAAAGGAAAGCCGGTTGATATCGAGATGCGAGCCAACAAGTTGGCCCTTGCAACCATTGAGCCCTTCCTCCCGGCTATTGAGCGACTCCAAGGCATTGCAGACGGAATTATCACAGTTAAGGGGACAACGCCTGACGATATTGAACTCGGCGGGAATGCACGATTTAAAAACGCTAGCTTCTTGTCTTCAGCTACCAATATCATCTACGATGCTGATGGAGTGCTGCACCTCGAAGGTTCAAACCTCCATCTCGATACAGTTGTGATCCGAAATCGCGATCGAGACAGGAAGAATGGAATTGCCTATGCACAAGGGCTTGTTGTCTTCAACGGTCTTGCCGTAGAAAGCCTGGATTTCACAATACGTTCTCCCGGCGTTTTGGTCATGAATAAGGCATCGCAGGCAAGAAGTCCGGATATTTTTGGTGACATCGTCATAGCCACTGGAAAGAAGCCAATCCGTTTCTTTGGCAAGCTCGACTCTCCGATGCTTGAGGGCGACATCCACGTCTTGTATACAGACATCATTTTCCCACAAGAACGATCATCAACACGATCACGATACACTGCGTTTGAGTACAACCGCGCAAGTGACACAAACAAGCGGTACAATTCTGTCTTGGAACGTGCGATGCGAGAGCGGATAGCATCCGATACGTCAGTTCGAGACACCAGCAAGGTTCATCCTGTTGCCCGTGCCTTAGAGTCGATCGTAAAGAGTACCACGGCATCCTTTGTTGACATACTTCGATACGACCTTGACATCTATCTAAAGGGGCGAACACTCATGACAATGGTGTTCGGCATGTTCGAGATCCTTATCGCAGATTTGGAGCAAGTGGATCAACGAATTCCGTTGAATTTCACTGGACGATTCGTTGACGGTTCAACCAACCTACGCGGCAAGGTTCGGGTAAAAGATGGTACGTCCACGTACAAATTCTATAAGCCATTTGTAGCCAGTGGAACACTGGACTTTACAAGTGGAGGTATGACCGATCCTACACTTGATCTGAAAGCTGTCTATAAGGATCGACGTACTCTCAGTGACAATAAGACCGAAGACTTCCGCGTTGAAATTCTTATCACTGGGACAAAACAGAAGCCAATCGCTCGTTGGTCTGTGTATCGGAATGACCGAAAACAAGAGGGAGACTCTGCCAAGATCACAGGAGATGCCCTTATGCTCATTCTGGTTGGCAAAACACAGGACGAACTCACATCAAGTGGTCAAGGCAATCTTGTTGGTGAAGTGAACGCCTCACTTTCCGCCATGGCAACGAGTGCCCTTGGTGATCTTCTGAGTGGAGTAGGGGGCATTGTGCAAAGCACACAGATCGATATCGGGTCCGACATCACGCAATCTCGATTGACCGTTTCTGGTCAGCTCTTCAGTGATGTGAGCTATCGCCTTACCGGTCAGATCAGCGACTTCGCAGGCAATAGCACCATCACAATCTCTGTCCCGTTCACGGTACTCTCAGACGCCGACGCTATGCGCTACTTCATGCTCGATGTCTCTCGCTCGGTAAACACCACGGGTAACATCACACGCTACCAGCGCCTGTGGGAAGTAAAACTCGGAGCACGGCTTCCGTAGCTAGAATGTTGAGAATGTTAGATTGTTAGATTGTTAGAGTGCTGCTTTCGTCTAGCACTCTAGCACTCTAGCACTCTAACAATCTAACTGACTTCCTTCAACAACTCCCTTGCGATCACGATATGTTGGATCTCGCTTGTGCCTTCGTAGATCTCGGTGATCTTTGCATCTCGGAGGTAGCGCTCAACAAGATATTCACGAACGTAGCCATAGCCGCCGTGAACTTGGATGGATTCGAGAGCGTTGTAGACGGCTGTCTGTGATGCCATGAGTTTTGCTTGTGCAGCAGCCTTGATGTAGTTCTGATGTTGATCCTTCATGTAGGCGGCACGATAGACAAGCATGCGCGAGGCTTCGAGTCGTGTTGCCATGTCGGCCAACTTGAGTTGGATGGCTTGAAGGTCTGCTATTGGCTTGCCGAATGCCTTGCGTTGGGTTGAATAAACCAACGCTGCATCGAATGAGCCCTTTGCGATACCGAGTGCCTGTGCAGCGATGCCGATCCGCCCGCCGTTCAGTGACTCCATCGCGATCTTAAATCCCTGTCCTACATCTCCAAGAACCTGGTCATCCGGTACAAAAACATTGGTGAGTCCAATGGAACACGTATCGCTTGAACGAATACCCAGCTTGTCTTCCTTTAGACCAGGCTCAAAGCCGGGCGTGTCGCGCGGGATGATAAAGCAGGAAATACCTCGGTGACGCAGCTCGCGATTGGTCTGAGCCATAACCAAATAGGTGCCGGCCGTTGTTCCGTTCGTTATCCAATTCTTGGTTCCATTCAAAACCCAACCGCCATCAACCTTTTCGGCTGATGTGTGCTGAGAGGTTGCATCAGACCCGGCCTCAGGCTCGGAGAGACAGAAGGCACCGTGGACCTGACCCGTAGCGAGCGGGCGAAGCCACTTTTCCTTTTGTGCATCAGACCCATAGGTCTCTAGGCCCCAGCAGACAAGGGAGTTGTTCACTGACATCACAACGCCTACCGAGGCATCAACGGCGGAGATCTCCTCCATGGCCAATACGTAGCTGAAAGCATCAAGTCCCGATCCGCCCCATTCTGGAGAGACCATCATCCCGAGAAAACCCAGCTCTCCCAACTTTTTCACAATCTCCGTAGGAAAGATTCCGTTCTTATCACGCTCGATCGATGTGGGTGCAACTTCGTCACGCGCAAATTGGCGTGCTGTGTCGCGAATCATTTCGTGCGTCTCGGTTAGCTGGAGCGTGAACATGCGGAAAACCTTGCGTGTTAATATCGTGAGACGGCAAAATTACGAAACACAGCTGAGTAGCGTAGAGTTCTCGGTTTTTCAAGCCTTTGCGATACTGCCCAGTACAACGGCTCGGCTAGCACCTGTCACCCTTGGAAGGTTGCCCGGGAGTCCATTGATCGTTCGCCATCCCAAATAGGCAAAAGCCATTGCTTCCTTGGCATTCCAATGTTCATGCACCACAATTGTAGCCTCAACTCCCGCCTCGCGTAGCAAGACTCCGATGCGTTCCAACAAGTATGAATTCTGCGAGCCCCCTCCAGAAACAAGAATTTCCGTTGTTGTAGGAGCGTATCGCTTGATGTGGTCTGCAACCGACCATGCTGTTACCTCGGTCATTGTTGTAACAACATCTTCAAGGGGGCTTGATGGATGCGAATATTTTGTGATCAGCCGGCGCGCCTCGGACTCCGAAAACAACTCCCGTCCGGTAGATTTAGGAGGATCCTGGTTGTAGTAGGGGAAGGACGTACACTCTTGAAACATTGGTGGGATCACACGTCCGGCGCGACCTATATGCCCGTCTGTGTCGTATCGTTTTCCAAATGTGGATCTAATCCCGGCGTCGATCCAAACATTGCCAGGACCCGTGTCAAACGCCCACACGTCTACGGTAGAAGCATTGCGAGGCAGGATGGTGATGTTTGCCATACCTCCCACGTTCAAAGCAACTCTATCGACGGTGGGGTGAACAAGCGTAGCTGCATCAAACACAGGGACGAGTGGAGCCCCTTGACCACCAAGTGCGATATCAGCGGAACGGAAATCGTGGATAACCGGAATTGACAGCAGAGCTGCGAGGGCTGGACCCGAGGCAGCTTGCCACGTAGAGACTGGAGGGTGGTGCCAAAGTGTTTGACCATGAATGGCCACACCGCTGAGCGGTTCAGAGAATGATCGTTCACGAACCACGGCCGCATAATCTCGGGCGAGGAAGAACGGCAGATCGCACAATTCTTCCATAGAAGCGCTTCCGGCGAGTGCGCGCATGATCAATTCTCTCGTGTCATCAGAGAAGGGGCGGGTCTCAAACGAACAAAGGGAGACCATGTGGCGGTCTCCCTTGTTTGAAATTTCGCAGATCGCCATATCGATCGCATCGACTGACGTGCCCGTCATGATCCCGGCTATCACCATTACGGTGTGACTATGAGATCGGACCGACGAATATCACCTGTATCCTTACCGAGATTGAGGAGCTGGGGCTTGGATTGAGCTACCTTATCCTGGATGAACATCAATGCATTCATCAGAGCTTCCGGACGTGGCGGACAACCCGAGACGTAAGCATCTACCGGTAAGAATAGATCAATACCTTGTACTACCGGATACGAGCGAAACATACCGCCTGTAGACGTGCAAACGCCCATGGCGATGCACCACTTTGGGTCCGGCATTTGATCCCAAATCTTCTTTACTACCCAAGACATCTTATACGTTACCGTGCCGGCAACGATCATGAGATCTGCCTGGCGTGGCGAGAACGAAAATCGTTCTGAACCAAAACGCGATGAGTCCGCACGTGGTCCTCCAAATGCCATCATCTCGATAGCACAGCAGGAAATACCCATAGGCATAGGCCAAAGAGAATTTTTCTGCGCCCAGGTGATCAGCGAATCAACGGTAGTGGTGACGAATCCGTCACGCGCAATCTGTTCGTTCAATCCCATCGTAGAGCACCTTTCTTGATGACGTAGAGATAGCCGCTGAACAGCAAGACCATGAACAGAACCATTGCGGCAAGACCGTAATATCCAAGTTCGCGGAACTGTACGGCCCAAGGATACATGAATACGATCTCGATGTCAAAGAGGATGAACATCATTGCAACGAGATAGAACTTTACTGTGAATCGCTCACGAGCGGTCTTCACAGGTTCCATGCCGGACTCATACGTAGAGAGCTTTGTACGCGTGCTTTTACGCGGACCAACGTTCTCTGCGATCAAGATGTTCATCACGCCAAAGATCAGACCGAGAACGATCATGATCATAAGCGGTATATAGTCGAGGATCATCACAACTCCTGTTGTCTAGATAGGCAAAGATAACGATTCTCCCAACCCGTCGTAGTTTCCGCGTATGCCAATTGTCCACGCATTTGAATGTGGCCCTGTAGCCACAATGTGTTATCTCGTTTGTAACCCCGCCCTGGCCCATGCCTACGTGGTGGATGCCCCATTTGGCTGCACCCAGCCGGTCATGGAAGAGGTGGATCGTCAGGGCTGCACCATAACCGACATCCTCCTTACACATACGCATTGGGATCACACGGCAGATTGTGCTGGATTGGCGTCGGCAACAGGCGCAAAAGTAGTGGTCCACGCGGCCGACCTCTTTCGGCTCATCGACCCGATGAAACATACCATTTGGCCCTTGCCATTCACCATTGCTCCGGTCCTCAACGCAATTCCTCTCGATGGAGTTCAGGGTGTTCTTGAGTTAGGGGGCGGGCAAGCCCCCTTGCGATTTATCCACACACCCGGGCATACGGAGGGCGGGATGTGTTTTATCGATGATGCATCACGATATGTTTTTGCCGGAGATACGCTCTTCCGGGGCAGTGTTGGACGCGTGGATCTACCCGGTGGAGACGCGGCCACCTTGCTCGAGGCCATACGCACAAGGCTCTTTGCACTACCGGATGACATGATTGTCTTTCCCGGCCATGGGCCAACCACCACCATTGGTGATGAACGAAGAGGGAACCCATACGTTGGAGAGAATGCAGAATGAAAAACGTTTCATACATCCTTCATGCGAGCCACATCATACACAAACTACTTTTGTCTGTTGCTTTGGTTGTACTAGCGGTATTGGCATCTGCTTGCTACTCCTTTCGCGGCGGGTCCGTCCCGGAACACATACAGACAATGTCTGTTGCATCGGTTATAGATCGAAGCGGTTTTGGTGACCCTACCTTCCGAGAGTTCTGCACGGAGACGCTTGTTCGCAGGTTCCGGAGCGACAACACCGTTCAACTGGTGGAAGACAATGGCGACGCGCGACTCTCTCCAGTGCTCACACGAGTACAGGATCAAATCGCAACGGTTCAATCGGGGGATCTTGAGAACCAACGTCGTATCGTGGTGGCAGTAGAAGCGGAATACTTCGATGCCGTCAAAAACAAGGTGGTGTGGAAGCGGACGTTCGAGAACTTCGACGTCTATGATGTGGCAGATGCAACAGAGGGACGGCGGCAAGCAGCCGAACGAGCTCTGCGACGTATCGCCGACGACATGCTCCTAGCCGTTGTCTCCGACTGGTGAACGAACTGAACCAGAACGTTCTGTTCCCTTCACATTTTAGGTCCGGTCACGCCATGGAAGATCTGCTTCTCGGTGCGTACTTTCTTTCTCTTTGTGTCCTCTTCGCCTTTGGTCTGCATGGCCTGGTGATGATCTACTACTATCACAAGACACAGAAAGTCACGCACGAAGCCCCGACTCATTCTCGGGAAGACCTGCCTATCGTCACCATTCAACTCCCGTTCTATAACGAGTTGTATGTGGTAGACCGTCTTGTTGAGGCCGTTTGCCTTATAGACTATCCAAAGGACAAGCTCGAGATCCAGCTTCTCGACGATTCCACGGATGAGACCGTTGATCTCTCGCTTGCCCTTGTAGAGCGATTCCGCATGGAAGGCTTTGATATCAAGCATATTCACCGAACGAATCGTCAAGGCTATAAGGCGGGCGCACTCAAAGAGGGCCTTGCAATGGCTCGTGGAGAATTCGTTGCCATCTTCGATGCGGACTTCGTGCCACATCCGGACTTCCTTATCAAGACCGTCCCGTATTTCGCCGATGATAAGGTTGGCATGGTTCAAACACGCTGGGAGCATCTCAACGAGGACTACTCATTCCTTACTCGAGCACAAGCACTTGCTCTTGATGGTCACTTTGTGATCGAACAACAGATCCGTCACAAGGCAGGCTTCTTCATCAACTTCAACGGCACAGCCGGCGTGTGGCGCAAAAAGACCATCGAAGATGCTGGAAACTGGCACAGCGATACACTGGCCGAAGATCTCGACCTTTCGTACCGTGCTCAACTTCGCGGCTGGCGCTTTGTGTTCTTGAATGATGTTACGTCGCCTGCAGAACTTCCTGCAGATATCAATTCCCTCAAAACCCAACAGTTCCGTTGGACGAAAGGGGCTGTTGAAACGGCAAAGAAACTTCTTCCTTCTGTATGGAAGAGCGGACTCTCCGTCAAGCACAAGCTTGAATGCACGGTCCACCTTACGAGTAACATCGTCTTCCCGTTCATCATGCTGGTTGCCTTCCTCAATGTACCGATCGTGATCATCAAGAACGAAGTTGGCGGATACGACGCGTTCTTCAGCTTCATGTCCATCTTCGTCCTCGCAAGCATTTCGTCGTTCTTGTTCTATATGTACGCGCAGCGTGCCATCCACCTCGATTGGCAGCGTAGACTCCTTCTCTTCCCGGTCTTCATGGCTGGATCGATGGGACTAGCCGTAAACAACACTCGTGCGGTGTTCGAAGCGATTATCGGTAAGAAGACGGAATTCAAGCGGACACCGAAGTACGCCATCGAACAGAACAATGATCAATGGAAGAAGAAGCGTTATGTGCAGAGGAAGATCGGCTGGATCGTGATGGTAGAACTTGGTCTCGCAGCCTACTTCGTCTTTGGTATCGTAACGTCTATTAGCTATCTCGAGATCGCGGCAATTCCATTCCAACTCATGTTCCTCATCGGCTTCGGAACCGTTGGCACTCTCTCTTTGCGCCACGCACTCGGTCGCTAATCTCGCTCCTCAAGCAATAACCCAACAGAAGGTTGAGCCTCGGCTCGACCTTCTGTTTTAACTTGTGCATTGTAACCTTGTAACCCCGAATCCCCGTAACTATGAAACTCGTAACATATCTCTCGAATGCCACTGAACGCACTGGTGTGATCGTTGGTGATCGTATCATGGATCTAGAACGTGCTCATGCTATTTCCAAAGGTGTGGCACTGCAATGTTCCGCATTGCCTGCAGAGATGAATGCCTTCCTTCGCCTTGGACAATTAGCACTCTCTGACGTTCAGTCACTGATCTCCTGGTTCTCAATGGCAGAGTCATCGGAACAACAAGGAGTTTCGGTGCCGGTAGAAGGGACAAAGCTCTGTGCCCCTGTACCACATCCCACATCGATGCGCGACGGATATGCCTTCCGCCAGCACGTTGAAGCTGCACGACGAAACCGAGGCGTTGACATGATTCCGGAGTTTGATGAGATTCCTATCTTCTATTTCACTAACCACCAAGCCGTGTTCGGTCCGGGAGATATCCAAGTGCAAGAACTGCACTGCGATAAACTTGACTTTGAACTTGAATGTGCGATTGTAATAGGGAAGCAAGGTCGTAACATCAAGGCATCGGAAGCAGACTCGTACATCGCCGGTCTTATGGTGATGAATGACTGGAGCGCTCGCACGCTTCAGATGAAGGAGATGATGCTTAACCTTGGTCCGGCAAAGGGTAAGGACTTCGCAACATCGATTGGCCCTTGGCTTGTTACATTGGATGAACTTGCCGACACAATAACATCAACTCCAAATGGCAATCAGTATGACCTTGCCATGTCAACCCACGTCAATGGCACACTCGTTTCAACAGGAAACGTGAAGGACATGTCGTGGACGTTTGCACAGATCATTGAACGTGCTAGCTATGGAGTTACGCTTTATCCAGGAGATGTGATAGGTAGCGGTACTTGCGGCACAGGCTGCTTTCTCGAACTTAATGGCTCTAAGGTATTCGATCCAGCATGGTGGCTCAAACCCGGAGACGTTGTCACGTGTACGATCGATAGGCTGGGAGAGTTGACGAATGAAGTTACTCTAGTTACTAGTTACTAGTTACTAGTTACTAGTTACGTAACTCCGTAACTCTGTAACTCTGTAACTCCGTAACTCTGTAACTCCGTAACTCCGTAACTCCGTAACTCCGTAACTCAACTGCTACTTCTCCACAACGAACAATGCTGTTCTGAAACGACGTTCAGAGCCCCACGTAAGGAGATATTGCCCGGTGGGCATGGATGCAGTGGAGATGCGGCACTCGTGCGGATCTTGAATCACGCCATGGCTAACTGTGCTGCCCTGCATAGAGTAGATGGTCCATGTAGCGTGATCATCTGCCGGATCGAGATCGCGTACGATGAGTTCATTGTCGGTAACAGTGCAATTGAGTGTTGCATGCGACGCAGGGACAAGTGTTTCCGTAACGGATGTTGCTTCGTCAAAGATGAACGTACCCGTTTCCGCGGCCATATAGACCTTGTTGGTTGTTGGGTTTATGTGAAGTGACCATACGTTGCGTATGGTGTCTTCGCGTTCATTCACCCCCCAAGGAATATCGTCGAAACGTTGCCAAGACTCACCGCCGTTGGATGACCGATAAACAAGGCCATCGCCGATGATCAGCGTAGGCAGATTGCTTGTACGAAAGCCACCGATAAAGATGTCGTCCTTTCCATCTGCACCATCGCGAACGGCAACAGACCACAAACTTGTATCCGAGAATGCGATTCTATCCCACGTGGCCCCGCCATCGACTGTTTTAAGAAGTCCACCATTGTCTCGAATCGAGTCAGGCGCAGTGATGGCAACTACTGCATATCCGGTTGTTGGCACTCTACGCGAGAATACGATCTTTGGAATCTCTGCGTCACCGCTTATGGAAAGTTCTCCATTAAGAACCGGAACCCTACGCCAAGTTTTGCCATAATCGTCCGAGCGTGCCATAACGCCCCCTCTACAACCAACGAACAATATGTTGTTGCTGTCGGAACGTTGTGCGATAGTGCACAATCGCGTTGTGAATGTTGATGGGATTACCGAGATGCTATCCCATGTAGCACCGTTGTCGTGGCTTTTCCAGATACCGTTATTGGTGGTTCCACGTGCACCATAAAACGTACCCGGGAATTGAGTGTCCTCTATCAGAGCTTCCGCGATAAAATACATCCGAGCTCTCGCCGGACTCGAGTCTGTGAGAACACGGGCCCAAGTTACCCCGGCGTCCGAAGTTCTGCGTATACCATCGAATCCAAAGCCCCCTAGAATCAGCATATTTGAATCGAGGTTCGACCTAACACCGGATGTGATGAAATTCAACACATCAATACTTCCAATCTCAACAAGCTCCCATGAAGCGCCACCATCAAACGACCGATACATTTGGTTAGCCCAGTTTCCGGCCCAGATCGACTGAGTATTCTGAGCGTTAAAGAGGATCGTAAATGTCAGTTTTGGATTGAGGAGCTTCCAGCTCTGCCCAAACACAGGGATTACAGACCAGAACACAACAACAAGAGTGAGAAGCTTTTTCATGTGGTGATGTTAGAAAGCTTAACGAATCGTGATCATCGCACCAACGCGATCACCGGCAACTACTCGGACAAGATAGGGGGCTGTTGGATACCCCGAAAGCTCAATACGTTGTATGCCATCACCATGTATCGTGCCCAATGCAATAACCTGGCCTAGCATGGATGAAATGGCATATGTGCCGGAGTAGAAATCATTGGGCATTGTTACAAGGACCGTGGTTCCGGATGAACGCATTGATATCTCACTGACAGGCGCAGCGTTTGTATGCACAGATGTTACTGCAGCTGAACGGTAAATGCCAACTTCCGTGGCCATCAAGACTTCATTGTGACCATCAACTTGTACAAGTGCAAATCCCCACACATTGGCAGCCAGTTCTCCAAGTTCGTTGTCGGTCCATGTTACGTTGCTGAGGTCTTGCCACGTTACCCCGCCGTCTGGAGAGCGATAGATAATGGAGTCGCCCTTGAGCGCTGGATTAGTCGTTGAAAGTTGCGAACCACCAACGAAGATCTCGTCGCCACTCTTGGTCGGAAAAACTTCAAGAGCATACAAGGACGTATCGCGGAACTTCATCACAGCCCACGTAGCCCCATAGTCGGTGCTCACGTGCAGTCCGCCATTACCAGTGTTCTGAATCAGCGAATATTGAGCTGTTGCGTAGACTTTGCCCGGAGTTGTTGGGCTCCATCTGATCTGCGATCCATCAGTATCTGGCTGACCACCAAAGGCATAACCTGTGCTTACCCATGTTTTCCCTCCGTTGGACGACCTGTATATCGTTGATCGTCTGCCACAGGCCAACATAATGTGCGCGCTGTCTGCATCGGGGCAAATTGCAAGGGCTCTCATACGATCTGTTCCGGTCATACCGGGAATAGCACCAAGGGAATCCCAATTCTCTCCTCGATTCACACTACGGAAGATCACTCCAGGTGAAGCTCGAATCAGATACATCGTGTCGGGCCGGCCAGGATGAAATGTTATACTCCCATTGCTGGACACTTCGAATCGTGAACCGATTGGATCTTTGAGTACATTCTCCCACGTCATGCCTGCATCCGTTGACCGATCCAAGCCGGTGAATCCAACACCACCGGCAAAAAGCACAGTCGTATCTCGTGGGTGGAAGAGTAGGGTACTAATCTGAGACGTCCCGCTTATATCACCGACAGATAGTTCCTGCCATGTGCTTCCGCCATCTGTAGATGCCAAGAAGCCTCGGGAATAATTCCCGGCAATCACAGAGGAGCGATTGAGCGGATTAGATGCAACGGAAAAAGTGGCCTTTTGGGGAACCGTCATCAGCCATTCCTGCGTCTGCGCATAGTTGGCAGAGATGATAAGTGCTAGTAGCGCAACGATGTAACCACGCATCATTCAGGACTCCGAGAAAAACGAAAGGGGAGGCCGGACATGGTGTCCAGCGCCCCCAAGTATACGAATTCGAAATGTGTTCCGCTTAGCGAACCACGATGAATGGCTTCATGATGCGAACTCCGTCTACAACTAGAGCAACGTGGTACGTGCCAGCAGAGAATGCCGTAGCGTCCACGTTCACACTGTGCATGCCAGAAAACATAGACTGAGGAGCAATTGTTTGCAATTGGTTGCCGAGCATGTCATACACTTCGATGCCAACTGAAGCTGCCTTGTCCAGCGTGAAGCTGACTTCGGCTGTTGACATTACTGGGTTTGGAGCAATTGAACCAAAGCGGAAGGTATAGTTCTTTTCGTCTTCTACGCTTACAAGTCCTGTGCGAGCGAAGTCAATGCTAGAGCCACCGTTCCAGATCAATTGTGCCACAGACTTCGGAAGGAGGGATGTGATTGTTCCTGTTCCTGTTCCGAGGATTCGGAGGATTGGAACGTCGTTCGCAGACGGGACAACATCAGGCATGTATGTGCGGAATTCCATGTCTTCGTTTTGCGTAAGGTTCGTGGGAGTTGCGTACGCACCACCAGCTCTTGGTCTTGATGTAAGGAAGAGGTCCGTATCGAACATGCTCGAAAGTGGATCGAGTTCAGTGAACGTGCCATTGGTCTGCTCGTCAAACACACGAATTGGTGCGAATGAATGGATCTTTGTTGTGTCTGGGTTGATGTCTACCCACTTTACAACAACTGTGTTACCATCGGCCGTAAGAGCAACTTGGATCTCGTGACCGCGACCATTATCATCTACTGAGATAGCTGGAGCCCCGATCGCAGTTGTGATTGAATCTTGAAGCTCAATCATTTGGAAATTCAACGTTTGCAATTCAGCCACTGGGTTCAAGGTCCACGTGCCAGCCTTATAATTGGCTTCTACAATGTGGAAGGTCAAAATCGTGTCGATGGCATTTGGATCCGTTGTACTGCGAATTCCCGTGGCGAGACGGTAGAAGACGGAATACTCATCCGTTCCGAACACAACGAAGTCGCCACCCGGATACGGTGTAAGGCCAGGCTGGAATGCAATGTCTCCGCCATGAGCAGCTGCGAACTGATCGAGCAAACTCACCGGCATAACATTCTCAGCACCCCATGTAACACCTTGGTCCGTGGACTTCATCACCTGTACGCTGCGAGTTGCCTCTGCAGCTGTAGGGTTATTAAATGCGGCATAGATTGTACCTGCAGCATCTCCATCAAGTGCAACAGGAGCGTTGAATGAAGATCCCAGTCCACCTGTGCTAGGTGCCCAATGATCCAACGCCCATGCGGATGGAATAGTTGGAGTTTGGCCGAAATCTTCTACTATGAGATTGAAGTTGAAATAGCCGTAGGCACCGTACTGAGTTGTAGCATCTGGGTTGAGTGTACCTGCCCAATGCACAGAACCGCTCGTGTTGTCAGAATAGAGATCTCCGAATTGGATGGTATATCCAGAAGCCGGGGGTGTTTGGTCATTCATCGGAAGCTCGTACGAGCCTGCCTCGGTGCGATTCCACATGCTGAGTCCACCGTATGCAGCTGATGGCAGAGGATAGCGGATACCATAGACCATTACCGGGTACTTCGATGGATCCGTTCCTTCGTCAGGATTTACCCATCCGAAGACCGGCATACCGAAGAAGATGTCTGTTGTGCTCTGGATAATATCAAACGACCAGGTAGATCCATTATCTGCCGAACGAACAATTCCGATCTCTACGCCACTAATCTCTTGTGAAGCGTTGAAAAGTGCCTTGTTGCGAGCGATGTTCAAGGTGTTTGACTTGACGTCGTACTTGAACATGTCATTCGACACAGTTCCATACGGCCAATAGTGGAACTGGCTGCGAACGTCAGTTGTAAAGACGCGCTTGAACAAAACGCCTTGACCTTGCTCTTCCGGCTTAACGGATGTTTGCAGGGACCGGTCTGAGGCGGACAAAGCCATCGGGATACGATTGCCTTGCATGGACATTTGAGCCGCTGGCTGCTGTGCAACACTGAACACCGCAGATGCGGCGAACGTTGCAACGAGGAGAGCATGCTTCATGAAATACTCCAAGAGTGAAAACGGGAAAACGTGAGGTTCCGAATTTGGGGGTACCAATTGCGGTAGGGGGCTAAAGATAAGGATACCGTCTCTTTTGTTCGTTGCTGTTGGGCGGCAGGAGATCGGTATTTTCGTTGTTCGAGTTCTCACCACCCCAAATGTTACAGCAAATGACAAAATCAGACATCATCTCCATACTCGAGCCAATCATTGATACAGACCTCGGGCAGTCACTAGCAGCGCTCGGAGCCATTCACGATGTTGAGATCTCGGGTAACCGTGTTCGTGTATTTCTCGATGCCGTACAGCCCCTTCACTGGGTTGCTCGCCGATTGGATCATGACTGTAAGGCAACGATATTGGCCAGTTTTCCCGGGGCTGAGATCGAAGTCTTGGTTCGTGAGCGAGGTGGTTCTACACGCCGCATGCCTGCACTGGCTGGTATAAAAAACCTTATTGCTGTTGCCTCCGGTAAGGGCGGAGTAGGGAAGTCTACAGTAGCAGCGAATTTAGCTGCTGCCTTGGCTCAACGTGGGGCATCTGTTGGCCTCCTAGATGCTGATATCTATGGTCCATCGCAGCCTACAATGTATGGCCTTTCCTCAGAAACAATGCGTGCGGAGAAGTCTGCTGATGGTAAAGTGATCGGCTATCCAAACGAAGCTTATGGCGTAAAGGTAGCTTCGATAGGATTTGTGATGCAACGTGACCAAGCAGCAATTCTTCGGGGCCCAATGCTAGCGGGATATTTCACGATGCTCGTTGAACAGATCGTATGGGGAGAACTCGACTTTCTCATTTTCGATCTCCCTCCAGGTACGGGCGATATTCAACTCACACTCACGCAACGGATCCCACTCACTGGCGCTGTTGTTGTGACTACACCACAAGAAATTGCATTGGCAGATGTGCGTAGGTCAATACAAATGTTCTCCAAGGTTAACGTTGACGTGTTAGGGATCGTTGAGAACATGAGCTATTTCACGCCCCCTGATATGCCCGATCGCAAATATCACATCTTTGGTAAGGGGGGTGGACAATCCGTAGCGAATGAGTTCAAGGTTCCGTTCCTCGGCGAGATCCCGATCGATGTTCGAGTACGAGAAGGGGCTGATGAGGGCTTCCCATTTGTCCTCGATCCAGAATCAGGTGCATTGGGTGACGCGTTTCGACAGGTTGCTGAAAACATCGTCCGCGAAACACGTCGGACAAATGCTCATACCACAGAAGCACCTGTAGAAATCTCTATATGACCGAGTCCTTGCGCCAAAGAATTGAGGATGCATTGGTTGAAGTGCGACCGTACCTCGCCGTTGATAATGGAGACATAGAGATCGTTCGATATGAAGAATCAACCGGTGTGTTAGAGCTACGTTTCTTGGGAGCATGTAAGACGTGCTCGATGTCTGCCATGACCCTCCGTGCAGGGATAGAACGCGCTATTCGAATGCACCTCCCTGAGATCCGTAGGGTAGAAGCCGTGCAGTAGATCCACCCGGCAAAAATTTCTCTAAATCACGCTTTCTCATTTGAAAATTTCTCGTACCTTTGCAGTCTTGCGTGATCGATTCGGGCGCTTAGCTCAGCTGGTTCAGAGCATCTGCCTTACAAGCAGAGGGTCGGGGGTTCAAATCCCTCAGCGCCCACAACACGCAAGCGTGGCGGAACTGGCAGACGCACCGGACTCAAAATCCGGCGGGCTCAACACCCGTGCGGGTTCGACTCCCGCCGCTTGTACAAGCATCTACACCCTCTAGGAACAGAACCTGCGAGGGTGTTTTTCGTTATGAAAAAACCTCTCAGGTGGTTGGTCATTGACCACCTGAGAGGTTTTTAATTGTGTCCCCAATAGGGCGATTATTTTAAGGCGTTCGCTATCAGCGAATCAGCATTGGTGTCTGTGTAGTCATTGTCACGAACAGAGGAACGGATAGCCCCCTTATCAAGGACATAGATTGCAGGCAGATCCGTAAGCGTGATCGTTGGCTGGTACGGATGTTTATCTGTTTGGCTTCGCATGGACCATACCTCTACACGGTTCAAGTCAACATTCGCTTTAATGAGAGTCTTCATCACTTGAGGAAACAACCGTTGGGTGCCACGGCACGAACACGTTGGTTTTACGAAGATGCACACCTTGCGATCTGGTTGACTCGACATCGCCGTTGAGATGTCTGATACGACGTTTGCATTAGGGGTGTACGTCTCCATCTCGGCCACAAACCAAGAATATCCTGGTGTTTTGGTGAGTTCGTCCATCGTAAGCATTTCTGCCGATGTATCAACGGGTTCAGTTGTAGTGCAGGCCGAAAGCCCAACTACACAGGCGAGTACGAGAGAGAGGAGCTTCATAGGGTTCACCACTTCATGATGTTGATTTCGTCAACGTAGACTGTTTGTTTATTCCGGAACAATGCCAAGACAATCGCTAGGCCAACGGCAGCTTCTGCTGCAGCAACAGCCATGATGAAGAACACGAACATCTGGCCGGAGATATCGCCAGAGAAGGCTGAGAAGGCGACCATTGACAAATTCACGGCATTGAGCATGAGCTCAAGGGACATGAAAATGATGATCGCATTGCGGCGGGTGACAACTCCAGCAACACCGATCACAAAGAGAACGGCAGAGAGGATGAGGTAGTAGTCGAGAGGAATTGTTGTTGGGAGCATCGAGGTCAACCTTCTTTCACATGGCGCTTGGCGAGTATCACGGAACCAATCAGTGCCGCAAGGAGAAGCAGGGAAACGGCTTCAAATGGGAAGAGATACGTTGTAAAGAGCGACTGGCCAATGGCTTCAGTCGTACCGATCTCAATTGCTTTTGGAGACAGGTCCATACGGCCGGTTGGACGGGCAATAACGGCTATACCGATCATCACAGCCAACACAAGTGCCATAAGAGACCCAAGCGTGGTCCGCAAGCCACTTCGGTCTGGATGGGGAGGTTCTTTGCCCACGTTCAGAAGCATGATCACAAAGACCACAAGAACCATGATGGCTCCGGCATACACAAGAACCTGCACGGCAGCAACGAATTGCGCCTGCATCGTTAGGTATAGACCGGTGAGCATGAAGAAATGCGCTACCAGCGACATGGCCGAGGCAACGGGGTTCTTTCGCGTAATCGTGAACACCGCTGAAGCAACGGCGCCAATTGCGAAAACGGAAAACATGATGACTTGGAGACTCACTGCCGGCTGTCCAAGGTTAGGGGCAAAAATGACGTCCCCAAATATACGAAGCCAAACGTGCCTTTGCTCTATGCCTCAAACCGTTCTACGGTCTGCACACCCTTGATCTTGTGCAACTTGTCAAAGATCTTCTTCAGATGATCCAGATCTGTTACGTACACGGTAAGGATCCCTTCGAACATCGAATCGTAGGCATCAATGTTCACGCCGCGAATGTTGGTTTTTGAGATAGAGACCACGGCACTCGTGATCTCATTGAGCATGCCGGGGCGATCATCCCCCGTGATCTTCACAGCGGCCAGAAATTCATTTCGCTGAGATTTCGCCCAGTCCAGTGCTACCAATCGTGGTTTTAGCTTGTCGTGCAGGTCAATAACGTTGTGGCATGTAGCCCTATGCACTTTTATCCCACTGCCAATGGTCACAATTCCAACTACATCATCTCCGGGTACCGGATTGCAACATCTGGCGTAAGAGAAGAGGATCTTAGAGCTTGGAGCATCCTGCCCTACAAGGAACACGCCATTGGTGTTGTCTCGGGCTGTGTCCGTGTATTGCTCAAAGGTGAGGTTGGAAGGGGCTTCTTTAGTTACCGCAGATGTAGGTTGTACAAGGTTGAGTATCTGATCCCCGGCAGTTTCGGGAGATAGTGTACCGGACCCAAGAGCAGCATAGAATTCGGATCGGCTATCATACTTCAGCTTAAGCACGAGTTTCTCTAGGTCGTCTTCATTGATGTGGAGATTGAGTTTCTTTGCCCGCTTTTCCCACAGATCCTTGCCCTCTGCAACGCGCGCCCTGCGCTCATCATTGAGGATACGCCGAATATGCGTCTTTGCTTTGTGTGTGATAGCAATCCGTTCCCAATCACGGTGCGGTGTTTGGTTCCGTGATGTGAGGATCACAACTTGATCCCCTGTATGTAGTGCATGGTCTAGCGGCACAATCCTGCCGTTGACCTTGGCTCCGATACACTTTGCACCTACCTGCGAATGGATATCAAAAGCAAAATCAATCGGGGTGGCCCCCTTAGGAAGGATGCGGAGATCTCCCTTTGGTGTAAAGACGTAGATCTCGTCCTGATACAGATTGAGCTTGAAGCTCTCAAGGAGTTCCTTGGCTGCCTCTTCTCCGGCATTTTCAAACACATCGCGGACCCAATTGGCCCATTCTTCAAGGTCAGATGAATCTACCCAGGATGCTGTGCCACCGTTCTCGGCCTTGTATCGAAAATGGGCAGCTACACCACGCTCGGCAAAGTCATGCATTGCCCGAGTGCGAATCTGAATCTCAACTCGTTTTCCATCGGCACTGATTACCGTAGTATGAAGCGATTGATACCCGTTCTTTTTGGGAACACTGATGTAGTTCTTAAAACGCTCGGGTACGGGACGGAAGATCTCGCTCACAATGCCGTAGGCAAGGAAACAATCGTTGTTCTCGTCCGTGTCTAAAATCAGGCGCACAGCAAAGAGATCGTAGAGCTCGTCCAAGGACTTACCCTGCGTTACCATTTTCTTGTAGATCGAATAGAGATGTTTCGGTCTGCCATTGATCTCAAATTTTACGCCATGTTCAGTTAGTCTCTCGGCTATCGGTTTACTGAATCGTTCTATGAATTCTTCCCGCTCTTCTCTGGAGGTGTTGAGTTGACGTTTGATATCGTCATAGGCATCCCGGTGGAGTACCTTGAACGACAAATCCTCTAGCTCCCATTTGATATTTCCAAGCCCAAATCTGTGCGCAAAGGGGGCATAGATCTCCATCGTTTCACGGGCCATTCGTTCCTGACGTTCTCTCGACAGCGATTCAATGGTGCGCATGTTGTGGAGTCGGTCTGCGAACTTCACAAGGATCACTCGCACGTCATTCACAAGCGACAACAGAAGCTTGCGGTAGTTCTCCGCCTGGGTAATCTCTCTGCTATTGAAGACATCAGAGATCTTCGTTGCCCCATCAACGATCTCTGCTACCTCTGCGCCGAATTCGGCACGCAGGTCCTTAAGAGAAAAGGTTGTGTCTTCCACAACATCGTGCAACAACGCCGCAACAACGCTGACATCATCGAGAGGGATCTCTCGCATAACGATGAGTGCAACATTCGCCGGATGCGTATAGTACGGCTCCCCTGAGACACGCAGATCTTTCTTGTGTGCCTCTACGCAGAATCGAAATGCTCGTGAGACCAGATCCACGTTGAAACGCTGGAGATGACGCTTACCCTCTGCAATGAGAAAGGCAAGATCTGTCTCCACGTTCAATCCAAAAACGTGTTCCGGTTCATCAACTGCTGATCGACGTTGTTTCGTCCCTGCCTTGGCCACGTGCCCCTTACTTAACGATGATCGTCTTGTGGGCCACCTCATCGGCGGCTCTTACCACGAGAAAGTAACTACCAGAAGGCAAGTACGAAACATCGAGTGTTCCGGAGGCATCTGCAATGGGCCCGGAATAGACGGTAGCCATGCGTTGTCCGGCCAGTGAATAGAGCTCAAGAATAGCGATTGCATCGGGCTGACCCATGAGTCGCCAGCTCGTAGTGGCAATCACAGGATTAGCGCCGATCGCAATGGCCAGGTTCGGGTTCGTTGAATGTACTTCATCGGCAACATCCGTTGGATCCGGTGGAAGCGTGTCAGGGTCAGCAGCCTCCTCGAGCCATACAAGCCCCTTATCAAGGATGGTAGTGCGTTGAGTACCATCCAAGAAGCGAGAGGCATTTACCCCAAGAACAATACTGCGGTAGGATGGATTTTGATAGCGGACACTTCCGATAATGGTGGCGTTGGAACGAGTCATCATGGAGATTGAGCCCGGCTGTGAAAGACGGAACACAACATTCGGGACGAAGTCACCACCTCGATGGTGATCAAGGCGGGGGAGTTGTAGATCGATATCAACCATACCGGCTGTAACGGGATCGCCCACAACACCTTGGAAGACGCGTTGGCCTTGATCATTGGTAACCTGGTCTGCGCCACGAAGCGAACAGCCAAATGCATTAAAGAAACCTACACTGTTCGGCAGGTCGGTGCGTAGGAGCAAGGGATCATCTGCGATGAGAAAAACTTCGATTTTGCGCTTCAACAATGAGAGCGTGATGGCGTTGTCTACGGCGTCTATCTCGCCAAAACTTCCACTGTTCCAAAGGACGGTTTTTAGGACATGAAGACTATCGGCAACAACATTGAAGACATCTGACGTGAAGGCTACATATCCGGAACGCGTGGTTTGGTTAACTGCCTCAATGATGTTGTACGTTCCAACACGTTCGTCCTGAACAATGGCTCGGCGAACATTGTACGGTACGAGAATCGTTGTTGAACGAAGCCCGTTTGGTTCACCGGAGATCACTTCAGCACATTCTATACTCCAAAGCGAGAGGCTGTCACTGATCGACACTGGGATCGAAACATCAGTTGTGACATTTGCAGAAAGAGGGGGGAGCGTGATTGGCTCGGACCATTCGGAGGCTACACCATCAGCGTTGCGAACAAGGCGGTGAACCACTTGTACGTCTCTGATACCGGCCGATCCATTTGTATACTGGAATCGAACGGTATCCTGCGAGTACACAACGCGGGCCGCTACCTCTGCAACCAAGGTGTTGTCCGTAGACAAGTCGAGTCTACCAACCATGGCCTTTGATTTATCGACGAACCAAATGCGCCCATCAGGCCCTACGACAATACCGAGCAATTGGGTTGCTCCGGTTTCAATGGTTCCCATCGCTGATATGGAATCGCCGTTAATAGCATACATGTGGATGAGACCCGTTGCTCGATCTCCAACAAGAAGCCGATTGCCAACAACATCGATCCCAACCGGGACTTGAAGCCCGCTTGTGATGACGGCTTTCACAGAGGCATTGACTACCGACGAATACTCTGCGTAATTCTCGTCACTTTCCGGAGGAGCAGTTAGGGGGCCTTCCACGGTCCCGCTCTTCGTGTCCAAAGTGTTCACAGTTGCCGTACCGGGATCGATGAAATAGAGGAGACCAGTTGATCGGTCGAGGGCAACATGTGCTGGCCGTCCACGCTCAACCGGGGTGATCTTCACATCAGTATAGCGACGGATGATACCATCGCGGTGATCGGTGCCACCTACTTCGTGTGGATCTCGGAAGTCATACCGACAGATGTCTTTGTAGCGAGCATCCAAAATCCAAAAGATGTTTGCACTGTCATGGGCAATGCCAAGTCCCCATGGACTCTGGTGCAGCATATCAAGATGTGACGCAAGTTTTGTGTTGTCGTCCTGATACCGCGATGCAAACACTGCTGTATCGCTTGACCAAAGTGTTGGCCCCATGAACATGTAATTCGCATCACCACTGCCTGGTTCTCCGTTCTGTGCTGTGCCAAAGGCGCCATTGTTTCCCATAGCGATTCCCATGGTACGCCACATGAAGTGGCTAGCGCGCGAATCCTTCTTTAGGCGCACGGCCTGTTGCGGAGTTCCAGCGTTGTGGATGACCATAATGGCATGCCCCTTGCTTTCTGCGGTCACAACCCACAGATCATTTGGGTGAAGGGCTGTGCGATTGAAATCCAGATCCAATGGATCGCGTAGTCCGTCCGCTGCCGATGCAATGGTTGTTACGGTAGGAGTGGAGAGGAGATATCGATCCAGGAGGTTGACACTTGATTCCACGCGCACCGGTTCGGGTGAGGCGAAGGAGACTACTCGGTCGATCTCCATGAATGGTTCGCTTGAATAGACACTAAATGCTACAGTGCCACCTTTTACAACGAGGGTTGCATGGAGGTCTCTCAGAGTATCGTTGATTGTTGCAAGTGCTCCGAGTTCGCGAGCGATCGTACCATCGGTATCGGGCAAATATGTAAAGACATCCGTATCTAGTCCGGTCAGTTCTGCCATCTGGTCCCAACGTTCTTTGGGATCTTCGCTTATAGCCAGCACGGTGATACCGAGTCGGCGGAGATCTGCGTTGTGCTCATTGAGATAGAGCAGCTGGCGAACACAGTGTGAGCATTCATATCCAAGGTAGCGAACCAAGATCACATTGCCGGAGGAAGCAGGGACCGAAGCAGGGAGTCGTTGGCCTACACTAACTGAACTTGGATAGACCCGCATGCCGTGCTCGTCATCAAAAGCGAGAGCAGTTGTTGCCGCGGCAACAAGGATGGTGAGGGAGAGAAGTGTACGGATATGGTTCATTGTGAAACCCGAGGTTGACGATTGCCGTATGTCGCGTTTTCGCGTTGAAAGTTACCGACTTCCCAAGGAAGTCGGATATTGCAGGTGCTCGACGTGCGTTTCACTTTTTGAAGGTGCAGTCATGATGATGTTGAAGCAGATCCTTGGCGTTGGTGCGATTTCACTGATGCTTGTTTCTTGTGGTGAAAAGGTAGACGAGGCAGCTGAGGCAATGAGTAACATGAAGTCCATTGCAGAAACAGCAGATGAAGCTCAGAAGACACAGGACGTACTCACAAAACGTCGCGAAGAACGCAGAGCAAAGGGCGACACTTTAGCTTTAGCGCCTGACGAGATAAAAAAGTTCCTTCCCGGAGATATCGACGGGTACAAAGCCGAAGAACCGGAAACTCAGTCGATGGATATGCAAGGGATGTCTTGGAGTGTTGCTTCCAAGGAGTATCGTAAAGACGATGGTTCAACGGTGAAAGTCACCATTACCGACTATAACGCAACAGCCGACATGTGGGCCGGCGCAACGATGATGTTTGCCATCAAGTGGAGCGTTGATAATGCCACTGAAACGAGCAAAACGATTCAAACCGATGATCCTTATGTGAACGGACATGAACGTTTTGGAAAGCAGGATAAGAGCGCTGCAATCACCTATGGTCTTGGCGGACGTTTTCTCCTTCAGATCGAAGGCACGAATCAATCGAACACAGACTTCTTGAAATCTATCGCATCACGAATGGATCTCAAGAAGATGGCCGGTATGTAACGAACAAGCCCCCTCCGATACGAGATCGAAGGGGGCTGTACTATCGATGTCGGGGTGGCAGGATTCGAACCTGCGACCTTCTGCTCCCAAAGCAGACGCGATAACCGGGCTACGCTACACCCCGAGAGCGACAAATATCGGGAGAATACTTGTATTTACAAAGAGAAAAACACCGTATATCGCAATCTCATTGGACGTTGTGTTCAAGACGATCACTCCCTATATTACCTCTGTGTGATAGGTGAGATGAAGAGTACCCCTAGACGAGTGGTGACGTCTGGGGGTTACTCGTTTTTAGACCGTAGATTTGCCACATGCATCGTTACCTTCTTCTCGCAGTCTCCCTCTTGATCCTTCTTTCTTCCGCACACAGTGGTGAAGAGATCCCCGGAGCACCTCAACGTCAAGCCATCGCGCTCATCAATGCAGTAGTTCATACTGCTACCGGGCCTACAATCAAGAATGCCACGGTGGTGTTCGATAAAGGTGTCATCACTGTTGTTGCTGCAGGAGCTTCAGCACCAACCACTGCACGTGTTGTTGACTGCAAGGGGGCTCATGTCTATCCGGGCTTCATTGCACCACTTACAACATTGGGTCTTACCGAGATCGATGCTGTGCGATCAACGCGCGACATGAGTGAAGCTGGCTCATTCAATCCGAATGCTCGTGCAGAGACTGCCTACAATCCAGATAGTGAACTCATACCAACAGTCCGATCGAACGGAGTTCTTCTTGCGAATGCAAGTCCGCAAGGTGGGACGATCTCCGGTCAGTCTTCTCTCATGCGCCTCGACGGTTGGACGAGAGAGGATCTTGCCGTGAAGAGAGTGTCGGGATTATTCCTCAACTGGCCATCCATGGAAGTTTCCAATGCTTGGTGGATGCGCAAGCCGGCTGAAGAACAACGCAAGGACATCGAAAAGAATGTTCGTTCAGTTTACGAACTCTTTGAAAATGCTCGAGCCTATAGTGCAACGGTCAAGGCTGGCGTAGATACCACCTTGCGGGACATTCGCTATGAAGCAATGCGTGCGGTGTTCGAAGATTCCGTTCCATTGATGATTGAGGCGAGCACGCGCAGGCAAATCGAAGCCGTGATCGATTTTCAACGATCGTTCAATGTACGTGTGATCTTGGTTGGTGCCGAAGACGCACCCTTGATGATCCCTCAACTTCAACGATCAGGGATCGGGATCATCATCCCACGCGTGCATTCACTACCACGTCGCGACGAAGATGGCTATGATAGTCCATTTATACTCGCAAAGACCCTGTCAGACGCCGGTATACCATATGCATTCTCAGAGTCGGGCGCATGGCAACAACGGAACCTGCCATTCCATGCCGGTACCGCCCGAGCCTTTGGTCTATCTGAAGAAGATGCAGTGAAGGGGCTCACCATCGGTCCAGCGAGGTTGTTCGGTATTGACGGACAATATGGTTCGATCGAAGTAGGAAAGAGCGCAACGCTCTTTATCAGCACCGGTGATGCATTAGATAGCAAGAGTAACAATGTGATCGCGGCATTCATTGACGGACGTGAAGTAGACCTCGACAACAGGCATAAGCGTCTTGCGAAGAAGTATCGCGCGCGCAATTCACGGTAGAGATATGGTCGATGGAACTCTGCTACATTCAGAAGCGATCCCGGTTCCGCCGGGAGCGATCTCAATGGCGCGCCGTGCCTTACAAGGTGAAGACCTGGCGAGGTTCGAAGCCGTTACGCTACATAACATCACCTACGCAAGCGATGGACTAAAGATCAAGGGATACTTGGCACTCCCACCAGGAGGGCAGCCCACGTATCCGGCCATTATCTTCAACCGTGGAGGAAGTGGTCCTCGCGGCGCGCTCACGCCCGAAACCGCAATGCCCCTTATCGGACTCTATGCTTCATGGGGCTATGTGGTTGTTGCTTCGAACTATCGTGGAGTTGCAGGTTCTGAAGGAGAAACAGAGGAATGGGGAGCTGGCGACGTCCGAGATGCATTAAATCTCTTGCCCTTGCTCGACGCTCTGCCCTATGTGGACCACGATCGAATAGGACTCATCGGAGGCAGTAGAGGTGGAATGATGGCCTACATGATGCTGGCGAGAACGGAACGATTCAGGGCCGCAATAACGTTTGGAGCTCCGGCACGGATCAATGCCGTAGAACACTCCGCCTACATTCGTAAAACAATGGTGAAACATCTTCTCCCCGGAAGTGTCGAGCAAGTAGAAGCAGAATTACGAAGTGCTGTTGTGTGGGCAGAGAAGATGTCACCTACTACTCCTTTACTTGTTCTACATGGAACCGGAGACCGTCGAGTAGACACCGAACACTCTTTGTACCTCGCGATGGAACTGCAGAGACTACACCGACCGTACAAACTGATCTTGTATGATAATGCAGATCACGTTTTAGCCGGTAGAAGAAATGAATCAAACGCTGATATGCGATGGTGGATGGATCGGTATGTGAGAGATGGCTCACCCCTTCCTCGAACTGGTCCCCACGGTGCATGACAGATCAATTTGTCGGATTGAAAGGACAGGGAATGATCGCTCGAGCAATGTTGAGTACGGTTCTGCTTGTTGGTGCACTGTGCACCCAATCGATGGTAGCTCAGGAGAACAAGTCAACCTTTGTTGATTGGCTCATCACAGACGACGTGATGCAAGAGACCATGCAGCCGCGCCATCCGATGCGGTTGATGGCAGAGTCCTTTCCCCAAAGGGCTATCGATACCACAATCGACGCGATCTCCTATGATGCCGAGTTTGATTGGTACTCAGCGTTGCTCACGCCTAAGGTGCTCCGTCCGGAGCGCAAGGCCAATGCACGAATGAAGGCTGTTGTTGCTTCGCGTGTTGACAATCTTACTCAGATTGAGTTTGATGCGGTATCGCTGATTATTGACTCCATCACCAGTGGGGGCGCACCCATTCAGTTCACAAAGAACGTGCGTTCGGTTACGATGGTGCTCCCAACTCCGCTTCAGCGCGGCGAGAATGTAGAACTCATTATTCATTATGCCATCACTCGAGATGATAGGGCCATCTTCTTCTATAGCAAGAGTGATGCCGCGCTTGACAACTCTCCGTATGCAAGTGCATATACGATCTCTGAGCCAGAGGATAGCCGCAGGTGGTATCCGTGTAATGACCAACCGGATGACAAGGCCTTGTTCTCCGTTCGGGTGCGTGTTCCTAAAGGATTCACCGCTGTATCCAACGGCGTTCGTATTGATTCGATTGGCGATGGAGATTCGGCGTCGTACCAATCTTGGAGGCATAACGTACCGATGCCCCCGTATCTCTTTGCTGTGTCTGCGTCGGAATACATCATGTACCCTCAGGTGTACACAAGACCGGACAGCTCCACGGTCCCGATAAGCAATTATCACTTTGACATCGACCAAAATGGCACCTTCTATAATGCCACACGCGCCTTGGCCAACATTCCGTTGATGTTTGAGGCGTTCGAAGAGCGATTTGGCGTCTATCCGTTCGAAACGTACGGTCACGTAACTGTAAGCCCCTTCCAATACGGCGGAATGGAACACCAGACAATGAGCACCATCAACCGTCGCTGGCTTGCCGGAGATGTTGAAGGGGGCTATGCACACGAACTCGCTCACCATTGGTTTGGTGATCTCGTTACATGTGCAACCTGGGCTGATATCTGGCTCAATGAAGGTGGTGCATCGTGGGGTGAAGCAGTGTATGAAGAACATCGCACCGGCGCTGCTGGGTATATGCAGGTTCTTTGGGCAAAGCGTGCGCGATACATGCAGACAGGACTGAATGAACCACCGGTCTATAATATTCCCATCGGCATCCTCTTTAACGAGGCAACCACGTACAATAAGAGCTCGTGGGTCTATCATATGATGCGAAGGAACGTTGGAGACGATGTGTTCTTCCCGGCAATCAGATCGTATTTAGACAAATTCAAGGTGGGGTCTGCGCAAACCTATCAGCTCCTTGCACATCTGAAAGAGGCAGCTCCTAACCCACGTGTTTCATGGGACACGTTCTTCGATCAGTGGCTTGTTAAGGCCGGACATCCGGTCTTTGAAGTGATTGTTAGTACAACAACGAATCCAACGCCGTTCACGTATCGCGTTACTGTTGCACAAACACAATCGCATGAAAATGTGCCCGACGTGTTCATTACGCCGCTTCATCTTCGATTTGTTGGTTTTGGCGAAGTACTTGACACAACCATTATGATCGACACTCGAACAGTAACAAGAGATATCGTTGTTGGATTTGATGTAGATGAAGTGCTGATCGACCCAAAGAATGATATTCTCTGCGAAAAGGAAGAGACACCTGTAGGTGTTGACGATATTGTGGAGCAAGGTTCATTCTGTCAGATACTGGGCCTACACCCCATTGCTCAAGGGGCTCCACTTCGCATTTTCATTACGGACGGCGATACCGCAAGCCTGTTGATTCGTACGATCTCCGGAGAGAATATTGTGGCAAGCACAGTATCGTCAGGTGTGTCGCTCATTCCCACATCAACGCTTGTTCCCGGAGCCTATGCAGTATCCATTCGTAGTGGCGCGCGGTTGTACAACCAGACGGTTATCATAACAGCACAATAAGAAGCATAATCATGGACATCGACGTTGCTTCAATGCGGAAAGAGTACTCCCGAGAAGAGTTAACGGAGGATTCTGTTCAACGAGACCCACTCGGTCAGTTTGCCAGTTGGTTCGATGAGGCCATTGCCTCAGCGTTGCCCGAACCAACGGCCATGGCTCTCTCTACGGCAACGTCGGACGGTAGACCTTCGTCGCGCATGGTCTTACTCAAAGGTGTTGATCAACAAGGGCTGGTATGGTTTACCAACTACGCAAGCCGCAAGGGTGCAGAGCTGGATGCTAACCCATATGCCGCGCTCCTCTTTTTCTGGCCAGAGTTGGAACGCCAGATCCGCATTGAAGGACGAGTAGTTAAGGTCTCGCAGGCCGAGTCATTGAAATATTTCCTCACACGTCCGGTCGATAGCAAGCTTGGCGCATGGGCTTCACTTCAGAGCATTGTTGTTGCATCTAAGGACGTGCTGCGTCATCAGTTTGAAAGTGCAAAGGCACGATTTGCCGATGGCGATGTACCGCTTCCACCACATTGGGGTGGGTATAGACTCATCCCCGAGTCCTACGAGTTTTGGCAAGGACGTCCATCACGTATGCACGATCGAATCCACTACCGCAAAGACAATGATGGGTGGACGATCGAACGTTTGTCGCCGTAAGCTAGATACTAGTTACACAGTTACACAGTTACACAGTTACACAGTTACACAGTTACACAGTTACACAGTTACACAGTTACACAGTTACACAGTTACA
>CALMZQ010000196.1 GCA_937870915.1 uncultured Ignavibacteria bacterium
GCTGCGTTGGTGAGATTGAGTGCGCCACCTGCGCCGGCAAGTGGACCCGTCGCGTCGGACATTGTGTACGTAAAGAGTCCGGTTGATCCGGCAATATGGTTCATGGTTGAGCTACCGTTGCGTTGTGCCTGGTAGACCACATTCTCAGCCGGAAGAGGACCAACGATACGATACGTAAGGTTGATGTTCTGGTTGAGTGTCTGACGGAACGTTAACGATGGCTTAGGGAAGTTTGGATCGATGCCGTCATAGACCGATCCTTGACGAAGGATGCGACGAGGGTCTACATCGTCAGGGAAGGAGGTTTCGATTCCTGACAGTACTCCAAACATCATTACCGGACGAGTCGTAAATCCTGACCCGTTTGGTGTTGTTACACAATAGTTTGCCCCATCGTTCCAATAGGTCACCGAGTTTGCTACACCGGTAAAGCCCGTTACGGTTGTGGACTCATACTCAGGAAAATTGTATGTATAGGCCGTACGGTAATGGCAGAAGTCAATAATGATGTTACTCGTGCCATCCCAGAGGAAGTTTGTCTGAAAATTGAACGTTACCCACGTGATCGTGTTGACGATTGCACTGATCTGTTGGGTCGGGTTGTTATAAACCACCGTCATTCCGGTTGTATTCATCGGATTGGTCAACGCGGTGGCAGTTGTATTCTTCATGCTGATCGTGGTATTGCGGGTACCCGGCCATGGTGAAGCATTTCGCACTTTGAATGCTAGGGACGTTATCTGTCCCGGCGTCATCCCCTGAGCATTGAGCTCACTTGCGCGAAGGATCCACTGGTTTCGCTGCGTCCAGTAGTAATCGTGCAAAGGATTGTTAATGTAGGTGGTAAGCCACTGCCTCGTTGATCCGGTGCCGCCACCGATCTCAACGTAGATCTGTGATGACGCGTTCTGCGAGGCGGCGAACATGCCGATCAGAGAGGCCACCGTCAGGAGTATAGAACGTAGAAACAAACGTTTCATGTCACGTTCCCTTTGGGATATGTGGAAATTGTACCCTCGATTGATCTGCTTGCTTTTCTGACGGCTTTCGCCGCCATGGAGTTAAAGAGTAAAAGGAACGAAGAAGGTTCCATCCAACTGGCAACTATATTCAAAGTAGGTAATAATTACGTGGACACTGAGTACTGTATTTCCTCTCGGCTTCGAAATGACCATTCTCGCTCCTGCCGTAAGAGCTCTGTGTATCTTCGCAGGTATGGATCTATACCAAAATATTGCTGAGTCAGTTGATAGCATTCGTGCCGTGACGTCATCCCAACCATCTATTGGTGTGATTCTCGGTACGGGGCTTGGTGGACTCGTTTCTAAGGTTGATGTTCAGACATCAATCGGCTACGACAATATCCCCTACTTCCCCATTAGCACGGTTGAATCACATCACGGACGCCTTGTATTCGGAACATTACATGGCGTGAACATCGTAGTAATGCACGGTAGATCTCATGTGTATGAAGGTTATTCACTTCAACAGATCACCTTCCCGGTCCGTGTGATGCAGGCGCTGGGTGTACGTACGTTGATCATATCAAACGCATGTGGTGGCATGAATCCGCTCTATAGAAGGGGCGATATCATGCTCATCGATGATCATATCAATTTGCTTGGTGACAACCCATTGATCGGGCCGAATGATGACCGACTTGGACCGCGTTTTCCTGACATGAGCGAACCATATTCTCAGCGGCTGTTGGCTCTGGCAGAACAAGCTGCGCTCGCACGCAGAACGAAGGTTCATCGTGGAGTATATGTTGCTGTTACCGGACCAAATCTGGAAACTCGGGCTGAGTACAGATTCCTCCGAACCATTGGCGCAGACGTTGTTGGTATGAGCACTGTCCCCGAAAACATCGTTGCAAGACATATGGGAATGGAGGTACTTGGCTTGAGCGTTGTAACAGATGAGTGCTTCCCAGACTCTTTGGAAGCGGTGAAGCTTGAACACGTCCTGGCCGCAGCAGCACAAGCAGAACCGATCATGACTGATCTTATCACTGATGTGATCTCCAAGTGCGCATGAATCGCCCCCTCCTCATAACATTAGCAGTGTTTTCGCTCCTCGCCGGATGTTCTCCGGATGAGCCGCTGATCTCGTCGTATCAAGATGAATGGAGATTGCTTGTGGCCGGTCCGAATGGACTAGCCACCTATACCATGCCCGCTGGAGAACTCGCCAATGGCAATGTGTGGTCCGGTCCGCTTGGTGACGCCTATCCTGCATCCGAGCTCAATAGGTTCCGCGATGAGATCTACGTCCTTCATCGTAGCCAACCATGGATCATTGTTATCAGTGAGTCAACGCTACTTGCAACAGATACGATCGATCTCGGCACCAATGGTCCTGGCACGGAGATCGCTTTTGCAAATGCAACAACAGCCTATGTAACCCTTGCCGCAACCAAAAGTGTTGGCATCATTGATATCATGACAAACTCGCTTGTGCGGACGATTGATCTCGGTACTCGTCCGGCCGGAATTGCCGCAACAGGAAATCAGATCTGTGTTGCCTTGGTAGACGCCAATGAAGTAGCAGTGATCGACTCGCGTACAAATGTTGTTGAGGCTCGCCTCGACGTAGATCGAGCACCGGTCTATGTTGAAGCTGACGATCTCAATTCTATCTTTTGCATTGTATGCTTAGGTGCGGGCAAGATCGACGAGGACGTACAGTCCATTCCAACCATCGTTTTTATGACGGCCGGCAATCGCACCATCGTGAAAAAAATGGACATCTCCGGTAGAGCAACAGACGCTTCTCTTCAGTTTCCGCGCGGACTTGTAGTGACTGCAAATGAAATGGCATTCGTTCCGGTGCAAAATGGACTTGTCCGCGTGAACACACGAACACGCAGCAAGACCACTGTTATCCAGTTTGAATCGTACGACCACATTAACTATAACCCCGCACGAGCCGAACTACTAGTGCAGCGTACTCTTGATGGGATAACAACCACAGATGCTCTCGACGAATATGGCGAGGTGTTTCGCTCAAGCACCACACAAGCCGATTCATGCGCTGCCTTTGTTGGCATCAGCCGATGATCCTCGACGAAATTCACCTCCGCGCTTCTACACTTCATAAGCGCATCTTGCTTCCCGATTCAGCGGACCCTCGTACTCTGCACGCCGCTGTTCGGATGAGTCACTCCGGCGTCTGTATTCCTCTACTGGTTGGCTCTCGAGATCAGATCCATGAGCTTGGGCGCATTGAACAGATTGTTGGACTCGACGGAGTTGAAATCATCGATCCATTGGACGCACTCGATGAAACGTCCGCATTTATCCATGATCGGAGACGGGACAAGGGGCTCACCAGCACCGAAGCGCAAACGCTGGCTGCAAACTCTCTTTATTGTGCCGGCGCTACGGTGGCCCTTGGACGGGCTGATGGAGCTGTTGCAGGATCATTTTCGACGACTGCTGATGTTCTTCGAGCCGCCCTGATCACGATAGGCACTGCGCAAGGGAACAAAACTGTATCGAGTTATTTTCTCATGGCGTGGCCTGATAGAACACTTGTGTTTGCCGATTGTGGTGTGTTGCCCGACCCAACGGACGAACAACTCGCCGACATCGCATCTGCAGCTGCAACCAATTTTCGTACTGTAGTTGGCAAGGAACCTCGCGTAGCATTCTTGAGCTTTTCCACCAAAGGAAGTGCCGACCATGCACGTGTAGATAAAGTCAGATCGGCGCAGAAGATCTTTGCGCAACTACGGCCGGACATTATCTCCGACGGAGAGCTGCAGGCAGACGCCGCATTGGTTCCCTCGATTGCGGAGAGGAAAGCCCCCTTATCACCTCTTGCGGGTGAGGCCAACGTTCTCGTGTTTCCCGACTTGGATAGTGGCAACATCGCCTACAAACTCACAGAACGTTTGTCTGGCGCACGAGCGATTGGTCCGATTATTCAGGGTCTTGCTCGTCCGTATTGCGATCTCTCGCGCGGGTGTACGGTAGAAGACATCGTAGACGTTGCAGCGATCACAGCCTTGATGAGCTAAGTCTCAATTCCTCTTCACGAGCAGTTTCTCCTTTAGCTCAGTAAAGTCCTCGGGTGTGAGATAGTACCTATTAGAGCAATACTGACATACGAGCTCGTTCTGTCCTTCTGCCTCCATGCCAGTGATCTCCTCTAAACCAAGCGTCAGAAGAAGCGATTTAAAACGGTCGTGGGAACAACGACAGAAATAGTCAACCGGCGAAGTGGACATCACCGTGATCTCCGTTGGCATGATCTGACGCAACATTTCTTCCGGTGAATATCCCTTATCAGCGAATTCCGTAAGACGCTCGAGATAGTCGATCGTGTCGTAAACCTTAAAGATGTCTTCCGGCCGCGCGCCCGGCATTGCCTGCACCAAGAGACCAACACTCTGCCGGATCATGTCATTCTCATCGTAGTCGAGATCGATGACAAACGCAGATGGAATCTGCTCCGATTGCGTGAGATAGTACCCAAGGTCGGATGTAACATCACCCCGACGAAGTTCAACGATACCCGTAACGGGCTCATAGTTGCCATAAAGGACACGTTGGATCTTCATGAGTCCTTCTCCAAGGGGGCTTGTCCTACCCTCAGCAGGAGTGGGGTTTACAACTACGTACCCGCGCGTTTCACCTACCTGCATCGCTTCTGCGTAGACCGTTGAGATAACGCCATCACCGGTTCCATGCACAACGATCCTTTCCTCTCCATTGAGGAAGGAAGCCATAAGTGATGCTCCCGTAAGTGCCCGGGCCAACACAATTGAGCTTACGGCATCGAGTGAGTGTTTCTCCTGTGCCGTACGAACGGTCTTTGGATTGTGGATCACAGCGGCTCGAAAGAGACCGTCTACGGTCATAGCTCTCGTTACGCGATCTCGTGTAAGCCACATCTTTTTGATGTCTTCATTCATCGATACTATCCTTCAGTTCCACCAAGGCCTGCATGGCCTGCAAAGGGGTCATGTTGTTGATGTCGAGTAGTCGTACACGATCCCGCAAACCATCATCCCGTACCTCAAAGAGCGAGATCTGTCCTGCATCTTCGAGGCGATGACGTTCCACAGAGGCCGTGCGACCAAATTCATGAGGCACGTGCTGTCCGGATTCCAGCTGTACAAGTACAGCACGAGCAGTTGCCAACACTGCTGGAGGGAGGCCGGCCATTCGCGCAACATGTATGCCGAACGAGTGATCGGAATGTCCGCGAACAACTCGGTGCGTAAAGACGATCTCATCGCCAACTTCGCGTACTTCCACCTGCAGATTATGTACACGAGGGAACTGATCAGATAGCGCCGTTAGCTCGTGGTAGTGGGTAGCAAAGATTGTTTTGGCTCGTACCACTTCATGAAGATACTCTGCAATTGCCCATGCGATCGAAATTCCATCGAATGTTGCCGTGCCCCTTCCTACTTCATCGAGAAGGATTAAACTGCGCTCCGAAGCATTGTTCAGGATATTGGCTGACTCTTGCATTTCAACAAGAAAAGTACTCTCCCCTGCCATGATATTGTCCTGAGCCCCTACCCGCGTGAATATCCGGTCTGTGAGCGGAATTGTAGCGGATGTAGCAGGAACGAAGGAGCCCACGTGGGCAAGGAAGACGATCAGCCCAACTTGTCGGAGGTAGCTAGACTTACCGGACATATTCGGCCCTGTGAGGATGTGCAGCTGTTCCGAATCGGTATCCATTCTCACACTATTGGACGTGTAGAGTGTGCCGTGTGGTAGGAGTCTTTCGATTACAGGGTGCCTAGCATCAACGATCTCTAATGCGGTGCCATCCGTCATTATCGGTTCAACATATCCATACGTGCAGGCAACATCGGCAAAGCCGGCCAAGGCATCGATCGTTGCAATCAAGGTTGCTGTCTTCTGGATTGCCGAGCATTCAGTAGTAATCCGCTGGCGGAGGTCCTCCAGCAGTCTGGACTCAAGTGTTGTTACGTTACTCTCTGCAGTCAACACCTTCTGTTCGAATTCCTTTAACGTAACAGTGGTATACCGCTCTGCATTTGCAAGTGTTTGTTTGCGATCATAATGCTCCGGCACCTTGGCCTTATGGGTATTCGATATCTCAATGAAATACCCAAAGACACTTGTATAGGCTACCTTCAAAGTAGAAATGCCAGATTCTGTGCGCTGCTGCTCCTGATACGAGGATATCCATTCCTTGCCATGCAATAAGGCGTTCGTTGCATCATCTAATGCAGCGTCGTACCCCTCTCGAAAGATCTGACCTGAGCCGATTTGTAATGAGGGCTCGTCTCTCAGTGCCTGTTGAAGGAGCTCAACCGTTTGATGATGAACATTGATCCTTTGTCCTAGGTCACGAACGGCATCGAATTGACTTTCAGAGCAAATTTCCTTGAGCCTGGGCAACTGCTGAAGCCCCGAACGTAAGCCCACGAGATCTCTCGATGTAGCACGATTGGTGACCACCTTCGTCATGAGTCGCTCCAGATCGCCAATGGTACCCGCCACTGAACGTACCTGTAAGAGCGCGTTTTGATCTCGGACAAAACCGCGTACAACGTCGTGACGTTTTTGAATGCGTTGTAAATTAATCAATGGCGACTGCAACCACCACCGCAGCAATCGACCGCCCATAGGCGTCACGGTCCGATCAACAATCGAGATGAGTGCTCCGGCAGTTCCGTCCCCGGACATTGACGAGTGGATCTCAAGATTGCGCCGCGTGGAGGCATCCAGAACCATTGTTGTATCGGAGCTCAGAATACTGAGTCCGGTGATCTGTTTCAGCGCTCCTTTTTGCGTCTCCGACACATAATGCAGCACAACGCCGGCAGCTATCGCACCACGTGTTAACGAATCGGCACCGAAACCTTTGAGCGACGCTGTTTGAAAATGCCGAAGCAGAATGTTCGTTGCGAAATCCTGTTCAAATATCCAGGACTCAAGTCGGGTGCGTGCCGGCGTGAATGGAAGCTTTTGTAGAAGGGGCTCCCACCATTCACGTTGATCCTTATCGACAATTATCTCTGCTGGCTGCAGCGACTCAATCATCGCCGGCAGTCGTTCCAGTGGAATGTCTCCTGCCGTAAACGTCCCTGTGGAAATATCGGCTACAGCCAATCCACACATACGATCATTCTTTGTTGGGCCCGTGATAGCTGCAACATAGGTGTGCGTCTTATGGTCGAGGAGTTTATCGTAGAGCACCACACCCGGGGTAACAACTTCTACTACGTCCCGCTTGACAATGCCCTTGGCTTGCTTTGGGTCCTCAAGTTGCTCACATACCGCAACACGGTGCCCGGCACGGACAATGCGTGGGAGGTAGGTATCAAGTTGGTGATGCGGGAATCCGGCCAATGGTATCTCACCGGCCGTTCCGTTATTGCGTTTTGTTAGGGTGATACCGCATGCTTTTGCAGTGGCAACAGCATCATCACCAAACGTTTCATAGAAATCACCAAGACGGAAGAGCAACACCGTATCCGGATGTCGCCCCTTTATCTGGTTGTACTGCCGCATGAGCGGTGTTTCTTGAGCTTGTTTCACGTGGGAATTTACGAAACCATATCAGGGTCGCGGTTTTGCGCTTGCAACCTTGTTTCGTTGTTGGCGTACCTGCACCCCGTCTTTCAATTCCAATTCTCGTGAGGTCATCATGACCACCCTCCTAACCATCTCGATCATTGCCCTATCTAGCATTTTTGCAGGTCCGGACTCAGCATCTCGCCCGGTTGACGCCGCGCCGGTAAGCACCATGCGCCATACGGTCCTCGTTGAAAACTCGCCGGTTATCAAGATCGACTGTGATGCAGCTGATGTTCGTATCGTAAGCTGGCTTTCTGATAAAGTAACGGTTCAAAGTTCCGGTTCAGGGGGCACCTTGGAGCGCAGTGGATCAAATAATGGCCACGGTAACACCATTATCTTCCATCACAAAGAGGCAGATCAGACCGTTTCCCAAGACATTCTTCCGGCAATCCATACGATCTATGTTCCGGCAAACGCTGTAGTGGAGATCTTTCTTGCCTCAGGTAACGTTACGATAGACGGTTCCATCGCCAACCTCTCCGTAAACGTGGACCGAGGCAATGTTCACCTGCGTAATGTTGCCGGCACACAAGACATTCAAACTGCAGACGGAGCAGTAACGTATGAAAATACCGGCGACCCATCCGGACATTCAGGTGAAATGTCATTCTGACAATTGTTTGAGTTTCCTTCTGGCATCGTATCTTTGTCACCTCCGTAGGGAGAGGTGGCCGAGTGGCTGAAGGCAACGGTTTGCTAAACCGTCTTAGGGGTTTTAACCTCTAACGAGGGTTCGAATCCCTCCCTCTCCGCACTTTTCAGCCCTGCGCTTTTTGCGTGGGGCTTTTTTATTCCAACTGCATGCCAGACGAACGCTCCATACGGACCATAATCACAAACCGCAAGGCACTGCATGAATTTGAAGTTCTGCAGCGGTTTGAGGCCGGAATTGCGCTCACAGGCACGGAGGTGAAATCTCTCAGAGCTGGTAAGGTGAACATGGCCGATGCCTATGCCACCTTTCCCTCAAGAAGTGTTGATGAGTTGTTCCTCATTGGTTTGCATATCAATCCCTACGATTTTGGAAACCGAGAAAATCACGACCCAATTCGCAAGAGGAAGCTCCTGCTCAAGGCCCATGAACTTCACCGCTTACGGGAATCGATGGAAGAAAAGGGGCTAACCGTAGTGCCCCTTTCACTCTACTTTTCCGGACCTTACGTGAAGGTAGAACTTGGGTTGATGCGTGGAAAGAAGCTGTACGACAAACGTGCCGCCACAAAGGAACGAGAACTACAACGAGAAATGCAACGCGGCCGCCGCGATCAAGAAGGAACCTGAACATGCTCGGCGTTACTGAACAATTGGCTGTTATTCGTCAGAATGTAGTGGATCTATTGCCCGAGGAAGACCTTGTGCGCAAGTTAGAGCGTTCGGTTGCAACACGTACTCCCATGCGTGTGAAGTTGGGACTTGATCCAAGCCGTCCGGACATCCACATCGGTCATGCCGTAGTACTTACCAAACTACGCCAGTTTCAAGATCTGGGGCATACCGTTGTGTTGATCATTGGAGACTTCACGGCGATGATCGGCGACCCAACCGGAAAGTCAAAAACACGTCCTGCGCTGACACTTGAAGAAACGCGCGAAAACGGTAAAACCTATGTAGACCAAGCATCTCGCGTACTAGCTATGGACCGTACGGAAGTGGTCTACAACTCGTCGTGGCTCGATACCATGAGTTTCAAGGATGTGATTGCTCTATCTGCAAAGTATACTGTGGCGCAATTGCTTGAGCGGGACGACTTCACAAAACGCTACCGAGGTGGTGAGCCGATTAGCGTCCACGAATTTCTCTATCCCCTATCACAAGCGTACGATTCCGTTGCAGTGCGGAGTGATATTGAACTTGGCGGAACTGATCAGAAGTTCAATCTCCTCGTTGGTCGTGAGATCATGCGCTCCTACGGTCACGAACCACAATGTATCCTTACAATGCCCATCCTCGAAGGCACCGATGGCGTTGAAAAGATGAGTAAATCACTCGACAACTATATCGGCCTCACGGATTCACCAAAGGACATGTTTGGAAAAACAATGTCTATTCCGGATTCGTTGATAGCCAAGTATCTTCGGTATGCCTGTTTTGCGGCGAATGATGACGTTCTCGCTCTTGAAAAGGGGCTTGCAGACGGAACCATTCACCCACGGCAGGCCAAGGTGGATGTTGCAAAGCGCATCGTTGCTCAGTATCATGGTCAGGCCGCTGGAGATGAGGCATTCGCAGAATTCGAACGAATCTTCGTGAAGAAGGATGTTCCTGACCAGATCCCGGATCACGGGCTAACAATCGATGAACTGCACGACATCGTAAGCATTCTCGTAAGTGTCGGTTTCTCGTCGTCCAAAAGCGATGCACGTAGGCTCATTACCGGAGGAGGCGTCTCTCTAGACGGTGAGCGTGTCACAGACCCTACCCATATCGTAGACGTGACATCTCCACGCATTCTCCGTGCAGGCAAACTTCGCTTCCTGCGCCTTGTGCGTGCATGATCATCCGCGTTGATCACAACGAGGCAGCACCAGGCAGCGTCAATATGGAGCTAGACCTTGCGATGCTCAACGAAGTGCGAACGGGAGCCGCAGACATCGTCTTTCGAACGTACACGTGGGATCCTTGGTGCGTATCACTTGGAAGGCACCAATCCATAGATGCGATCAATGCCGATGCGTGCGCGTCGGCAGGCATAGATATCGTACGTCGGCCAACCGGGGGCCGCGCTGTTCTGCATGCCAACGAACTCACGTATGGTTTTGCTGCGAAACTCAGCATAGCTCTTACTCCGCAGATCGCCTATTCACTGTTGCACCAAGCGCTATTCGCTGCACTCGCACCACACGTCTCTCAATTGGCCTTCTCTGGCATACCCACAGACTTACGAACGCACTACGCTTCAACGGGTGTATTGGGACAGGTCTGCTTTACCTCACATGCTCGGAGTGAGATTATGTGCGGAACACGCAAGGTGGTTGGATCCGCTCAGCGTGTGATTGATGGCTTCGTACTTCAGCACGGAAGCATTCTCTGTGGTCCGGGCCACGAGCGTATTGCAGATCTCTTGCTGTGTGAGGAGGCCGAACGCTCACATCTTCAAAATGAAATTGAGCGTTCAAGTGTAACGTTATCGGATATTACCAACACCACAGTGACTGCGGATGATGTTGTCCTATGGTTTACGGAAGACGAAGTGGACATCGGAACCCACATTCGTCGTAGTTTCCAAAGTCTTCCAACTACCGCGTGAACACCATGTCCAGTCGAAACGTCATTCTCGGCATTTTTGTCGCTTCGTCATTTCTTTTCAACGGGTGTTTGCGTTCTTCAATGTCAGTCCTTGTCCGCAAGGACGGTACAGCCGTGGTAACGGACACGCTGATGCTTACACCTTCCACGTTGAAGATGTGGGAGGAAATGGCAAAGGCAACGAAGACGCCACTTCAGACATTGCTGAAGGAACAATGGAATGACTCCGCAATGTACGCAGAGGCTCCAAAGATGGGTCCCGGCGTAACAGTACGATCCGTAAAATTTGTAAAGACATCAAAAGGGGCCGGTTATGTAGCCATCTATGATGCTAAGGACATTGGAACGTTGAGCATCAGCAAGAATGCGTTTCACGAACACATGAACGCATCTGATCCTTCCAAGAAATCTGCACCATCCTTTATACGCTTCACGCGTACCGGGCAACGAATCACGGTGAATAACATGCCCCTTACTCCCGAGCCCAAGAGTGATTCTGCCGTAGCCCCCTCTGAGAGTGAGATTCAGCAACAGCTCATGATGGTAAAGAAGTTCATGAAGGACCTCGAGATCGCAATACGCATTGTTGTTGAGCCCGGAATTGCATCTACAGACGCAACCTATGTTCAGCAGAATACGATCACAGTAATAGACATACCGTTCAATAAGATCATCGCACGATTTGAAAAAGATCCCAGCGTGTTTCGGATCATGCAGGGAATTCCTACTCCGGAACCGTGGTCATTGGAGAAGGGCTTCAATAAGCTTGGCACTGCTGCCAAGATGGAAACAAAGGAAGTGTTCTCCTTTGAGATGAAGTAGTTTGACGGTGCGTTAGACTTCTAGGGGCCGAACAACGCTGATACCGGTGTGCGATTTCACACCGTTCACATAGTCACTGATTCGACCATCGAGAATCACCTTCTTCTTCTGTGACGATGCATGCATGATGCGGGCCGTATCGCCATCGCGGATGATAAGCCCCGTATGGGCATAATCAAGTCCACTCTTTGACGTGGCAATTGCAATAATATCCCCGGTCTGGAGTTTCGTCTCTACTGATTCGATGCGTTCTTTAGGGATGAGGTACCGCGTGGTAGTGCCGAGAGTTCGTTCGATCTCTGCCATGCGACTCACAAGGATCGAATCTTCCTTGAGTGGTCGATAATAACGAGGATTCTGAGACATAAAGTTCACGCGGATCGGGAAGAGGTCACCGTCGATCTCCTTCGAGATGTCCCGAACAACGTTCTTCTTGACGTTATCCTCCATCCACTCCGAGGTGTAGTGTAGTCGCGAAGTATAGTCGCCAAGAGTGCCGTTTCGATACCTTGTAAAGGTGATCTCATTCACAAGATCATCCCAGCTCGACTTCCCTTTCTTAATCACTCGCGAGATGTCGAGGACATTCTCAAAGAAGGTAACACAATCGAGTCCGGTGAGATCAACTCGACAGATCTCCGGTCCATCACCTTCTAACGTGCCTCCTACGTATGGTGTACCGAGAAACAACTCACCAATGTGACCCATAAGGGGCCCCATGGAAAGTTTATTCCAGCCATCGGTGCGCGACCGACGAAGCGCTTGGCTATAGATGTATCGCGACGTTGCCTGTGGATCCGAATTCTTCTTTCTGCTGTGACGCAGATTTTGAAGGACCAACGGGGCAGCCAACAACGAGAGGAAAGTTCGGCGTTGCATTGTTTATTGACGAGTTAGTGCGATGCCAAGATCACCAAGTTGTTTTGTATCAACATCAGAAGGACAGCCATCCATGAGAGATAGTCCAGATGTTGTTTTTGGGAACGCAATCACATCACGGATGTTATCGGTCTGACACAGAAGCATAACAAGTCTGTCAAATCCAAATGCGATCCCGCCGTGGGGAGGCGCACCGAAGCGCAAAGCGTTGAGGAGGAAACCAAACTTTGCATCAGCATCTTCGCGCGTAAAGCCGAGAAGATCGAACATCGTCTGTTGAACGTCGTTTGTGTGGATGCGGATGGAGCCCCCTGCCGCCTCGTATCCGTTGATCACAAGATCATGCGCAATGGCACGAGCATGTGTTGGGTCACTGGAAAGCAACGACACATCCGCATCCATAGGAGCGGTGAAAGGATGATGGCGTGCGATCCACCTATTCTCTTCTTCACTATGCTCAAGTAGAGGGAACTCCGTGATCCAGTGGAATGAATACGTTCCTGCAACCCCGTCGAGGATTCCCGTTCTGCGTGCCACTTCTGTTCTCAGAGCGCCAGAGATGATACATGCTCGCTCCCACTCTCCGGGCGAGAAGAGCAGGAGGTCACCGTCCTCCGCCTTGAGCTCTTGTAACAAGAGATCTCTGTGTTCATCAGAAAGGAACTTCACAAAAGAACCGGTTACTTCACCACCAGAAACCTTGAGCCACGGGAGCCCCTTAGCGCCATATTTCTTGGCATGTTCACCAAGTTCATCAATCTGTTTACGCGAAAAGGAACCACATCCCTTTGCATTAAGTGCCATGACAACATTTCCGGATGCAACAGCATCCGAGAAAATCGAGAAACCGCACACACCAGCCGTAATCGTCACATTCGTGAGCTCAAGTCCATATCGCAGATCCGGCTTATCGGATCCGTAGCGTTCCATAGCAGTTTTGAACGGCATGCGGAGTAATGGAGTAGAGACTTCGTAGTTCAGAATCTCCTTCCACGCTTGCAAAACAAATCGTTCCGTGAGCGCTATGATGTCTTCTTGGGTGATGAACGACATTTCAACGTCTATCTGCGTGAACTCCGGTTGACGATCTGCGCGCAGGTCTTCGTCTCGGAAACACTTTACGATCTGCATGTATTTGTCGAAACCGGATACCATCAACAGCTGTTTGAATAGCTGGGGTGACTGTGGAAGGGCGTAGAAACGTCCCTTATTGATCCGGCTCGGTACCAAGAAATCACGTGCCCCCTCAGGAGTTGACTTTGTAAGCACCGGAGTTTCGATCTCCACAAATCCTTCTTCTTCAAAGAACCTGTGAGTGATTTGATAGAGCTTGTTTCGAATAAGGAAGTTCCTCTGCAATACAGGCCTGCGTAGGTCGAGGTAGCGGTACGTTAGACGTAGCTCCTCATTCGTTCCCAGATCGTCAACGATCTCAAACGGTGTTACATCTGCAGCATTGATGATACCTATCTCGTCTGCAAGAACCTCAATGAGTCCGGTTGGGATCTTGGGGTTTGGATTCTCGCGCAACCGGACAGCCCCCTTCACCCAGAGGACATATTCCGATCGAACATCGCGTATCTGCTCATCAAGCTCCGGCCGGTGGGACGTATCGATCACAACCTGTGTAACACCTTCGCGATCACGGAGATCGATAAAAATGATCCCTCCGTAGTCGCGGCGGGCATTGACCCAACCGTTCAAGACAACCTGTTGCCCGGCGTGCTCGGGGCGAAGAAATCCGCACGTTACTGTTCGTTGTTCGAAGCGCATGACATTTCTGTGTTCTCGTAAACCATGAATTTACGAAAGCAACTGGTCAACGGCCCTAAGGATATCGCGAATGGGTATTTCAGCAATGGTTCCTGTGGTGGTCTCCACCGGGAAGCAGGGGGTATCATACGGATACCACGGCATAAGATCTGCACGGTCGTGAACATAGAGCACCACGCTCGGTATGTTAAAGGCCGCAGCGAGATGAACGGAGGATGTATCCGGTGTGAAAAACGCGTCGAGTTGGGCAATGTTGGCAGCCCATGCTCCAAACGACTGCGTTGGAGGTATTGCTCTGGCCCCCGTTGCTCGAGCTATTCGTTCCTGCATTTCTCGATGCTGAGCTGCTCCCATCACTATTGTCTCGATTTGCGTATGTGAAGCCATACAATGGTTCACAATGGCAATGATCCCCTCTTCGGAATACATCCGCGAAACATCAGACCCTGAGATATTCACGCCAAGGATCTTTACAGCAGATGAGGGGGCTCGCACAGTTGCATATGCATTATGCACGTCTTGATCACGTAGTGGGAATGCAAGATGTAGGTCAATTGCAGTAGGGTCAATGGCAAATGGCCACAGTAGCCGAGCAATGCGATCTACAATATGAACTGAAGCACGGTCTGCAAGGGGCACAACATGGGTGTATACTCCGCGATTCTCTTTGTCGATTCCAACAGCATACCGAGCGCGAGAAGCACGAATAAGTAAGGCTGAGGTTGATGATGCATTATCCATGAGATCAATAACAACATCGTATCGCCGAGATCGCAATTCCCTCTGTGTTCGAAGAAGTCCCGGGAGCCCCTTATGATGTACAATTACATCATTGATAAAAGGTGCAACGGCATCGCGAACCGTGATATTGTTTGGCGACATTACCATGTCGATCGTAGAAGCCGGGAACCTCTCACGAAGGGCTCGGATCACAGGGACACTCACCAATACATCACCGATTCGATCCTGGCGTAGAACAAGAATTCTCACAGGATCTTCAACAGGAATAGCCAACTGCGAAGACGAAACAACAATCGGGATCCGTTGTGCACCTATGTGTCTGTTAAAATGTCTGCGAATCCAGAGTTCGATGGGTTTGATGAATGCTTTTGCCATTTCACATTAGCTCCATAGCGGCATCAACGATGATGTTAACCGGTATAGAATTCACAGTAGTTGGATCTGCGCTGAGAATTCCCCTGAACTCAACTCCGTATGGACACCACTCTGCTACTTTAATCAGCTCAGCAAAGAGAACTGTGCATGGAACTCCAGATGCGGCAGCAACGTGAATCGTTGCTGTATCTGGCGAAATGAGCATATGAGCACCTGCAATGACCGCAACCATTTCCGTGATCGACCCTGTCCAGACATGTACGTGGGCGTCATTGACCTGCGCTACAATTGCACGCACTTCTCTCTCTTCGGTAGGCGCACCTGAAACCAGAATGTCAAGATCGGGACAACGCTTCCTCAATTCACTGATCACAGGCACGCAGGTTTGACCCTTCCATTGTCGATTTGGTGAATACGCCGATATATTCACCACAATGTAGGACCGTGCGTCACTATGTACTACTGGCAAAGGGGCTGACGGGATGACTCGTGCCACGTCTGGGCGGAACGACCATCGCATCCCCCTCAGTTGCAGCCATTCAACAACACGAAGTACAGCAGAAGTATTGATTGGAATTCTTGGTCTTGCAACATCTCGTGGGACCGTGTTGACAGGAGAGATAGCACATGAGCCTACTCGACCCATGGTCTCTACCCAGTGTTCAGCTGGACGATGTGGTACCTGACTATGAAAGATTTGCCCGTAGATTCCAGCTCGTTCGTTATGACGAATCGTGACGTTTAGTGCTCGCTTGGATGCAAATGACGTAAGGATAGCAGCCTTGGTCATTTGAGTGAAGACAGCGGCAATCACAACATCGTAGTCTTCGACTTTACCCAATCTCTTTACCCGAAACCAAGAAGGACGAAATCTATGTGACGGATGTATTGAGATAACACGACGGATTCGTGGATCCGATTCTAAGAGTGCGCGATTTCGGTATGACCCTACCACATCAATTGTGACCCCTGGAATCGCAGCATGAATCCATTCCAGGATTGACGTTGTAGTTATATAGTCCCCCAAAGCATCATACCTAAACAACAATACCCTTCGAACCGTTTTTCCGTCGACCGGAATTTGGCTAGGCCTTCGATGTCGGTTTGATGCTAGCCGACGAAAGAACCACAATCGGAAACGATCCTTGAACCGCATTTGAGGCGGCAACTCGAAAATTGTGGATTCGTCAGGATCTGAAAGTGCATACAGATCCGATGCGAGGCGCTGAATGAGTTCCGTATCATCCTGACGGAATACACGAACTTCACCGAGCGTCTCCATTGAACTTGCTGCGGAGTGATATTAGTCTACTTCTGTCGAGACGTCGTACGTAACATCCTTCGCTAAGCTGTAGATCTTTTCGATGGCTGCACTGATCGGGGCTGTTGTTTCCGGATCATCCGAGGCATCGTATGCTTCAGCGGTTGCGTACGTATACACTTCTTGGAAGTGATTGTGCTTCCCCTTCGTCTCGAAAAGGGCGAATTGAGTCTCCGTCCCGCTATAGAACGAGCGCACGTTCGCTATGGCAGCGAGATAGTCAGTGCGCTTGCCATCGGCAATGGAGTATGATACACGAAAGAGAACCTTGGCCATTGAACTGCGTCCTAAATGATATAGAGCAAAAATACTGTGAATGGAGCTCCTGATACCCCGAACTTTTCAACAGGTTAGGCCAAAGGCCACCTGACCCTTCCAACAAAAATACGAACGCCCTGACGAAGCAGGTCCGTCAAGGCGTCGTTGTGTGATAGGGACGACCTATTTCTTTTTATGTTTTTTAACGTCTGCAGGTTTTACAACCGGACCGCTGTTACCGAAACTGTTGTAAACATAGGTCACAACGCCGGCAATATCCTCATCTGTGTACTTCTTTGGGAGTGGAGCCATTACACCATTGTATTCTTTGCCGTTCACCTTCATTTTGCCACTCTTACCATTAACAACTTCCTTGATGATCTGCGCCATCGGAGTGTTCTTGAGGTAATCACTCTTGGCAAGGGGCGGGAACGCTGCACCAAGGCCCTGACCATTAGCCTGGTGACAGGTCTTGCAGTATTCATTATACACCTTTTGGCCCTTGGCCATTAGGGCTGCTTTGTCTTGTGCGAAAGATGTAGTGGTGAAGGCGGCGAACAGGAGCAAGCCTGTCACAATGCCGACGATACTCTTCATGATGTCTGTCCGAGGGGGGAAAGTGAATGATTCATCAATTGTGTGTCTGCAAATATAAGATGTTCATGTCTGAATTTTAGTGTTCTTCACAACAATGAACATTTGTTGAGGGTTTTGCCTCAGGTGGATAAATGTAAGGTATGTCCAAGGCCATTCCTCG
>CALMZQ010000197.1 GCA_937870915.1 uncultured Ignavibacteria bacterium
GCACCTGCTCATTCGTGTAAAGGTGTTCATCGCAGGTCCTTCACGACATAGTCTTTGAGTTCTGGTTTGAGTTTGCCGTTAGCGTCATAGACCAAGCTTTCAGGGTCAACGCGCGTCATCATTTCCTCTTCGACTTCCTTTGAGCTAAGCACGGTGATCTTCTGCAGCTGCCTATTGATGCCGACTCTTGAAAGCTTGAAGCGGTCATCAAGTTTTTTGCATTACTTGATCCGATTAGGCTCACATCCCCCGAAACACGGCGCAAAACATGTTTGGCTGTGGAGGAGGTTCGAGTGGAGTCGAGTGACTCCACGAAATGACGAAATGACGGAATGACGACGACTTTACTTCTTATCTCCGAATTCATCATCGTCGATCTGCGACGTGGTTACGTTGCCTTCGCCGCCACCGGCATTGAGTGAGAAGGAGTTTACGGTGTAGCGTTTTTCCGTGCGCACTCCATCACTTGTTTCGGTCTTTGTTTCCGTCACTTCGAATTTGAAGACTTGATCGGTCTCAAAGTTTGCTCTCTCCCGTGCGAACATCTTCTTGCTCTTGTCCCACTCCTTACCCTTGCTGTAGCGCATCATCAAGTTACCCGGGGCTATGCCACCAATAACGGCTTCGCTCTTGGATGATACGTAGACATAGTGAAGGGCTTCTGTTGGGTCTTTAACATCGTAGAGTTTGATGACGATATCGTCGGCATATCCGTTGTAGACCACAAGACTGCAAAGTCCACGTGGACCTCGTTGTGGTTCAATGTACTCCCCATTCATGCCACCGCAACCAACAACAAGGATGGATGTGAGAAGTGCAGCAAAGGCAAATACTGTGAATCGTGTGCGCATGTGGGTCAAGTGGTATGTGAGAAAAATCATCGTTTACTGGCTCCAACAACAATGCTTCCAAAGACTCCTTCTTCGTCCTTCTTTGTACGCCGTGCAACACGCCATACAATGGCGTATTCATCGGACTCCGGAGCTTCAAATGCTGCCATTGGACGAGAGTCGTCATCGGTATCCGAGGCGATCACCTTCCACGCCCCATCAACGAACCGAAACACGGCAACATCGATGTCTTGTATGGCTGTTGTATCGGAGATCGTCATCACTGCATATGACATGTCCTTCTTGAACTCTTGCCATATCTGACCGTGCGATCCGATTGTACCGGCTACTGTTGCCGTTGGTTCGGCTCCGGCCGTTAGCATCGCAGCAGATGCATATTGGAGACCTAATTCAATCGTTGACAGTTTTGCCTGGATCTCATCAGGGTATTGGATCCCGTCCTTGTTGTATCCAAGCATCTCTCCAACAACACCACGTGCTTGAGACATTGTTAACGTATCAACCTCCACATCAACCTTGGGGTAGTTTCGCTTCACACCACGCATCAACCGGTTCATGTTCTTATCTACCACCTCAATCGGCCAACGGAAACGCTGCCCGGCCGTCCGCATCCTCCAAACATTCTGCTCTTTCAACGAAAGGCTGTCAGGGGGCTTACCAATCAACGACGTGTCTACCACAAATGCATCGCGGACGTTCATCATCACACCGTCGTACTCTTTCTGCGTAGGCTTGAAGTCGATCTTCCCTATCAAGGGCAACGCCTGCACACGTTCGGCAGGTATGGCAAAATTCAAGTTTTGCCCACCATTGATCCTGACCGATGCTACTCCAAGAACAATCCCTTGGCCATCCATGAGGGGGCTCCCGCTGTTCCCACCTGATATCGCAGCGGTAAACTGGATCATCTTTCCGTAGTCTTTTACAACGCGAACGGACGACACAATTCCGTCAGATACAGACTGCTCAAACTCTAATGGATTTCCCACAACGTAGATCCGCTCGCCTTGTTCCGGTAACGTAGGCTTAAACTTCAATGGAGTGAACGCAATGCTATCCGGTAACAGCACCTCGAGGATCGCGATGTCTGAGGCTGAATCCTGAGAGACAATATGGAGTACATCAACCTCTGCGCTGTCCTTGAATCGGATCTTTACACTTGAAGCCCCTTCAATAACATGATAGTTCGTTACAAGGTGCTTGCGTGAGATAAAGAATCCTGTTCCATGCCCATCATCAAGGCCAAAGGTGTTCTGTGGAATCACAGTAACAACTGCCGGCTTCACGGTCTTGAGCATGGCTACGATGTCCTGACCCCTCACCCCTTCGGTCGCAACGAGAACGAGCATCCCCAATGCAAATAGTCGCAATCTTCCATTCATACAAGCCTATGATCAATTCGATATGTAATCGGCAAAGGTACTAGATAGCGCTCTATCGGCTTGCCTGACCTCTGCCGGACCACATGTATCACTCGGCTCCTCCAAGCGTCCTCTCAAAGTATTCGTCAAGATTCGCAAGGGCCATCGTGAATCCCTCTTTAAAGCCGAGTTCGATGAACTTGTGCATCTGATCAACGGACTCATAGGAGATAATAATGTTGACCATAGTCTGGTCTCCTTTTGAATCAAAGGAAACGTTCCAGGTGGATTGACCGAACTCATGGTTGATATTATCACCGCTTTCGTCACAAAACGCATCAATTGCCACATATGCGGTTTCTGGTGTTACGTTGGAATAGTCGGCCCTACACCAATGCGTATCACATTCCGGACCGATCATACCATAGAGCCAGAAGCCCCCTGATCGAAAGTCCATTTCCTTGGTTTCCGTGCGGTACGGACGCGGTGCCCACCACTGATCGAGGAGTTCGGGTGTGGTCCATGCCTTCCAAACAAGATGGGAGGGGGCATTGAATTGGCGTTGAACCCACACGGTTGCGGACTCGCTGTCCACGGTGAAATCGAAAAACATTGCAGAATTCATGATCATCCTTTCTTAAGAGTAGTGAGTACATCATCGAGTTGACTAAATCGATTTTCCCAAAGTGCTCTGAATTGCTCCAGCCATCGGTCAACCTTCTTCAGATTCCGTACTTGTAGGGTGTAGTGCATCTCACGTCCACTCGGAACTGCACGGACAAGCTCACATTCCGTGAGTACGCGCAAATGTTTCGATACAGCCTGGCGAGTCGTGTCGAAATGCTCCGCCAATGCATTGGGAGTCATCGAATGCATCGCCAAGAGAACGAGGATCGCCCTCCGTGTAGGATCAGCTATTGCTTGAAATGGGTCGCGTCGCATACCATCCTTATGAAACCGTTTGGTTGCGAATATAACACGCAACCGTTCATTTGCAAATGATTTGAAATACTTTCGCCCCTTCGGGGCAATTCGCTATTCTCTATTCGCTATTCGCTATTCTCTATTCGCTATGTTCGCAAATGCGTTGGCTCCTACTTCTCGTCCCCGCGGCGATCGGTGTTACGGTGTTCGCACCGGACAGCCCCTTGCTCGTTTTTGTAACCTGCGTGCTTGCCCTAGTTCCGCTGGCCGCACTTCTTGGCGAGGCAACCGAGCATGTTGCCGCCCATGTTGGGTCCTCCATAGGGGGCTTGTTGAATGCTACGTTCGGGAATCTGGCAGAACTCATTATCCTAACGGCGATGTTATCGCGTGGATTGTATGAGATCGTACTTGCCGGTATTCTTGGTGCGATCCTTGTCAACGCCATGTTGGCAAGTGGACTTTCGATGTTTGTTGGTGGCATTCGCTCGCATGTGCAGGAATACAACCGTGAGAGCTCCCGCGATATGGCCACATTGTTAGGCCTAGCGGTTTTTGGCCTTGCTGTGATCTCCGTTTTAGACTTGCGTCTGACTGAAACATCCACGAATGTTCATGACTCCCACGGCACACCGATCATTGCCGGCATGTTGTTCTTTGGTTACATCCTCTACTTGCTGTACAGCATGTACACACACAAGGACCTGTTCCAAAGCAGACGTGAACCGGAAGAAGAAGACACATGGTCACTGAAAAAGGGGCTTCTTGTTCTACTCGGTGTCACCGTCTTTGTAGTGTGGTTAAGCGAGACACTGTCCGGTGCAGTTGAGTCTGTGGTTGCAACGGCCGGACTAAGCGAGGCCTTTGTGGGTGCCGTGGTAATTGCCATCATTGGTGGCGCTGCGGAAATGGCCTCGGCTATACGGGCTGCCGGAAAGAATCGACTGGACCTCGCGCTCTCTATCTCTATGGGCGCAAGCGTTCAGATCGCGTTGTTCGTTGCTCCGGTTCTTGTGTTCGCGAGTTACTTCGTTGGAAGCAAGCCCCTTGATCTCGTCTTTAAACCACAGGCTGTGATCCTGCTGTTTTTCTCCGTGATCATCATGGCACAACTTTCCTCCGACGGTAGATCCACGTGGTTCAAAGGCGCACTTCTGCTCATCGTCTACGCCATCCTTGCAACGGCTATCTATCTCATGCCATCATAATGAAGCGCTACATCTTCCCCCTCATGTTTCTCGTGTTTGCCTTGGGTACAAGTACCTTGTCGCTCAATGCACAGGACGAGAAGGCGATGAGAAAGAAGTGCACGGTCTCCGTCACATGGACATGGCGCGGAGAAGATGCTACTACTGTTGTTACTGTAAAGAACGCAACAAAGAAGACCCTTGTTGACCCGGTGGTTCGTGTGCGATTCTATGATAAGGACGGCGCAGAAGTGAGTACTGATGCCAAAGGCTATGCAACACGAATTAAGCCCGGTGCATCAAAACGATTGGAGGCGCGGTTTTGGTCGAGTGTTGACACAACGGCTGTTACAGCTAAGGGAGAGGTTGAATATTGTGTGTTTGAATAGACAGTTGCTATGATATACACAACGAGCGAACGATCACAGGGATCGTCCGCTCGTGTGAGGGGAAGCACATTGGGAGGGTGCCAATGTCTACATGGTTATTTCACGAATCTTGACGTAGTGGTTGTATTTGAGCCATGAAGGATGAGTCCATACACTCCCTTTGGAAGCTGCATGTCCGAAAGATCAAACACGATCATCCCTGAGCCATCAGGCTGGTGAGTCCCTAGTGAAAGTTGCTCTCCAACAGCATTCACGATCACTGCGCTGTACACATCCGGAGCAACTCCTGTCACAAACAATGACGTTGCGTCATTCAGTGGTTGCGGCCACACTTTTTGCGAGACTATTGATCCGAGTTCTTCAACGGACGTGGTTGCCTTTACATCGATCGTGATCGGCTGCATCCAATTCCATACATCAGAAGCGGTCTCTGCTCCGTCGAGATCCACTGCATTACCAACAGCGCGTAAATAGACGAGACCTTCAGCCATTGGAGCCGTGTACGTGAAGCTGAACGTAGCCGCTCCGGCAACCATTGTCTTTGGGGCGGAGTGTGTAAGCTCTGCCCCCTTCTTTGCCAATCCAGATCCAGCAACCGGACTGAGCGTTCCGGCATCGGTCGTGCCCGTGGTTGTTGTTTTTACGGCAATGCCAACTCCGGCAGCTGCCTGTGTTGTATGTGCTACAACTACCGTAAACGTCCGTGTTTCACCAGGTGACATCGAAATAGATGTGCCCGATACGCCTTCGATCGTTACTGCTGTGGATGGCGTTGCAAACTCGCCATGACAGTCTCCACAGCCTGCGCCGGTGAGAGATGTTCGTCCATTCTTTCCGCCCTCGTCTGCCACTGCACGTGGTGCCGAGGTCAAGGCTGAAACGAGCGAGAGTGCTACCGCCATCATCGTTGTTACCATTCGTCGCGAATACATGTTGGAGTCCTTTGTGATTTTGTTTGTGAGTTGAAGCCTATCGCGCTACAACAAATGCTGTACTGAGAGTAAGGGGCGCATCAGCCGTTAACCATCGCACCAGATACATACCGGGTGCAAAGTCTACACTGAATCGGCCCGTACCGGATGTGATTGTACCGCTGTGCACAACTGCACCAGTGAGCGCGTAGATGTCGTATCTGACCACATCCGTGGATGGTGCGTGTACAGTTGCTACAGTGTTCACAGCAACCGGAAGTGGCGTTACAAGAACGGCGCTTGGAGTGTTTCCATCCGCTACGTCAGAGACGATCGGATTCTTCATGTAGAATGCTCCGGAAACCTCGAGAACTCGCGTTGGATCTGCATCATCTACGATGCGTATTACACCCTGTCCGTCTGCATGTTTCGGAATGCTCCACACGTAGTATTTGCGCGATGCATCAACGGCATGGGCGATTTCTGTCCATCCATCTCCACAGCCGTCCCATTGAATCCGGACCTTCTTTGCGGAGTTTGTTACCCATTCGATACGATGCGTTTGACCAGGTACGATCACTGCACCTGTGCGTGGCGACGTGATATGGACGACCACGATCGATGAGTCCTCGTCATCATCTGATCCCGTGCTGTCATCGTCAACATCGTCATCACTCGTTGACGCTACGATCGAAAACGGCGAAGCGTTTACGTTCTGCGTCATGGGATCCTTGACATCGGAAATGCGAATGTACCCGGTTGTTGTAAGCTGGTTCGGCACCGTCCACTCAACATTGCCCTGGGACTGCGGAACACTCGAAGCGATCAACAACCATGGACCAGTTGGGCTATAGGCAGACCATTCAACTCGTAGGTTCACAGCTGCACTGTCAGTAGAATCATTTCCACCAGTGCCGGTAGAATCATTCCCGCCCGTGCCGGTTGAGTCATTCCCACCCGTACCAGTGGAGTCATTGTCGCCACTGTCGTCACTGTCGTCATTACCGTCACTCTCGTCATTGTCTTCACTGTCATTACCGTCACTATCGTCATTACCGTCATTGTCTTCACTGTCATTGTCGTCATTACCGTCATTATCGTCATTGTCTTCACTGTCATTATCGTCACTTTCGTCACTATCGTCACTATCGTCATTGCCTTCGTCGTCATTGTCTTCATCTTCATCTTCCACCATCACGATCGGTCCCGTAGCCCCATTCCACCGAACGATCACCTTATCACCGGGATGGTAGATCTCGCCACCAACGGGTGAGAGGAGGGCAAGTTTGAGAGGGGCAGATGCCTTGATGGACATGGCCGAAGTATTCATCGATGTTACGCCCGGCGACTCAACGCTTTGAATACGGACGAAGAGGCTTGCATTGGTGTCGGCAGGAACAGTCCACGAATAGACGCCTGTAGCAGCAGGTGTGCTGGCGATGATCGAAATCCATGGTCCGGCTTCGCCGGTGATACTATAGTCGATCTTCACATTTTGGACGCTTGTTGATGTCCAACGTATCTGTGCGGTTGAACCAACCCACAGAGTTGCGCCACCTGCTGGCGCTGTTAACGCAAGCGCTGCCGGTGGAGGTGTCGAGACGATAGCGAAGGCTGCATTGGAGACATCTGCTGCGGTGGCCGATACTGCTGCGTCCCGTACTCGGACAAATCCCGTTGTTGTAGTCGTGCTTGGCACCGTCCACGCATACGTTCCTGCCGAAGCGGCAACAGAAGCTGCGATTGTTGTCCACGGGCCGGTTGCCGACGTCGGGCTCCATTCTATGGTAACGTTGGTAACGGAGCTGGACGTCCAATTGATTGCCTGCGTTGAACCGACAAGGAATTGTTCACCACCGTTTGGACGAGTAACAGTGATCACGGGCGTTGGAGCCGTTGCCTGGACAACGAGTGTGAACTCCGGAAGACGGTTCCATATGTCTCCATTGTCTTCAGCACCATCATTGTTTGCTGAAAGTCCAATTGCTCGTAGATAATACGTACCCGGCGTTGTAGGTGCCGTCCACGTGAAGTCGTATTGCGCTTGATTGCCCACCATGTTCTTTGGTGCGGTGTGTGTGAGTTCTCGTGCAGCACCCGACATCTTAACCTGGAGCCCCGTACCACCGGCGGTAAGTGTGCCCGCATCCGTTGTTCCGTTGATGTCCGTTTTCACGGCGATATTCACTCCGGCCACTCGTCCAGTACCTGCGTGAGCTACCAGAACAGAGAGGTTAAGTGTTTGGCCAGGTGTTGCCGTGCGAGTATTGCCGGTAGACCCAGGTACACTGACCGTAACGGCCGTGGATGCTCCGGTTGCATGACAGGTGCCGCATCCGGCACTATTGAAGGCTGTTCGCGCAACCTTGCCATTGTTGCTGGCCAAGCCAGGAACAGCGAAAAGCAAGAAGAGGAGCGTAGAAAGTTGTAGGAGCCGGGACATATCGGCCTTTAGGGATAGTGTGGATTTGCCCCTGTTTATGGGGCTCAGGGGGTATATGGAGAACGGAAGGAGAAAGGTTACAGGTGCCTTGTTCCGGCTTGGCTGTATCTTTCTGCACCCCTTCCTCCATGTAGTGTTTGAACTCCGCAGAACACTTGCCCAATGGACATTCACGTACAGCCATCCGATGAGGACCTCATGCTTCGCGTACAACGCGATGATGTTGAGGCATATCGTGAACTGTACAACCGCTACAAGAAGAGGATGTTTGCCTACATCCTACAGATCGTGCGGGACCAAGAGGTAGCCAAGGACGTGTTTCAAACGGTGTTCTCTACGGTCTTCGCCAACCGTGATCAGTTTACGTACGGAACGTTCCGTGCATGGCTCTTTACGATTGCAAAACGAACGGCGATGAGAGCGTGGACGGCAGAAGCCCCTTCTCGAGCGGCTGCCGGTATGGATGAGGTATATGACCCGATCGATGAAGATGACAAGACAGGGCACGATGTGATCTTATCAGAGGCACTGCGATCTGCTATCGAGAAACTCACTCCTGAGTTCCAAGAGGCATTACGTCTGAGGTACTACGAGGATCTGTCGTTCGAGGAGATTTCAGAAAAGATGAACACAACATTGTCTCTTGCCAAGGTAAGAGTCACTCGGGCTAAACAAGCTCTTCGAAAGCTCATGGTCCCGATAGCGTATGAGGTAACATCATGACAACACGACCAAACATGAATCGATCGGCCGGCAGGCCAACAACGGCCGAGGACAGACTTATAGACGACATGATGGAGTCTGAAGATCTCGATGCGTTCTTCAATGACGTTGAAGTAAAGCTGATGTCGAATGCATCACAATCCGTCCCTGTTCAACGGTCGTGGCTTCCGTTTGTTGGCGGTGCACTTGGACTGCTCCTTTTGGCATCTGCAGTTGTCTACCTTTTGACAAATGACCCAATTGGTGCAGCTGTCACCACAAACTCATCACCTGCAACACCGCTAGAGGTTGTGACGAAGAGCGATGAACAGCCTATCGCTACACCAACGATTGAGCATAGAGCAAATGCAACAGATCGTGCTGTCACTCCTCATACGTCAACGACAAACGCTGCGGCACCCTCATCGCAACAACAGAGTGAACCGCTCCGTGCTGATGCCTCGGCATCGACTAATACGAATGACATGATACGTAGGGCCGATTCTCTTCAGCGTGTCTTAAGCACCACTACGGATCCTGGTGAGAAGGCCACGTTGAACTACACGATCGGTGTCCTGCACAAACGAACAGGTCAGCCTGAACTTGCACGCAGATCCCTGGCCCAGGCCGAAGCATTGGCAATGTCCGTTTCTCACACGGCACTCCTCGCCAAGATCAAACG
>CALMZQ010000198.1 GCA_937870915.1 uncultured Ignavibacteria bacterium
ACGTGCCATCGATGGTTCTCAGTAGAGGATGTGTCCTCTGCGGACGGTGCCGTTGTCAAAGCGGACCACTACGCCGAAGAACCCTGATGGCTGCGACGGCAGTGAGATGGCTGCATCGGAAACGTTCGGGATGTGTTGCTCGCTTATTACGCGACCAAGCACATCAATGATCGTCACGTGTGCCGGGCCATTGTGATCACTTGTGATGTGGACAGTGTTCTCTTGGACACGTATGGAAAGCCCCGTGCTCAGATCTTCTTCAACAGATGTGAAGTCGTTGAGATCGTAGGAGTAGACACCTGCGGAATCGGTGAAGCCGGCAAAAATGTTGTGGTGAACAAAAGCCCGCCCTTCATGGATCGTCATGAGGGAGGTTGAGACGGTAGTCACTCCTTGTGGCAGAGTGTTCCCAACATGCGTCCACACTGAATCGCTTGACAAACGAAACAAGTGTCTAGTGCTTTCGCTATCTGTCGTCAGCACGTATAACACTCCTTGATATTCATCAAAGTCAGAGCAGGCTCGTTCCTCAAGCGGTAGAGTCCATTTCCCAACTTCAGAAAAGCTGTTCGTGCTCTTGTCCAATCTCTGAACACCCAACCAGCCAACAAGATAGACATGGTCGTAAGTGACATGAAGTCTGCCACCACGTGGAGTTGAAATTCTCTCCCACGAGGTACCACGATCATGTGAAACGAGAACGTTAGAGTCTGTTGCTGCATAGAGGTCTGTTCCTTGAGCCACTAGACTATGAAACATCGATTCATTGAGAGATATGGAATCCGCCTTTGTTGAGAACTTGAAGATCTTGGAAGTAGAGCTATCCGATGCATATACAGCTAAAAACAGGTCATATTCTATCGTGGCAATCTGGAATGGTGTACTCGAAATTGAAAGCGAATCCACAAGATTCCAAGATGCCGGATTCGGCGATCCATAGATTCTGACGAGGCCACCGGACTCATCGCGGGTCACTGCTACGGAAACACCGTTTCCATACTCTTCAATAGCGCAAACTCTTCCCACCAGATTAGGCACGCGTTCCCACGTTTGGCCGCGGTCAACGGATATCATGGCTACAGTGTCGAACATATAAAGTCCACGCAACTCTGATTGCATTTGACTTCTCGGTCCAGCACTGGCGCGCGACGTCAACATCCAGTTCGGCTGCGCGATGCAGAGCGAAACGGATGCCAGAAATACGAGAAATGTCGTGTACATGGATCGTTCAATCTTTGTCATTTCAGTGCAGGAAATGTCTTCTCATTGCAGTTCCGTTGTCGAAACGAACTACCACACCAACAAAGCCGGAAGGAAGGGATGGCAGTACGATGTTTGCGGAGGATATGTCTGACACCAACTGTTGGTGCACAACCCGACCAAGCACATCAACAAACGTCACCTGTGCTGGGCCACTGTGATCGCTTGTGAACTGCACAGCGTTCTCTTGTACACGAATGGTAAGCCCCATGCTCAAATCTTCTTCAACAGATGTGAAGTCGTTGAGGTCGTAGGAGTATACGCCGGCGGAATCGGTGAAGCCTTCTGTGAGTTGATGGCTGAGGATTACAAACCCGGCGTCGATGGTCATCACGGACGCTGTGACCGTTGCCTTGGTGCCGGGCAATGGGTAGGCGAGTTCCGTCCATACAGTATCACCATCTAGTCTATACATCTGATACGAAGCACCCTTGGTTATCGTATAGATCCCGCCTTGATACGAGTCGATATCGAGCGAGAGAGGGGGCGCTTCCGGAATGTTCCATGACCCAACATCGTCCACACGTTTTGCTTCCACATCGATCTTCTTCACACCGCTCACACTTGTTGCATACACAGTTCCATTGGCAACATGAAGAACTCCGAGTCCGTCAACGTTGATGCTTGACCATGTCTTCCCGCCATCTCCCGATGTGCGTATACCGGCACTTGTGCTTGCGATGAGATCGGTGCCGCGTGCTACTACGTCGATCGTTGTTGCGTTGCCCGGGAGACTCACGGAATCGAGTTTATCACTGAAGACATAGATCTTCGATCCAGTTGTTGCCAGGTACCAGGTTTCGCCGATGGAAGCAATCTTGATTGGACGTTGCGTGATGGTGAGCGAGTCGAACTGCGTCCACGTAGCACCGCTCGATGAGAATGAACACCGCGCCATGTTGGTTGCAGCGTCATATGTTACAGCCACGGCGATACCACTCGTGAAGTCACTCATCGCACAGACAGTTCCGATGAGCGTTGAGATGGGTTCCCATGTAGCCCCATGATCAAAGGAACGTAAGGCAACAGTATCGTAGAACACGAGGCCGTTGTTGACGATATGGAGTTTTCCGGCAGGACCACTATTGGTTCGCGACTGAAGGACCCATGGACGTTGAGCAACACTTAGCGTGGTTGCTGCTAAAAAAACAAGGAGGAGAATGCGCATACGTTGAGTGGTGATGATGTGCTAGAAGTTGTGCAATCTACTGACTGAGGTGCTATGGATGTTCCGGCCAGTTGTGTTTTGGATATCGCCCCTTCATTTCCTTCCGCACATGGGCGTAGGAACCCTGCCAAAATCCTGCTAAGTCCTTGGTTACCTGTATGGGACGGTCTGCCGGAGATAACAACTCTATTGTGAGCGGAACGTTGCCCATTGCCACGGTGGGCGTACGTTTTACTCCGAACATGAACTGGAGTCGAACAGATACGGTAGGTCGCTCCGGATCGGAATAGTCAATATCCACCTCTCGCCCCTTTGGAGGTTTGTAGAGTGGGGGAGCAACAGTATCAACCTTACGTTGCTGTTCGTAGGTGAGGCTGTTGTGTAGTAACGTTGCCAGATCCAATTTCTGTAGGTCGGACAACGTTCGTTTCCCGCGAAGGGAAGGGGCTAACCACTCTCCAACTGTGGAGGCAAGAACTTCGTTGGACAGATCGGGAAGGTCCGTTGCGCCGAAGTGTCGAGCAAACACCACCCGTCCTCTGAACCGCTCAGCTGCATCAGTCCACGGCAGATCACGAAGTCCACGTTCGGCAATCACTCGTGCAAACGCATCTGCAAGCTCATCAGCATTCACTGCAGCATTCTGTTGCGTGTCCACAACGATGGCACCCAACATCCGAACTGTGCGCGCCACGATCTTACCATCGCGGTCGTTCCAGCCGGCTTCTGCGCGCGACTGGATATCATCTGCAAAGACTGAGAGTACCGACGGCATTTCAATGGGTGCAGCGATTGCGATACGTGGCTCTGTGCCTGATCCATCGAGATCACCAACGGCAAGCCACTCGTGTTTACTGAGCATGTCGCCCGCATTGAGCTTAGCTGTGCGTCCGTTACGCATGATGTATCGTCCGTCGTTCTTGCGCCGCGCAATGCGATCCGGATAGGCAAGCGCAAGCAACACGCCAACGGCGTCAGCTCGCGCACCCCCGTCAGCTCGAGCGGAGTCGAGAGCCTTGCCGTCAGCTCGAGCGGAGTCGAGAGCGCGGCTGTGCTTGCGCGCAGCGTCCAGCGCTCCACGGTCGGCCTCCGGGTCGCGGTCTCCGTTGAGCGCGTCCAGCCTGCGCTGCAGGTCTGCATCGCGAGCGCCGCGCAGCACGTCGCGTTCGCCGATGAGCGCGGCCACGTCTGCCGCCGTGCGCTTGTCGATGCCAAGCTCGCCGGCGCGTACGAGCATGTGTGCAACACGTGGGTGGACGCCGTACTTGAGGAGCGCTTTGCCGTGAGGTGTGATCGCATCGTTTGCGTCGAGGGCGTTGAGTTCGTGCAGTAGTTCCCGTGCGTGTGCTACATGTCCCGACGGAGGAACATCAAGCCATGGCAGTTCATCAATGGTTGCACCAAATGCGGAGATCTCCAACATCATCGGCGCGCAGTCAGCAACAAGGATCTCCGGCGTTCTGCGCTCGGGGAGTTGATTGTGCTCTTGCTCCGTCCACAATCTGATGCATTGTCCGGGTGCTGTGCGTCCTGCCCGCCCCCTACGTTGTTCTGCGGCATCCTTGGAGACCGGAACCGTTGTAAGGTGGGACATGCCGGATCGAGGATCAAAACGGGGCTCCCTGGATCTTCCACCGTCGATCACCGTGCGGACACCGTCGATAGTTATAGATGTCTCTGCTATGGCCGTTGAGAGAATGATCCGACGTGTAGCTGAGTTCGGTCGAAGGATCGCGTCCTGTTGTTCACCGCTGAGTTCACCGTGGAGGATATGGAGTTCTGCGCCGTCGAGCCTGACGGGATCTTTTTGGAGAAGATCGTGGGTGCGACGGATCTCTGCCTGACCCGGGAGGAAACACAA
>CALMZQ010000199.1 GCA_937870915.1 uncultured Ignavibacteria bacterium
CGGAATGGGAGTTCGGGGAACAGGGAGCCCCATATCACCTCATCCTGAGGCACATTTGTAAAGGGATGGTAGGGGGCAAGCACGTCCATGAGTCGAACGAGGTTCTCGGACGTGTTGAAATACGGCGACCGCACAAAGGCCACAAGCCGCTCGATCTGGGCTGCTGAAAGTGGCCTAAGTAGTTGGATGACCTTGGGTTCGCGCTGAGCTGCCATTAGCGCTAAAATGCCCAAAAAATCTCCATGGCTGGGTACTATGCCGTGTTGCAACTTGCACCAGTAGTATTTCAGTACTACAGCCTACTAGAAGGAAGCGCCTGATTATGCAGGTTGCCGACTGATAAACAAGCGATATTCAATACGAGGAGTGGGAACATGCAGAAACGATTCACGTTTTTCCTGAGCACGGTGCTTATGGCGGTGTTGGTGACTTTCTCATCGGCACAAGAGAGTTTCACATGGAAACAGCGAACCAACAACGGGCCGGTAGTTGATAAATCGGCACAGCGTCTGTGGTATGAACTTGCCCCTACGGGGCTGACGATTTGGGCCGTGATTGATTCAACGTCTCTTTCGAACTACCTCTACATGAAGCTTGAGGTAAAAGCTTTTAAGACCAAGCCGGGCACATATGATCTTGGTTCGGCAACCGCCTATCAGTATGGCGCACGTTCGGACATGAAATTCAAGAGCACAGGCGGACAAGCCACGGTTACGAAACTCGACGAGAACTCCAACATCGTCTCTCTCGATTTCAACTGGTTTGGAGAGGTGAAACTCCAAAATGACATTGAGTTGACCATCAGGATCTCTGAAGGGAAGTGCAACATCTACATCAAGCCGGAACTTGGAACGGTTGTACGGCCGGTTGAAGGAGTGAAGATCAAGCCGAAGGAGAAGAATAAGTTCACTGTTTATGCAAATCGCGTATTGGCCGCCGATAAAAACGTGCCCGGCGCAACGATCACATTAACGCACGATGGAGCAGTATTCGCTGGCGATAAAACGCTTACAGCAAATACAACCGCTGAAGGATTCGCTTCATTTGAGCTTACGTCACACGATGAACTGGTTGAGGGCGACTATTCATTTAAGGTCACAGCAAAAAAAGTTGGATTCATTGACAGTAAAGAGAACGAAACAAAGTTCAAGGTTGACCCTACGGGACGCTACTACTACTCAAAGTGTAAGGGTGTACCATTCATTGAGTTCGATGCCGGCGCAGACAACACGTGGGAAGATGATGGAGCCCCTTTCATTCTCTGCTCCGGAAACACAACATTGATGGCCGGAATGATCGAATTCCCTGGGAAGACGCGCATTGACACATCTGGTGGAGGAGCCAAAGTATACGTGACCAATGGAATTCGTATCCCCAATACGAGCTATGATGGTTCCACGCAAGATCTCCAGCTCGGTAGTGGTGCCTTTGCCTTTATTGCACCCTCATGTGATATGCTTGTGGACTTCGCCATCGGTGAACTCGTTTCAAAGATCTCAGGTGGTAAGATCAAGGATCCAAAGTTCGAGATTCTAGGAGACGGTGTAGCGGCAATTGGCTTGAAGATCGGAGCAGGCATGGAACTGTCAAAGAATGCCTATGACGGCTGTAATGATGACCTGCCGTTTGGAACAGTCTGGAAGCCAAATAAAAACGCTTCTATGGAACTTGAGATGAGTGTACTGAAGACTGGCACAACATGGAACTTTGCTGGCTCTGGTACTGTGAAAAACTTCACGCCCGTTGCTTCATGGTGTATCAAAGAAGCAAAGGTTGAGTACAATGGTGCGGCATCTGAATTCAAGATCAGCGCAAAGATCAAGAACCCATTGGTGTCAGATGCTTCTGGCAGCGTCACCTTTAAAGACGGAACGCTCAATGCATTGAGTATTGATTTTGAACTCGATAAATGTCTTCCTATCCCACAAATCCCAAGTGTGTGCTGGCGCGGAGGTGGCTTCTCTGTTGAGAACCTCTTCATAGGCAACCCACTGAAGGGATCTGTAAATGCCAAATTCGGTCCGTACGACCCACTCAAGAACTTCTATCTCCTTACCATCGAAGGGGGCTTTGAAGATCCTCCTGCAAAGATCTATGGTAAGGTCACGGGAAATCTCCTGCGTGTTGAAGCCGTTTCTACCTCTAAGCCATGGCAACTCGAAGTGTCGGGTAAGGGGACGCTTGAACCGGCATCCATCAAGGGAAGCCTCGACGTTGAGGTTAAGGCGTTGCATCTGGGCGGTGAGTACTTCTACAGCGGAAAGTGGAATGCCTCACTTGCGCTTGATCCTATTGGTGTTGCGGGATCGATCGAGGGAAGTCTTACGCTTCCAAATGTAGGCGCAGACCTTCTTCCGAAGATCGGCACGTTCGGCAGATTCCTGAATAAATTTGCCCCCTTCCCGCTCGGCAAGGCAACAGGTACGCTCAACTTCCAAGCCGAAGGCGAACGCAAGGCAACAATTGCCTATGATTTCCGCGGGCTTGTGGCACCTTCGCCGGATTCAGAGAGTCTTGCTGCCGCACTTCGCGCAATGGGCAATGGAACACTCTCCGTTGACTTCAATCTCTTGCCGTCTCCATCAGCATGGGACCTTGATGCCGGATTCCTGAAACTCGTCGCAACACTCGGTGGGATCAAACAGACTTCAAAAGATGGAGAGAATGTTCAGGCTACAGAACGTACGGTAAACGTGCAAGAAGGTCAGACATCGCTCATCGTTATTCTCGAAGCAAATGCTGCAGGTGTTACTTCAACACTCACACGTCCGGATGCAACGGTCATCACCGAGCCAGATCCTTCGAATGGTATCCATCGTGTGGTTTCTGCCGATGGCAAGAGCACGCTCTGGGTTGTTGCACAACCGCCGGTAGGGTCGTGGAAGGTCATCAGTCCAAACCTCGGATCTACAGATACAATTGCGATTCTGGGTTCTGTTCCACCACCAACGTTTGAACTTTCTTCTTCTGTAGTTGGAAACGATCTTGTAGCAACATGGACCGGTACAGATGTGCCCGCATCAACCAACGTCAGCCTCTTCGTTGATACAGACGATGTTGGCTTTGATGGTACCTTCATCGGTTCGGCACAGGCAGGAGCCGGTACGTTCACCGTTGCTCTTCAAGACTCCACTATTCCGTGTACGTTCCGCGTGTATGCCATCGTGAATGGTCCAACGGTCGGCCTTGCAGATTATGCGGCCGAACAACAAACAAACCCACGTGCAACACTTCCTGTTCCGATGAATGCGGTTGCTGAGTCAAATGTTTCGGGCAACACTACTATCGCATGGACTCCTATCGATGATGCACGTATTGCATCGGTTGGTGTTTTGGATGCAACTACCGACTCGTTGATCACTTCAGCCTACCCCTTCAACAACAGTGTGTCCGTTACCATTCCTGCACATCAGTCAACACAGCTCCGACTTGTAACGTATGATCATCACGGACGTCGCTCATGCTCATCTTCACCTATATCGATCACAACCGATGTAGAAGAGGATGTAGTCTATGCCGGCGATCATGGTTATTCGATCGGTATCGCGCCACAACCTGCTACGGATCGTGCACGGGTCTACGTATCCGGACAATCATCGGAATCGATCACGATGCGCATCGTAGATATGCGCGGTAACGAAGTGTTTGCAACCTCTGCGCAGCTTGATCGTTCAAGCGCCTCCTCGATCGATGTACCTACCGGTGGTCTGGCTTCCGGCGTGTACACGGTCGTTCTTGTTTCTCCATCGGCAATCGTAACTCGATCCTTCCTTGTGATGCACTGATGAACAGCGTATTCGTTGCTCTATTTCTACTCTTCTCCTCGGGCACACTTCTTGCAGGTGTGCCCGGGTGGAGAACTGTTCAACGATTGTCTCGCCCCCTAACAGGACATGGCGTTGCAATGGTCCATACCGGAGACATCCTTGTTGTTGGAGGGAGTGATGCAACAGGCACAACAGTCTCCGATGTGTGGGTAGTGCGTGGTGCAACTGGTCAGCGAGTACAGGCACTTACCGGACTCTCCGTTCCTCGTGCACGGTTTGCATTGGTTACGGTTCAGCTCGGAATAGAATCTGTTGTGTATGTGATAGGGGGCTATACAGGCTCATCCGGAGCATATGCATCATCAGACGTTGTTGATGTTATTCGTTACGATGCCGGACAGAATAACTGGCGTTGTTCTCGAAGTGGTACACTCCCGGTAGCTGTTGGTGATGTGCGTGCAGTGTTTGATGGCAACGCATCGATCATCGTCTCCGGCGGCACCACACAAACAACCGGGGCGATGAACTCCGGACCCTCCAGTACGATCAGCTCAGCAATTACCGCCTCTAATGGTGCTATTCGCCAACTCGGCGATCATGTTGCTGCACGATCGGCACATGGAGCATATAGATTTCTCGACCCAACGAATATCTGGCGCGTTATCGTAGCAGGGGGCGATGCACAACTTCCATCATCAGCTGAACTCCTCGCAGGTACTACATGGGATGGAAGGGCAAATCCACCTCGCGTGTATCGAAAATTTCTCGCCGATGTAAGCGATATCTCGGGAACTGCTCGGGCCTTTGGTGGCGAAGATGCAGGCGCGCCACAAGCAACAACAGAATGGTACGATCCTAAGAGCGGATGGCGTCAAGCGCCTCGTATGAATGAAGCGCGTTCGCGTATGGGAACAACCCTCGTGGCCGGACCTCGCGACACAGCACCGGCCTACCTCGTTGTTGGTGGTATGGGAACAACTGGTGCCTTATCAACCACCGAACTTTTTGTCATGCCGTCAGCAACGGCTCCAACCGGCTCTTTCGAAACGTTTCATACAACACAACAGGCGGCCGCGTTTCGCGGTGTTGCCATGTCGGTAGTGAATCTCCCCTTTGTGATGGGTGGCGGACCGAGTGATCTTGTTGAGGTCCTCCAACCTCTTGATGCACCGGATGTGACCTTCCCCAACACCGAAGTGGGAGCGCGCAGCGACAGTGTGGTTGTGACCATTACCAATACGTGGCTGCTGCCGATAACCATCAATGCCCTTCGTACGGTTGGCGATCCTGATTTTCTTGTTGCTTCAGATACCAATACGATCATACTTGCGCCCGGCGCTTCACGGAACATTCTCGCGTGGTTCCGGCCCACAGCTCAAGGACCGCGCCTTGCTCGTCTCGCCTTGGAAATGGGTCCGGTTGCCGACACCATCCTCCTCCGTGGAAATGGTCTTGCGTCAACAATCGAACTCCTTGCCGGTGTTGTAGACCACGGTGATGTGAATGTTGGAACACCTTCGAGGATCTGCCTGCCCCTTCTCGTGAATAATGGAAGTGATACGGCTATTGTTGATTCTATCGTTGTTCCTGCTGGACTCGGTGTGGTGATCGAATCTCCGCAGGGAAGAACCAAGGTTGCACCGGGAGATTCTTTAATCGTCTGTGTTGTGTTCACGCCCGCATCAAGATCCACGCTTTCTACGTCGGGTTCCATTTCCATAGGAAACCGTATGTATCCGTTTGGCATCATTGGACGGGGCATTCGGACAACAGGAGTTGTTCGGGTAGGTGCTGATTGCGATACCATCTCTGCTGTACGCGGAGATTCGGCAGTCTTCACGATTACTCTGGAGAATGTAGCAGACAGACCTGTGATCATTACAGACATTGCCATCGATGCAGCGGTTGCTAATTCAGCGTGGTTGCGTGATGCATCGATACTTCCTATCACCATCCAGCCGGGTGTTGCCGTTCCTGTTGATATAGAAGTTGTTGTCCAGCGAGAAGGTCGAGAGCAATACACCATACGTTGCACATCAAATAGCGACAGTGCTATGACAAACGCAACCTGTGTTGTTACACGATCTCGCACCCTCATTCCATCCGTTGGATCGTTGGATCTTGGGATGCTCTGTGTAGGCGATTCTGTTTCGAAGCGTTTTACCTATACCAATGCATCAGCTATCGATACCATTGTGATCTCGTCTGCTGACCTCGAAAATGTTGTTGGAACACTTTCACTGTCAGCCCCTTTCACCGTTGCACCCCGCTCGTCAGTTGAAGTCAGTGTTACGATCAATGCCGTCGCAGCCGGACCACTCAACGGTCGCGTCAATTTGACGAGTGCTCAGGGATCATCTATTGTACCAATTAGTGGTGACGTACTTCCTTCCGTTACCGTTCGTCCCTTAGCAATCGATGCCGTGCCGGGTGACCGCAGAACTACGCGCATCTCCTTTGAAGGTGTGACGTCTACCACAACATCGATCTTGCTTCAACACTCGCCACGGATGTTCTCTGTGCGAGGAGCACAAAGTGTGGCAGGTTCAACACCTATCAGTGCTTCCACTTCAACACAAACAGCGTCGAACGGCACGTCGATCAACATCGTGTGGTCTGCCGTTCCTGTAGGGGGCGTAGCAGATATCGACCTCGACATTGATGTCTTGCGTGGTGATGAAGCAACCGCACGCATGTTTGCCACCCGACTCAATGACACAACCGATTGTCTCGTAAGCGATACCGTACTCGTTCGTGTCGACACCGGTTGTGGCGGCGAACGCTCAGGAGTAAAACTCTCTTCTCAACCATCGATGACGATCTTTCCTCAACCGGTTCGCGAGTCCATGCAGGTGCTTGTTCATCTCCCTCAACCCGGAATGCGTGTTGAACTTGTAGATGTAAATGGCATTGTGCTGAAGCAGGTGTTGCTCGGCCCCTCGATCCTCTCTTCGGCAGGACAGGCTTCGCTCGCCGTGACGGTTGATGGGTTGCCGGCAGGTGTTGTTATTGCGCGACTTGTGTCAGATGCCGGTTTGTTCCATTCCCTCCCAGTTATCATAGCGCCGTGAACAGTATGAAACATCTAGCATCCCTTGTATTGCTCATTACATGTAGTGTATTGAGTGCACATGCGCAGATTGGCGGCACGGAGGTGTGGCGATTTGGGCTCACAGGTTCTGCAACACTCAACATGCATGATGGTCCACTTACAACCTATGATGGCATTGCAGAGTGTGGCACGTTTGAATCAACCAACACGCTTGGGTGGACTGCCGGGAATATGGCTTGGTTGAAGCTGACCCCCGACATAGCAGCAAGTGCCCGACTCCAATATTGGAATGGTGATGGAGATTTCACTTCCGCCAATCCGGTGCAACCGCTTGTTGCATTGCCGGATGGAACAACAGTACCTCTCGTTACGGAATATGATCTTGCAACGGCGCTCGACTATCTGACGCTTGACCTCTTGGCACAATGGTATCCGATCAACAACTTCTATATCGGCATCGGGCCACAGATCGGTCTTGCAATGCGCACAGCCTTTGAGCAAAGTGAACGTATTGTTCAACCGGCATTTATGGAGTTTGTGAATGGCGGAACAGAACGAACGATCTATGCTGCAGACTTCACTAACAGCACTACTTCAGCCAACATCCGAGTTGCTGCCGTAGCTGCCATCGGTGGGGACTTCCACGTAACGGATCGGTTTGTGGTTTCACCAGAGGTCAGTTATGCCTATGCATTTACCAATGTGCTCTCCGGTTCATCCTGGAACGTGAATGCCGTGCGTGCCGGTGTCCACGTTGCCTATGCCTTTGGTATACCCGACCCCGTCGTTGAGCCTGCGCCAACAACTCCCCCTTCTGCAGCCATTCCGGCTGTGATCGAAGCGCCACGTGCAGCCCCCACAGTGCAACTCGACCTAGAAAGTACACTCACAGATGGAAGCACGATCCCTGGTGGTGACGTGCTGATAACGGAACAACGTTCAAGTGATGTTGTGCCCCTACTTCCCTTCGTCTTCTTTGACACGCAAAGTGCTGTTATCCCAGACAGATACGCACGTGGTAGAACGCCGGACTTCTCAGAATCAGCATTGCGGGATAGCGTCCTTGGTATCTATCACCAACTCCTGAACATCGTTGGTGCCCGCATGGTTAAATACCCCGACGCTCGTTTGACGGTAGGGGGCTATCGAGAACCTGCAGATGGTGAAAATGATGGAGCACTTTCTGCTTCGCGTGCTGAGGTTGTGAAGAATTACCTCGTTGCACAATGGGGCATCAATGCCTCGCGGATCGATGTAAAAACTGGTGTCCTTCCAAACGTGTACTCTAACCGTGGAGTTGCCGACGGACGTATGGAGAACCGTCGCGCTGAACTTTCATCAACGGACCCACGCATTCTTGCCCCAGTGAACCGTATTGAGCGTATCAGCACAATCGAGCCACGCTCAGTTCTATTGGTGACTACCGTTACAGAACGCGATCAGGTTACGGCATTTAATGGTTCCGTACTAGGTGACAATGGTTCGCCCCTTGCCTCGATAGACGAAGGACCACGTGGTATCACATGGCAACCGAATGAGGCTTCGCTTCAAAAGCTCTTGGGTGATAGACGTAGTGCGCGTTCATCGGCGCAAGTGACGATCACAGCTGCCGATGGAACAACACGCACCGCTCAAGCGCCAATCACGGTGCGACGTGAGATCCGCTCCACACGCTATTCGAACGAAGTGGTGAACGACTCGATCATCGAACGATTCCGATTGATCTTCTTCGATTATGATGCGCCAACTGTGAGCGCGTTCAATACCTCGATGGTGGATCTTATTCGCAGCCGTATCCGCACTACATCGTCACTCCGCATCACGGGTCTTACAGATCGTATTGGGCCGTCGGAACACAATACGCAACTGTCTCTTGCACGTGCACAGGCAATCGACGCAGCAATCAAGACGCGTATCGTTCCTGAACGTGTAACGGTGAAGGGGGCTGGACCGGAACTCATCTATAACAACGACCTTCCGGAGGGACGTTGGTATAACCGGACGGTTCTTATCGAAGTAGCAACGCCGGTAGGTGCAGAATGATTCGCGCAGCCATCGCCGTGTTGATGTTGTGCGCTGTGAATCTTGCTGCGCAGACATCGCTCACGCTCACTGATCAATTGCCGCCCTACTTATTGAGTGCGGTGTTGCTGAACAATGGTCACTTCGCTGTTTCAACTGGATATACGGGAACACCCAAGACCATCATCTACAGAGAAGACGGAACAGGGAACCGTCCGGTGAACTACACTTCGCACATACACGTGCGTGTAGACAACGTCCTCTTCCAGCTCCCTTTTGAATCCGATCTTACAACAGATGCTCCGCCCCCTCCCAATCCCTTGCGATTGATGAGGTTGTTTCGAGATACGGTTGAGAGACGTCCGCGTATCAATTATGAGATGGCGGCAATCATGCCGGGCTCCGGTGATTCCGTGCGTGTGACGTTTACGATGGAGCCGGTAAAACGTCCGAGTGGTGGATTCATTCGTATGTCTGTGAGTGCTCTCAACCGTGGTGCTTCGAACCACGACGTTGGTGTGTTGATGCTGATCGATACGAAGATCGGTGATAATGATCAGGCGCCTATTGCAACGGCCTTTGGTTTCAGTGGTGTTGAAACGTCGTATGAGAAGCGCATCACGCCGGGTATGCCGGAGTTCTGGCTTGCTCTTGAAGGAACACCTACTGCGCCCGGACTTGCAGCGCGTGGAAATTTGCGTGCGAGTGATCTGATCGAGCCCGATGTATTTCTTTTTGGTAATTGGGTTGATGACCCAACCAACAACGTTCCCGGACTCTATCGTGTCCAATGGAAAGAACGAATTGCATCGGGACTTACGTACACCGATAGTGCAATCCTCCTCATCTGGGATCAGAACCCCCTTTTGCGGGGTCAGCGCAAACTTCTTGCAGCTACGGAAATCGGGATCGTTGACTCACTTGTTGTGACCAACGGAACCGGTGGCGGCGGCGGCGGTGGTGGCGGCGGAAGTCTTGGTGTTGCCGGAGCCGGTTCATGCCTCACGATCGAAGCAGTGAAGGAAGACACCTGTGGAAGAGCGGGATATCGTCCATATGATCCGGATACTCTTCAAGCGCTGTACCTCGTTACAAACACAGGCACCACGGATCTAGCAAATGTGCGCGTTGAAGTTGGTACCGTTCCACCCGGACTCACAGTGGTTACTGCACCATCGAGTGTGATTCCATCTACCCTTCTACGCACAACAACAGGGGTTGCAACCTTATCGTTTGCAGCTGCTCCTCGTTTAGCAACCACCACATACCAAGTGCCGATTGCCTTTGTAAGCGGAGTGAGCGACACAATTATCAAGCAGTCAGTTTGTATTACCGTCCCAGGATTGCTGGCCAGTATAACCGTACGCGATCTTATAACACCTCCAAT
>CALMZQ010000200.1 GCA_937870915.1 uncultured Ignavibacteria bacterium
CGGGAGAGTAAGGCGTCGGGAGTGACGCCGGGAGAGTAAGGCTCCCGACGTCAGCGTTTGACGAAAACCTTCGTAATCTCAGCGCCACCCACATATACTCTCGCATAGTACGTTCCTGACAGAAGAGTGGAGACATCGATACCATTAGCGACGTCACGTATCGATGCTACCTCCCGTCCTTCAATGTCGAATATGCGTAGCAACGTCACATGGTGTTCGATGTCTGGAGAATGGAATCTGAGCGATAGTCGTGAAAGCACCGGATTCGGTGTGATCTCGATCTGCTCCATCATGGCAGCGGGATCACTTTCAATACCAGAGACGGTACATATTTGAGATGCGTTCGATGTTGCGCATCCCATTTGTGGTGGACCGATCGTAAACGCCTTGTCGGGATAGCCGGAGAGGCATCGGGGGATTACGGGAAAGGTCTCCGTCATAACATAGTAGTAGGTTCCATTCGGGTATTCTGGTGTAACACCAAAACGACCGTTACACTCATCGAGTACACACTCGGTGCGGGCAACGTACTCATAGTCTTGTGTGTACGTTCCGTCGTAGGTACCATTTGGTGCAGAGACTCCATCACCTGGTCGCACACCTTCCTTCAGTTGATGGCACGATGAGGCATCAATAATAGCAGTTAATCCACCTGTAGGATCTCCATATACGTAGCGGAAGTACATCGGAAATCCGTCGGCTGCATATCCAATGATCGGTGAATGCGCCGTTGGGCCTATGTTAAGAGACTCGATGAACTTTATCGGGTTGCCGTGATAGTGATATTTGCCATTTGGCTGAACGTGTGCTTGGTTCACATCCAATCCAAGATTCACATTCGGTGATAGAGCATTCAGATTCCACGAACGATTCAATTGCCCAGAACTCGAATTGCGAAAGAACTCATTAGCGATGGGGTCAAACTCCAGCCCATTAATGCCGACGCCAAACACCCAAAAGGGACAGCTGCCACTCCCTTGATCGAGTACCGTTTTGGAGGGGGCTAACCGTGGCTCTGCACACATCGTAAGAGTGATGCGTTGGGCCTTGATTGCATTGGGATTGCCAGCATTTGGAAACACGCCGGTTTCATGATCCGGAAGCGCGTTCGTGTACACCGTTCGAACAGCCCCCTCCACAGAAACACAGACTGCATTCGTTGTGGTGTTTTCAAAGATCAATGTAGGGTCGCACTGAGATTGCGCTGATACTCCAACAAGAGCCAGACCAACAAAGGCGACAATGGTGCGCATCATGCTCATCTCAAAGAGTGTGTGTGATCGTGGTACGACGGTCGTTCATGCTGTACGATACGTCGTCTTTAAGTAAGAAACGAACAATGTTTTCAAACCGACGTTGAACGGTCACGAAACACGTGTTCTCAATGGTGATCGTAACAATACTCAGCGGCTCAACATTGATCTGAAAGATAAACATCTCATCGCCCTTCGTTCGGACTGATGAAACAAAGTGTAGGTCAAGGGGCTTCCCGTTGATCCTGACCAGAAACCCCCTTCGCACGTAGTCAACCGCACAGACCACAGGGTCTTGGTCCGCTCCGCACACCTTCGCTGCGGTTAGAATCGATGTAATGTCATGTTCATGCACCCGTAACTCTAGCCTCACCGAATGCTGGTCCGGACGAAGCGTAAAATACGCGCGATTGCCCGCGTGAGCCAGGGTTATGGAATTAGTGATGAAACCGAGAATGGCAACGAGCGATACATGTAGCGGACATCGATACATAGGTCTTCCAGAAGTACTCGACCGAATCTACGCACTCCGATGAGACGCCCAAGCCCTGCAACACCCGACGTGACTCCGGGAGAGTAAGGCTCCCGACGTGGCTCCGGGAGAGTAAGGCTCCCGACGTGGCGCCGGGAGAGAAAGACTCCCGACGTGACTTCGGGAGAGTAAGACTCCCGACGTGACTCCGGGAGTCTGTATATCGCACAATAAGTCAGGGCGCTATCTAGAGGGCGCGCATCTCTGCGAGGTCCGCTGCGAGATCTGCATTGTCAATCGAGTTTCGACTCATGCCTTCGTGGACAAAAGCTTCATAGTTCTTCTGACCACCAAACATGTCACCCACGAAAGTATGCTCTCCGTTGATCATGTTTCGATATCCAAGACACTCTTGATAGTTCGAATACTCCCAAGCCGACGGATGCTCAACTAACGCGGCTTTCATTGGGTTTAGGTGAATGTACCGGCACAAGGCTTTGAAATAGTTGTCGTTCTTAACGTGCTTGATCTTATATCTCCCCTCGAACATCGTTCCCGACCGCGTGAGGAATTGATTGACCCTCCGTGAATATCCGGAACAAAGACGCTGCATAAACTGATCAACGGTACCACCTTCTTCAACTCGGATCAATAGATGAAAGTGATTAGGCATAAGGCAAATGGCTACTATGCTAATGTGGCATCTCTCAGCAAAAACGGCGAGGAGCCTCAGAAATAGATCATACATGTGTGGCGTGAAGAAGAGAGTCATTCTCAGCGCTCCACGATTGTAGACGTGGTAGAACTCGCCTTCATAGGGGACAGTTGTGCGTGCAGGCATATTGATCTCAAGAAAATGTGGAACCAGTGAGTTCACACTTTGTGCTTCCTAACACGGAAAACGTGACATCTGCGCAGGAAGTATGCCGGGAGAGTAAGGCTCCCGACGCGATTCCGGGAGAGTAAGGCTCCCGACGCGATTCCGGGAGAGTAAGGCTCCCGACGTGACTCCGGGAGAGTAAGGCTCCCGACGCGATTCCGGGAGAGTATGGCTCCCGACGTAATTCTGGGAGAGTATGGCTCCCGACGTAAGTTGTACCACTATGCGTGCAAAACACATCGAAGAACATCGAACTCATCGTGTTGGTTGGCTCCGAGCATCCGTTCTGGGAGCAAACGACGGGGTGGTGTCAGTCTCGAGTCTCGTAGTCGGGGTAGCGGCAGGAGGCGCCCCCTCCGATGTGATTTTGCTTACTGGTATAGCCGGACTAGTGGCCGGTGCCCTATCAATGGCTGCTGGCGAATACATCTCGGTACAGTCGCAGGCGGATACAGAAAATGCCGACCTCGAAAGAGAGCGTAAGGAGCTTGCCGAAGAACCAGAAAAGGAAGTCGAAGAACTCACCAACATCTATGTTGGCCGAGGCCTTGATGAACCCTTGGCAAAACTTGTTGCCACGAAATTGATGGAAGGCGATGCTCTTGTAGCTCACGCACGAGACGAACTTGGAATCACAGATGTTCTACGCGCACGCCCTGTTCAAGCGGCGTTGGCATCGGCTGCTGCATTTGGTGTTGGAGCGGCAGTGCCTATACTGGCCACGTTTCTTGCACCAAAGGAAGTGGTAGTGATTACAACTACTAGTGTGACACTATTATCTCTGACAGTTCTTGGTTCACTCGCAGCATGGGCAGGAGGAGCTAGTCTTTGGAAAGGTGCTCTACGGGTAACGTTTTGGGGCGCATTAGCTATGGGTGTTACTGCAATCGTGGGTCACCTATTCGGAGCAAATGTGTGAACCCATGGACGGAGAAACTCCGGGAGAGTAAGACTCCCGACGTCACTCCGGGAGAGTAAGGCTCCCGACGTGATGAACGATGGCTACCTATCGGAGCGGTACCAACGCACCCGGGGCGTCCGTTGCCAAGGGCTGTATGTTACTGACGTG
>CALMZQ010000201.1 GCA_937870915.1 uncultured Ignavibacteria bacterium
TCATTACGTCATTGAGAACGAAGCGAGTGAAGTCATCGCTTCACCACAAACCCTGCCGTTCTTACCTCATTCATGGTGCGGATCTGAACGAGATAGGATCCTGTTGCAAGCCCGGAGACATTGATCTGCATCGAACCACTATCGTGGATCGGTAGTTGCATCATCGTACTGCCTGTGGCATTCAGAACGAGTAGTGTTGCATCAGGTGGTAGTGTGGAGGGTAGGTCCACGGTAAGTGAGGATGTTGCGGGATTTGGATAAACATTGAGTTTCGTTAAAGAAACCGTTTCATCTGCTTTCACAGGTGATGGGTTGGGGAGAACGATCACACCTCTTTCGGTAGCGAGATAGACGTGTTCCTTCTTGTCAGTGGCTACATCATAAATGTGCATGGATTGCGCACCAGATCCGCCACACGCGACTCGAAATTCTCGAGTACGGACCGCTGCAACATCAAGCATCGCGATCGTCATCAATTGATGTGGTGTCGCTTCCGCTTTACACATATAGCGATACCTCCAATGGTCCACCTCTTTTAAATGGCAAGATTGAAGTGTATCGATTCTCCAATTGGAATGCTGCTGCAACCACCGCTCGTATTCAACGGCACTGCTAGAATCCAGACCAGCATAGTGATGTCGAATGGTGCTGGCTTCTAGATCGATCTCACTATGCAGGCCGTCCGTGTAGGCAACAAACTTCTCGTCAGTGATGAACCTGATATTGGCTATAGCAACTGGAAGTGTGGTTATCACGCGTTGTTTTGATGTGTTCACTTCGATGTCGATGATTCGTCTACATGTCGCTACTCGTATGGTTTGGGTTCCGACATACACATCGGCGATACAGATTCCATGCTCTTTGGCGTGGTCTGGACAAACGTGACCTCTTTTCCACTCGATCCCATCGAACTGGCTCACCTCTCCTGTTTTACCAAACATCCAGATCGCATCGTTTCTGTCGACACAAATGCGATGAATGGGCCCAGGAATAAGCGGAGTTGTAGCAGACGTCCATTCAATTCCCCCAATTTCTTTATCAGGAAGGGACACTCTCTTGGCAGTCCGCAGAACGGTGTCATAGATCACAACCGAACCACCAGATTGCAAGAAGAACCTCCCCTGTGCAAACACTCCTCTTCGACCAAGTGATTCAACTGGAACCAAGGTCTGAGCAGTAGCTACTGTTCCCACAAGGAACACGAGTAGAAGATAAACGGAGCGCATGATAACCTCCCTACGAGCGATGAAGAATGCTGTCTTCGATGGCCATCTTTAAGGAGGACACAGGGCTCGGAGGAGTGGTTACATTGATCAATAATGACGAATGACGAATGACTAACGACAAACGGCACACCCTCTCTAGCGAAGCATGAGAGAGGGGGAGCCGGAGCTTGTATGTGCATATGTTGGAAGTCGTAGCGGTTATACCGTC
>CALMZQ010000202.1 GCA_937870915.1 uncultured Ignavibacteria bacterium
CTATCTGCATTCAGACTGAACTCATCTGGCAAGCTGCGAATCACGATACACGCATTGGCATTTTTGAGGGGAGATCTTCCATCGGTGGTATGGGTTCGTTCGGCGGATTTATTGCGGGAGTGATCACCATATGAGGAACCTCCTTCTACCTCTTGCTGCTTCGCTGTTATTGGCCTCGTGCACAATGGACAGTTTTATGTTCAATGCAGAGCCCCTTACCGAATACCGTCTCAGTACAGCCGTCATCCCTGATACGAGCAGGGTTGAAGTTGCGATACAATCCGAGGGTGAGACGATCTATGGCTACTTCGTACGTCAGACCGATTCCCTTCGCGTGAAGCCACATCCAACGATCATCTACCACCATGGCAACCGCGACCACCTGCAACTCTATTGGGACCGAGTGGAGCTCCTTTATCAAGCAGGCTTCGACGTTTTCATCTACGACTACCGAGGATTTGGTAAAAGCACGGGAACGAGTTCAGAGCAAGGCTTAAAAGCTGACGCACGAGCAGCACTTACCTACGTCCTTGGTCGAAAAGACGTGGATTCTGCGCAGATCGTTCATTATGGCTTTTCGCTCGGGGGCTTCCCCGCGCTCTATTCTGCAACTGAGCTCCACGCTCCAAAGGCGCTGATCACGGAAAGCATATTTGCATCAGGAGAAACGCTTGTTCAGAGTGGGACTCTTCTCAATGTACCCGGTTCGTATGTTTTGGAGGGGGCATTTGACAACACAGCCCCAATGCAAAAGAGATCGTGTCCCGTTCTGCTCATTCATGGAACAAAAGACACGTTTATTAGTGTTGAATCAAACGGTCAACGGCTCTACGACCTTGCCCGACAGCCAAAAACATTTGTTCGCATCGAGGGTGCAGACCATACCGATGTTCCAAACGTCTATGGAACGCAGAATTACATCGATCTCATCACAACCTTCATCAGAGGCAATTAAACGTGTTCACAGGATTGATCGAAGAAACAGGCACTGTTACATCGACTGTTGATCGTGCAAAAGGAAAACGCATCACTATTGCCGCATCGAGAACGTTGGACGACCTCGATATAGATCATAGCATCGCGGTGAATGGAGTCTGCCTAACGGTAGTAGAGCGTACGCCAAATACGTTTGAAGTAGATGTTGTTGAGGAAACACTGCGCAAGACTACAATCGGCAAACTTCATCCTGATTCTCCGGTAAATCTTGAACGGGCTGTGCGTCTCAATGATCGATTGGGCGGGCACATCGTCCAAGGCCATGTTGATACTACCGGAGTTGTGGATCTTATCCTACGCGGTGATGCCGGATGGGAGATGTGGATCCGATTTCCGTCCGAGTACCGCAAATGGCTCATTCCTGTTGGGTCCATATGTATCAACGGTGTTTCCCTCACAGTAGCAGAACTAGAAGCCGAACGATGCAAGGTTGCCATTATTCCGCACACATTGTCTGTGACAACTTTCAATACGTTG
>CALMZQ010000203.1 GCA_937870915.1 uncultured Ignavibacteria bacterium
TTGAGAAAGTCGGCAAAGATCACACCGGCTTCATGGAGGTGTTTGCCAGCCCCCTCATAGGCATAGAGGTGCTCGATACGGCCTACGGGGCAACGAGAGACCAATACTACAGGTAGGCCAGCTGAAGCTGCGTCTTTAAGGGCATAAAAGACGTCGGGCGTAACGTTTCCAACACCAAATGCCTCAATCACAATCCCCTGCGCATTGCTCATTCGGCAACAGTCGATCAGCGTTTTGTCCATACCAGCGTAGGACTTTAGGAGGGGCACAAATGTTGGGAGGTTTTTCACATCGTAGGTTTCACGATGCAGAGGACTGCGATGGATGATGAGCACACCGTTTGTGATTCTGCCAATGGGGCCGAAATCAAAGCTGGTGAAGGTGGACAGATCTTGAGTGTCCGTTTTTGAAGCCTCAGATGCTGCAGTTATTGAACCTCCAAGGCAGACCAATACTCCCAGACCTCGAACGGCTGGGTTTGCGGCCACGGTTACGGCATCTCGCACATTCCGAGGTCCGTCCCAGTCCGGCTCACTGCTGTTGCGCATCGCACCAAGTACCACGATCGGTTTATCCGTTGCAACCGTACAATCGAGGAAATAAGCTGTCTCTTCTAGGGTATCCGTTCCGTGGGTCACCACAACGCCGTGAACTGACGGATCGTCGACATATGATCGTACAATTCTCGACAGGTCAAACATTCTCTCCACCGTCATGTGTGGCCCAGGGAAAGTGCCGTACTCGTGCACAACGATGTCGGCAACCGATCGGATTCCCGGGATGCGGGCAAGGATCTCGCCCCCTGACATGCTTGGAACTACACCGCCCCACTCGCGATCCAGAGTGGACGCGATGGTGCCGCCAGTGAAAATGATAACGACGCGGGAGAGGAGAGGTTCGGGCACGGTATAATTCATGTCAGTGAGAACCCGCGAAGATAGAGACACCGTTCGTAGTTTTGTGGTTCATGATCGTTCCCAACCCACATCTTCAGCAGATTGCGTCCTATACCCCAGGCGCAACACCAGATCAGATCAAGGCCGAATACGGACTCGACCACGTGGAGAAATTGGCGTCAAACGAGAATCCACGCGGTTCGTCCGCACATGCCCTTGCTGCAGCCCAAAGTGCCATCACCCAAGCACATCTGTATGCTGACGGCGGATTGCGTCTGCGTCAGCGCCTTGCAGAATATCACAACGTAGGCATTGAAGCTATCAGCGTGCACAACGGAAGCGACGCGATCATCCATCAGATCATGCGAGTGTTTCTTCAACCCGGTGATGTTGCTCTGAGTTCTCACGGAACATTTGTCAGTTTTCATCTAGCCGTTAAGGGAGTTCCTGCCGAACCAGTATTGGTTCCTCTCACGTCAGAGTATCGATTCAACGTAAGGGCACTCGCCGATGCAGTGACCGATCGGACCAAGGTGATCTACATCGCTAATCCGAACAACCCTACCGGAACCTACATCACCCACGACGAACTTGTGTGGCTCATGGATGCGGTACCGAGCACAACGTTGGTTGTTCTCGATGAAGCATATGTGGAGTACGCACGGTATCTGGCACCCGAGAACTATCCTGATGCACTCTCCTTGCAGCGTCCCAACCTGCTGTGCCTGCGTACATTTTCAAAGGCCTATGGCCTGGCTGCACTTCGCGTTGGCTATGCGATCGGTCATCCCGATGTAGTGCAGTGGCTCATTCGAACCAAACTTCCATTCGATCCCAACGGTCCGGGATGTGCAGCCGCAGTAGCTGCACTTGACGACCAAGATTTTGTCCTTGATACCATTGAACTGAATAGTAAGGGGCTTGCACTACTCCTCTCTACATTACGTGAATGCGGATATGTAACGAGCGATAGTGTTGCCAACTTTGTAATGGTTGACCTCGGTGACAGAAACAAGGCCATTGCCTTTCACACGCATCTACTTCTTCAAGGCTTCATCGCCCGTCCGCTTACCGGCTTTGGGCTTCCAACGTGTGTACGCATAAGCACCGGCACACATGAGCAGAACCTACGGCTCGCTAATGTGCTACGTGCCTATGCGGCAGAGTTCATTGAAGCCCCTTCCCCATCCTTGATCCAATAGTCTGAGAGTACATCCCATGAGTACAGATACAATGTCGGCCCCAGCACCAACTGCAACGGAGGACTTTCTTCCTCTCAACGGTACGGATTACATAGAGATCTACTGTGGCAATGCCAAACAGTCTGCCTATTTCTACCGTACTGCATTCGGCTATCAGCTCGTTGCCTATGCAGGACCTGAGACCGGAGTTCGAGACCGTGCCTCCTATGTTCTCCAACAAGGTAAGATCCGGCTTGTACTTACTTCTCCGATGCATCCCGACAATCCAATCACCGAACACATCGCAAAGCACGGAGACGGTGTAAAGGTGTTAGCGCTGTGGGTTGACGATGCGCGTTCTGCATGGAAGGCCACAACGGAACGAGGAGCAGTTAGCCTGCAAGAACCAACCGTGCTAACGGATGAACATGGCGAGGTGGTTGTGGCATCAATCAAAACGTACGGAGATACCGTACACACATTCGTTGAACGAAGGAACTACAACGGCACATTCATGCCGGGATACAAGGCCATTGACGATGGCTACAAAACAGAACCGATCGGCCTTCTCTATGTGGACCATTGTGTGGGAAATGTAGAGCTTGGCCACATGAATGAGTGGGTGAAATTCTACGAAGACGTGATGGGATTCAAACTTCTGATCACGTTTGATGACTCCGACATTTCAACGGAATATTCTGCGTTGATGTCCAAGGTTGTCTCCAATGGCACTGGGTATGTGAAGTTCCCGATCAATGAACCTGCCTCCGGAAAACGCAAAAGCCAAATCGAAGAATACATTGAGTTTTATCACGGTGCCGGCGTGCAACACATCGCTGTTGCAACAAACGACATCATCCACACGGTGAGTGAATTGCGCCGAAGAGGTGTTCAGTTCCTCCATGTGCCGGAAACCTACTACCTTGACTTGCTCGACCGTGTTGGATCTATTCAAGAAGACATCAATGATCTTCGTAAACTCAACATCCTTGTAGATCGCGACGACGAAGGATATCTTCTCCAGATCTTCACAAAGCCTGTTGAAGATCGTCCAACGGTTTTCTACGAGATCATTCAACGCCGTGGCGCTCGTTCATTCGGTAAGGGTAACTTCAAAGCCCTCTTCGAATCGATCGAACGAGAGCAAGAACTCCGCGGCAATTTGTAATTCACAGACACTTGTTTCACCTTTAAAGCCTTCTTATGGCTTCCAAAGCAAAACCGAGCAAGGCGCCAACAGCGCTCTTTCACGGAAACAACCCCTTTCTCGATTCGGTGAACGCCTATTTCGACAAGGCGGCCGCAATCATGGATCATCCGAAGGGACTCCTTGACCAGATCCGAGTATGTAACTCGGTGTACTACATGCAATTCCCTGTGCGTATCAAGGGTGGCATACAGGTCGTTCAGGCCTGGCGTGCAGAACACAGTCACCATAAGCTGCCAACAAAGGGCGGCATTCGATATGCACTCTCCGTTGACCAAGAAGAAGTACAAGCACTTGCCGCACTGATGACGTATAAGTGTGCAGTAGTAGATGTACCATTCGGTGGTGGCAAGGGTGGCATTCGTATCGACCCCAAGGCATATACAATAGAAGAACTTGAGCGTATCACACGCCGATACACTGTGGAACTGATCAAGAAAAACTTCATTGGTCCATCTGTTGACGTGCCTGCTCCTGACTATGGCACCGGCCCTCGTGAGATGGCTTGGATCGCAGATACCTATCAGGCATTTGCCAAGGACGAGATTAACTCTCTTGCCTGTGTTACAGGCAAGCCGGTTGGACAAGGTGGCGTACGCGGCCGTACTGCTGCAACAGGCCGCGGTCTCTACTTTGCCGTGCGCGAAGCGGTGAATGATCCAAAGCTCATGAAGAAGCTGAAGATGACCACAGGTCTTTCAGATAAGCGGGTCATTGTGCAAGGATTTGGCAACGTGGGATATCACGCAGCAAAATTCCTCGCTGAGGCCGGTGCTACTGTGATCGGAATCATTGAATGGGACGGCGCTATCGTCAATCCGAAGGGTATCGACGTTGAAGCACTTAATGCCCATCGCATGAAGAAGGGCTCCATTACGGGCTTTGCCGGTGGTAAGACGATCAAGGATGGCAACAGCGTTCTTGAACACGACTGCGATATCCTTGTGCCTGCTGCTCTTGAGTCACAGATTCACAAGGGCAATGCTGCAAAGATCAAGGCTAAGATCATTGCAGAAGGTGCAAACGGTCCGATCACTTCTGAAGCAGAGCCGATCTTGCTGAAGAAGGGCATCCTCGTAATGCCGGACATGTATGTGAATGCCGGTGGTGTTGTTGTGTCCTACTTCGAATGGCTCAAGAACATTTCGCACGTTCGCTTTGGTCGCATGGATAAGCGTTTCGAAGAAGGAACAAATACACGCCTCGTAGAAACAGTCGAACGGCTCACCGGTAAATCCTTGACAGTTGTTGAGCGTAACATGGTTGCACGTGGCGCAGATGAAGAGGACCTTGTGAACTCGGGACTCGAAGACACCATGATCTCATCGTATCACACGATTATGGAACAGTACTTCGGGAATCCAAAGGTCAAAGACATGCGCACCGCTGCGTTTGTTAGCTCGATCGATAAGATCGCACAATCGTATCTGTCGCTCGGGATCTTCCCGTAAACTCCGCACATATCGCAAAAGAAAAAAGGGCGAGTCAAATGACTCGCCCTTTTTGTTTACTCTCTTGCAGTGAAATCGTTATCGAACGATCACCTTTTCAATACGCGAAAAACCGAGCTGTTCAATGATCAGCACGTAGAGTCCGGGTGAAACCGTGCTTCCATTCGCATCACGTCTGTTCCACACGATCTCGTTCGGACCACTCAAGAGCGCGACGGTGTTTCCTGTAACCGTAACAATACGGACACTCATTCTTCCTTGAACAGGGCTCACTATGCGAAGTTCTTCCGTCATTGGATTCGGTGAGATGCGTATGCCTGCGATTGGCGACTCTTCCTCGTCCACACTGGAAATGATGCGACGAGTGAGGACAAATGATGCCTCACCTGCATCTGTTTCTACTGTAACTACGGCATCATCGCCTGTCTCGGTAGCGGTCTCGTAGCAAAGCTCGCGTTGCTGGCCACTCGTGAGTTGGAATGGAACGGTTTGTGGATTTGTATTCGTCCATGATGAAGCACCAGTGCCAGAGATCCGAATCCGTCGTACCTCCGTTGCAGCACATGGAAGCGGAAGAGAAAGATTGCATTTCTTCTCGCCAACAACACCTTGCGTATACACTACGGTGTCGTTCTCAAATGCTAAGCCGGTGACTGCCTCGCCCCCTACTGTGTACGTACGATTCCCACTTGACGCAAAGAATGTAACAGTACCGGAAAACGGACCCGATGTTTTTGGGGAAATCTTTAGTCGAACATCACGCTGTTCATTAGGAGCAAGGACAACTGGTGCAGTAAGCCCTTCAACAGAGATGTTTGCTACTGGTTCAGCGGAGATGGAAGTGATCGTGATTGATGAGCCCCCTTCGTTTACAAGGAGTCCAGTTATGGTTGTGTCTATTGTTGTGCACGACGGAACGTTGCTGAGTGTGATTCCGGCAGACGTCAGTTCAAGTTGACCCGGGCCAGCCGATGCTGTGACCTTCACAATGGCATTACGCGTGATCACAGTGTCGCACGTATTCATAACCCGGCAGCTGTATTGACCTGAGTCCGCACGTGCTACCGGACTCTTACGATAGATCCTCTGCGTAGCACCCGAAATGAGTAGCCCGTTGCGCAACCACTGATAGGTGAGTTCTTCGCCGGAAGCATCAAAGGTGAGGACAAGCGAATCACCGGCCTTGAGATTCTTATCGGCTGGTTCGATACGTACGAGTGGACGCTCTGTGATTGTGAGCCGAGCAACCGAACTTTGCACTTCTGGAGTGCAAGACCCACGAACGATCACACTATAGTCGCCTTCATCAAAAAGTGTTGCATTGTTAATAGAAAGCGTTTTTGTCAGTGCAGAAGGTACAGGCTCTCCATTTTTGAGCCATTGATACGTAAGGTCGTTGCCAGTTGCCTCTACAGTAAACGTGGCGCTTCCCAATTCACAAATGGACTTGGCAACCGGCTGTGTTGTGATCTTAGGTTTTGCTCCTATCGTAACCGTCGAGGTTTGTGAGGTTACATTACCGCCACATCCGAATATCACACAGTCATACACGCCGGCTTCAGCAATGGTCACGGTGTTGATTACGAGCATGGCGTTGGTACCGCCAGGGATATCTACACCATCTCTTCGCCATCGGTATTGAACAGCAGTCCCCGTAGCACTCACTGAAAGGTTAAGGGGCCTCCCTTCACATACCAAGAGGTTCTGTGTGGGCTGCAGGGTAATCACAGGTGAGCCGGAAACCGTAACAGGTGTAGTGCTGCGAGCGATTTCTTGTCCTGTGGCTTGATCCACCATGCGTACCAGATATCCGCCCGGTTCTTGAGTTCCTGGGATGTTATACGTAAGCGTGAGCGTTGTTGCATCGGCAGCAGTTGCAATGGTTTCGGTATTAGCAAAGTTGTCACGCGACCACTCCAAGCGGACTGTTGTAAGTCCCGTTTGTGTCCACGTAAACGTCACTGGATTACCGCGGCATATGGTTGTACCAGCAGCCGGACCCGTAAAAGTTGCACCCGTTACCGTAAGGTTAATGTTGCCCGTTACATTCCAATCATCGGCATCTGTATCGTTGCCGTCTAGGTTCACAGCATTACCGGCGCCATTAAAGTTATAGACGCCGTGGGCAGCTGGGGCCGTCCACGTAAAGTTGAACCGTGCACCACCGGCCCCCATTGCAAGAGGAGCTGTGTGAGTGAGTTCGCCACCGATGACCTGTTGGCCTGCGCCGGCACCAAGCACGCCAGCCGGGCCGCCACCGTCACGAATGCTGACATTGAATCCGGCGTCTTGATTGTTAGGGTCGGGGTGCCCAACAACAAAGGTGTAGTTGGCCATTTGACCGGCACGGATCGTTCGTGGACCTTCGAGCGTAACAGCGGTTGCTGCTGATTGCCCACCGTGACACGGCGTGCAGCCTGCTGCAAAGGATCCTGTCTTACCGCCGCCGTTTGCAAGAAGTGGTACGGCTGCACATAGTACAGCCAGCGTGAGTATGCTTCGTAAAAGGAGATTCATTGTGTACCTGAAAAAGTTCATCGAGCTACGGTCTATAACTTGCCAGCCGGATGTTTGTTACCAGCCTAACCCCATAAAATAGCAAGGGCCGGCGGTCTCCCGTCGGCCCTTGTTTTAAATGTACGTCTCTGAGGATGCGGAGATCCTCTCCAAATCATGAGTTGGCGAAGAGTTTTGCCTGAACCACGATCGTTTCACCAACACTTTTTCCGACTACACCCTCTTTGCCGGCGATCTTGTGATCGGCAAGAGCAACTGTGAATGTCGACTCTACCATGACCAGATTGCCCGTTGCCCGCTTCTTTGTTTCTGCCGATTCCGTGATGTAGGAGATGGTGATGTCAGCCGTGGATGGTTTAGAAACGCCATGTGCGGTGAATGTTCCAACAGCCTTGGCTGTAACTACGCTCCGTCCGTCCTTAGTAACAACCTTTACGTCTTTGAGCGACTTCACATCAAACGAGATTGTTGGATGAGCAGATGCATGGAGCCACATTTCGCTATACATGTGGTCATCACGCTTGGAATTGGCCGTCTTCATCGTCTCCACCTTCACTTCTATCCGACCCGTTGTGGACTCCAGATTCGCTACATCGAGCATAAACGAGCCGGAAACACCATCCGCAGTACCGTTGATCTTCTCCATTGGTGCATCAGACACAAAGGCAATGCTGTTCTTGCCAACTGCATTGTTCAGAGTATACTTTTTCGAGCCGGCCTGGGCTCCGGGAATGCCCGTTCCGGCCGTTACAAAACCAACGGCGGCAACGGTCAAAACCAACGATGCGAGGATGTTTCGCATATCTAGATCCTTCAAATGTGGTGACGAGTTCGTCAGGTTGTGTGTTGTCACACGCAATATACACAAACTGTGTTTACACACGCAAACCACGAATGATCTTCGAAAGTAGTGTAAAAGCCGTGCCTATCTCCTGAGGAGTGGTGTCCTTGGAGACCGAGATCCGCACAGCAGCTTTTGCTTCTGAAGGGGGCAGGCCCATTGCTAGGAGCACGTGGCTGGGTTGAAGGCTGCCCGAGACACATGCGCTGCCGTTGGAAACGGCAATTCCTTCCATGTCCATTGTTTGCAAGATGGCCTCACCATCTATAATTGCCGCATCTCGGAAGGAGATGTTCAAAATATTCGGCAGTGCGCCGTCTTCGGGTGTGTTGATGCGTATGTTGGGAATGGATTCAACCACTGCTCTACGCGCCTCAGTAATGAGGGATTTCATATGAGTTGTTCGCTGTTCCATTGCTTGCGCAGCCCTTCGTGCAGCCACGGCAAAGCCCACGATGAGGGCAACAGGCTCTGTCCCTGCCCTTCGGTTGCGTTCTTGTCCGCCCCCTTGCTGATGAGATTTGAAGTCGATCCCCTTTCTAATGAACATGGCACCAACACCCTTTGGACCATGGATCTTATGAGCAGAAATCGATAGAAAGTCAACTCCCATCGATCCAACATTCACGGGAATCTTCCCAAATGACTGCACGGCATCGCTGTGAAGGAGCGCATCCGGGATAGTATGGCGAAGTGCACTAACGTCCTGCACAACGCCGGTCTCATTATTTGCATGCATCACGCTTACAAGCGTGGTAGGCGTGTTTGAAGAGGCTAACCCTTCTAAGAGTAATCTTCCAGTTTGATCCACCTTGAGGAGCGTGTGACCGATACCGGACGCGCGGAGGTATTCGGCTGGGTGCAAAACGGCATGATGTTCTGTTGACCCTACATGAACATCCGTAGCCAGATGAGACGGACCACAACAGCTCTTCAAGATCGTGTTGTTAGATTCTGTACCACCGCTGGTAAATGTGATCTCAGCCGGGTGGGCACCGATTAGAGCGGCGATCTCCATCCGAGCGTCCTCTACGGCTACCCGGGCTGCTCGTCCAAGGCTGTAAATACTTGAAGCGTTCCCATATCCATCTCTCAACCATGGAAGCATGGATTCAAGAACTTCTTCATCGATACGTGTGGTTGCACTGTTGTCGAGATATATCATGACGGCCGTCCTAGACCCTTGTAAATGTCGAACTTGGCACTATAGAGAACGATGTTAAGCTCCGTATCTCTCAGCGTTCCGCCCGACGGCGAGAGGTAGAACGTACCCAGCGTGTCTGTTTGAGACTTGGCAAGGAGCCCCTTTTCGTCTACGTAGAAGCGCACCAACTTATAGCCAAGCCTATCCGGAGCAGCGTCCGCCTGTGCGATCAAGTTCTCCGGTGAATAGACAAAGAGGTCGGGCAAAGGGTCAGACATAATATGGTCTTTCTTCAACGTGGTTTGGGGTGCCACCAAATTAACGAGTAATTTTGCAGGCTTCGACCGTATCGTTGGCACCAAACGCTAGCGACACGCGTCAATTGCGCATCGTTACCAATAACCGCACACCCATGCTCAAGTTCCTACAGTCGATCCTTGGTGGCTCGAAACACGAAAAAGACGTAAAGGCGTTACGTCCCATCGTTGATGAGATTAACCGCATCTATGAAACGTATGCCTCACTTACCGACGATGAACTCCGTGCCAAGACAGTAGAGTTCCGAGAGCGGGTACAGGATGCAGTGAAGGGTCTTATCGAGGAGGCAGATGCCATCCGTGAACGCCTGCGCACTGATGCCACGATCGAACATGCGGAACGCTCGGATCTCTATGCTCGCATATCCGCTAATGAGAGAGAACAATTCGAGACTGTACAGGCCACACTTGATGCACTTCTTCCTGAGGCATTTGCCGCTGTAAAGGATGCCTGCCGTAGGCTTGTTGGCCACAAGTACATGGTTGTTGGAAATGAGAACACGTGGGATATGGTACCCTATGACGTACAGCTCATCGGGGGCATGGTCCTGCACCAAGGGAAGATTGCAGAAATGAGTACGGGTGAAGGAAAGACCCTCGTTTCCACGCTTCCGATGTATCTCAATGCACTTGCCGGACGTGGTGTTCACCTTGTGACAGTGAATGATTATTTGGCAAAGCGCGACCGTGAGTGGATGCGTCCGATCTTTGACATGCTTGGTGTTACTACCGGATGTATTCAATCGGAAATGCGCCCCGATCAACGTCACGACCAATATTCTGCTGACATCACATGGGGTACGAATAACGAGTTTGGCTTTGACTACCTCCGCGACAACATGGTCACGGATGCCAATGACATGGTTCAACGTGGGCACTGGTTTGCCATCGTTGATGAAGTGGATTCGGTGCTTGTGGACGAGGCTCGCACGCCCCTTATCATCTCCGGACCTGTAACTGCCGGCTCCACCGAAGCCGCTTTTGGAGAAATGAAGCCCCGTATTCAGCGCCTCGTAGATGCCCAAGCACGTCTTGCGAACTCTATTGTTGCCGATGCTGAGCGTCTCCTTCAATCCACGGCGAAAGAAGATCGTGCAAAGGCAGGCGTTGCTCTCCTTCGTGCACATCGTGGCATGCCCAAGCAAAGCAAGCTGATGAAGATGTTGCAGGATCCTGACAATCTCAAGCTCATGAAGGAATCCGAGCTTGACTACCTCAAGGATCAGGGTCAGCGAATGAACATCATCGACCAAGAACTATACTTCGTGGTCGACGAAAAGAATCACCAAATCGATCTCTCCGATAAGGGGCGAGAACTCCTTAGCACAGCGCAGGAAGATGCCGAGATGTTCGTGATCCCGGACATCGCCACACAAATGTCTGCTCTTGAAGGTGATTCTACGATCTCCGCAGAAGAGAAGACTCTGCGCCGTGACGAACTCATGCGCGTGTTTTCTGAACGCTCAGATCGCATTCACATCGTAAACCAAATGCTTCGTGCGTATACGCTCTATGTACGCGACGATGAATACGTTGTCCAAGACGGTAAGATTAAGATCGTAGATGAATTCACGGGTCGTATCCTTGAGGGACGTCGTTATTCCGACGGATTACACCAGGCGATTGAGGCAAAGGAAGGTGTTTTTGTTGAGCAAGACACGCAGACGTTTGCTACAGTAACATTACAGAACTACTTCCGGCTCTACCATAAGCTTGCCGGTATGACTGGTACCGCTGAAACAGAAGCCGGTGAGTTTTGGCAGATCTACAAGCTTGATGTAGTTGTGGTTCCAACAAACCGTCCTACTCAACGCAAAGACCTCGACGATTTCATCTACCGTACAAAGCGGGAGAAGTATAACGCCGTTGTAGAGGCTGTGCAGGCCGAACTCGCCAAGGGTAGAGCTGTTCTTGTTGGCACCACGAGTGTTGAAGTATCTGAGCTCCTCAGCAAGATGCTTAAGCGCGCCAATGTTCCGCACAACGTTCTCAATGCCAAGCAGCATCAACGTGAAGCAGAGATCGTTGCCAACGCCGGTAAGCGCGGTGCCGTGATGATTGCAACGAACATGGCCGGTCGTGGTACAGACATCAAGCTCGATGCAGATGTGAAGGCAGCAGGTGGACTGGCTATCATTGGTACAGAACGCCACGAAGCACGTCGTATCGACCGTCAGTTGCGTGGTCGCGCCGGTCGACAAGGCGATCCTGGATCATCTCAGTTCTTCATTTCGCTCGAAGACGATCTCATGCGTCTCTTTGGTGGAGAACGCATTGCAGCCGTTATGCAGCGCCTTAAGGTGCCCGATGGAGAGCCGATCCAAAGTCCGCTTGTTACTCGTAGTGTTGAGAACGCCCAGAAGAAGGTTGAGTCCAACAACTTCGGCATTCGCAAGCGTCTGCTTGAATATGACAACGTGATGAATCAACAGCGTGAAGTGATCTATGATCGCAGGCGCCATGCATTGATGGGTGAACGCCTTCGAAGCGAGATCATGGAATATGTTCGTGAGATCACTGAGGTATGGTACGATGAGTATCATCAGGCCAACGATGTGGAGTCGTTCAAGAACGACGTACGTGTAAACATGCTCTGCGAGCCCCCTATCAGCGAACAAGAATTCGCCGGCATGAAGAAAGAAGAAATTGTACAGCGTGTGATCGATGCTGCAGAAGAGTACTATGACCGCAAAGAGTCCATGCTCGGTCCGGACTTCATGGCAGCTCTTGAGCGTATTGCCGCGCTTCGATCAATCGACGATGAGTGGCGAGAGCACCTCCGCAGTATGGACGATTTGAAGGAAGGTATCTACCTCAGAGCCTATGGACAAAAGGATCCGATCCTTGAGTACAAGCAAGAAGCCTATCGCGTCTTCCTCGACCTGATTGTGTTGATCAACAAGGCAACAATTGCATTTGCGTTCAAATATTTCCCACAAGTATCTGAGCCACGTCAACAATCACAGCAAGAGGCAGCACCACGTCCAAAACCGGTTGCAACATTGCCGCCAATCCAACCAACGATCAGTGCTTCACGTCAACTTCAATTCTCGCATCCAAGTGCAACGGGGTCATTGGGTTCCGATCCGAACGCTGCTCCACAACAGCATGCATCGAACACCATCCGCCATACCGGACGAGAGGTTGGCAGAAACGAACTTTGTCCGTGCGGATCTGGCAAGAAGTTCAAGTCATGCCATGGTATCAATGGCGAAACAACCTATTCGGTTTGATCACTCAACTGCAGTACCCTCAGTAAGGGCTTCTGCAGGGTGAAGGATTACGGTCTCTCCCTCAGTGAGACCATGAGAAACAGATGTAAGAAGCGCGGATCGTGGCCCCAACGTCACACCGCGCTTTTTTGCTATCCCATCCTCCACAACAAACGTATACCAGCTCTCCTTTTCCCGAAGCAATGCGCCCAACGGTACGGTGAGCACACGTGACTTCTCCCAGAGCACGATTGCGGCATCTACCTTGTATCCGTCTCCGATCACAGTAGAAGCTGCATCAAGAACAGCTATCACATCAACTCGCTTCTCCTCAACGCCAAGTGATGAGACCTTAACGCGGGCAGCAGGTTCTACCCTCTTCACCCTTGCAACAAGTGTGTCTTCCCCGCCCCAACCACTGATCAGCACTGTGTGACCAACTCGTACCTTAACTGCATCTGTGCTGAGTACATCAATGACGATCTCTTGCTTCCTTGGGTCGCCAATTTCCATGATCGGTGTACCAGCCATCAAGGTGCGCTCGTGTTCCTCATATCGACGAAGGACAACTCCGGTTACCGGGGAAACAATCGCTATGCGTTGTCCGGGAGCAGCCGATAGTGAGGCGCGGACTGCCTGTTCTTCATAGGTAGCTGACGTTATTCGTGCTTTCACCGCTTCTATCTCACTCTGGATCTGTAGAAATTCATCATGGGCATTTTCAGCCTGTTCCTTTGGAATTTCACCTCTTGCAAGTAGGCGTTG
>CALMZQ010000204.1 GCA_937870915.1 uncultured Ignavibacteria bacterium
CACGGAATGACACTGTGACCGTTCATGATGCATACACTGGCAGTGTGGTGCGTATTTGGACAGTGCCGTACGGCATTTACGGAGTCTGTTTGCCGAAACACAAGAGAGGAGTGACGCTGTTGCGGATTGAATCTGAATCTGATGAATCGATGGTTACGATATCTGATTACAATGACTTCGGAGTTCTTGAAGCTGTTGATACACTGTTTGCATCGGCGGATCTAGTTAACGATACATACGCTTACCGAATTTTGTGTGTCAGTCAAGGTGGGAATTTCATCGTCACAGAGAACGGCATACTTCTCAATCGCAAGATTAGATCTAGCGTTCGAATCACTGACTACAATCTCGTTTATGCCAGCTTCAGCATTGACGATGCCTTCGTGTCATACCTCTATGGGCGTAGGTGGGTCGGCATACGGGGTGATGTTCATGACGAGCGATATAATATCTGGTACTCTGTGGACTCTAGCACCAAGGCATGTAAGTTCGCTATCCCGTCATCAGATGAATCCACGATTCGCCAGTTCTTGCCTGGCACAAATGAGTACCTAGCGAACGGTATCACCTATGATCTGTGTTCAGGTCAGACCATAACGCAATTCCCGATGACCCTGAGGGGCATCATCTGTGATAATGGTATGCGGACAATTGGATACGAGTATGTACAAGACAGTCGTCTTAGCCCGAGAATTCATTTGGTCATTTCAGATATCGAAACTGAAGAAAAACAATTCATTGAGGCTAATCTTTACAGTCAACCAATGTTTGTAGGCCGACATTCGTTCAAGATGTCGCCATCAGGTGAGGTGGTGGTTACGAGGGACACTATCGTAAACGTTTACATAGCTTCAAAGCTTAAGAATGACGTCCATCTATCCAAACCGATAAAACCTGTTCGATACACAGAACACACTACATTTACCCCAGAATTTACTCCGTTTCCAATAAATTCTGGCCTGAGGATCGGAATAGAGTTCAATGGAGTTCCACAGAAGAGTGGGCTCGCATTCTTACCCGCAGGTACACATGAAATGAGGGTGAAGGTCAGCGATCGATCTGGTGTTCGTTCAACGTTTGATACAACGATCGTCGTCGATACGCTCCCGTCGATTGCCCATGCATTGTGGACGGGGCGTTTTCCCAAAAGCTACCGTTATGATCTCTCACCATCTGGTCGAAGAATTGCTGCGTGTGGTGGACATAACATCATAGCTGAGTTGGATGGCGATAGTTTGTTCTTTGTAGAAAAACCACTAGTAGACTGGATGCAGTCGCATGTTGTATCATTTGCCACAAACGACAAGCTGGCATTTAGTCGATACTCTGAAGTAGTTGAGAAGCTTCCGGGTGGACAGGACAATTGGTACCATATGCAACGTTGGAATCATAGGTTCTTGGACGTTGACGGCTTCCAATGGACTGCGGTTGAACAACGTTATGAGACATACTCACCTGCCTACTTCAAGTCAGTATACTTCCAGAGACATGTTGATCGTCGGCATGGTCGCATCTCGCTTTTTGAGTTTACGACAGACTACGAATATCAATATCAATCTGAACTCGTAGTAGGTGAGCCGGGTTCCAGCAAGCGGGCTGGGTGCCATGCCAACTTCAATTGGGTTGCTTTTGATCCTTCACAGGACAATCCGCTGTTTGTCCATGCAGTCACAAATGGTGGCGTCTGGCGAAAAAACGGCGGTTCTGGTTTGTGCGGTGACACACTACCTCTTCCCGCAGAGTCAATGCTCTTTGTGAACGAAGGACGTTACCTGTGGTCGGGGAGTGGTATCTACGACGGCCGAACTTATGAGCTGGTACGATCAAGGAAGCTCCCAGGCAACGTGCAAGCCGTTCCACACACGAGCCTTGTCGTAGGCACGCATGAACTGTATACAAACAGATTGGATTCTACACAGTTCATCTTCCTTCACTCAGCAACAGGCGATACAGCCGGTAGGATTGTCCTTAGAGGACGTTTGTCGGGGTTGGTATATGACACTTCGGGATCCCGAATGTTGGTTTGGAACGCTACGGATACGGTGCTGCACATACTTGATGCCAAGGCCATTCTAAGAACAACTGGGCTAGATACGTTCTACGTTTCAACTCCTCTTCCACCAGACGAGCCACCGTCAGCTAATGATTCAACACCCATTGGAGATAGTGTCGTTGCTGGTGTCCACTCGCCTTCATTCCCAAATCCGGCCGTCGATTGGGTCGAGTTTCTATTCTCCAACGAAACCTCGGAATCGAACACATTGGTCGTAGTAAGTGAGTTTGGTACCACAATGGTAGCGACTAACGTTGAGCCTACTGACAAACACTACCGCTGGAACCTCCGCACCTCCTCAAACCAACGCGTCGCCCCCGGCATGTACGGCTTCCTACTCCGTTCCCAAGACGGACGTATCCTTGAGTCCGGCACCTTCATCGTCGCTCCCGAATAGCTTGCAGAAGGCGCTTAATAAGGCGCTTAGAAAGGCGCTTGCAAAGGCGCTTAAACAAGCTACCTGTCAAGGCACAAGGTCACCGGACCATCGTTTACCAGATGTACGTCCATCATTGCGCCAAAGACGCCGGTGTCGATTGTGATCGGTTGGGGAGCATCCCGTGAGAGATCTTCTACTCTGCGAACGAGCTCATCAAAAAGGGGCTGAGCATG
>CALMZQ010000205.1 GCA_937870915.1 uncultured Ignavibacteria bacterium
CAATGAGTCGAACGAATCCCTTGTCGAGGCAGGGGATTTCCTTACCGATGAGAGCTTGTACCTGTTCAGTCATAACTGCAAAGATAGAATCTGGCTTCCGTAGATTCGCCTTTCAATCTATTTGTCAGCTGTGTTGTTTTTCGAGGGGTTTATGCGTTTCATCCAATTGATCTTGTGCTGTTTCTGTGTTGCGTGCTTTGTACAAGGGGCTGGGCAGGCCGGAGAGACATCTCCATCAACTTTTGAGGCCTTCCGAGACACTATTCTGAACCTTAAGCTCGACAGTTCCTCCCACCGTCAGGTAGGGGGCGTGATTTTTGAGGACGGTCTGATCACCATCAGCCTCGACAGTGGATCGTGGGTCTATTTGGAGCGCTATGAAGGACGCCCGGTTGCCGGAGTTTTCAGCGGTACCGGGACGGTGACCTACACGCCGAATCATCCTACCGAGGTGGTTAACCTACAGCGGTTCTACCATGCCGCACAATTTTCGGAGGAATTCGACAAGGCTGTGTTCTTCTTCACCGACAATCGATTGCCGACCCTGATCAACGAGTTCCCTGCGTCTGGAAGCATACCAGCGTCCATAGAGGGATTGGAGAAGATGGCTACATCCTTCATCAGTGAAGACGACAACAAGGACGTCGATGGCTCATTCTCGCGTTGCCTGTTGAACAATTATTCGTCACCTCTGTTCTATGCACAGCTAAAGTACCGGAAAGACATGGAGTGTTATGTCATTCACAATCCATATATCATCGAGCCATTCATGCTCTCGGCCAGACACGAGAAGAAGGGTCCAAAGTCCATGACCTTCATCAACCAATGTCCGGATGTTACCGGCTGGCCGGCTCTTTCTGACGATGGCGTAGAGGCCCATGATCAGGTGCGAACAATTAGACACACCCTATCGTGTACCATCGAACGATCTCTGGACATCGTGGCACACGACCAACTTGAAATGGTGGTCAACGCCGATAGCGTTCAATGGTTAGATCTGCAACTGACGAGTCTTCTCAAGGTTGATTCCGTGTCGCTCAATAACGTGCGTCTTACTACGTTCCGTGCCAAAGAAGCAAGTCGATTCTGGGTCAAACTTCCCTCATGGTATAAGAAGGGGCAGCCCCTTACTCTTACTGTATCCTACAGTGGCGATATCATAGAGCGATACCAAGATTACACAATCCTTCAGACGTCGTTGGATTGGATACCTTCGCACTCATATTTCCACAAGGCACTCTACGACGTTACGTTTTCATACCCGTCATCCATGACCTTGCTTTCGCTCGGCGAACAGAAGTCGATCAATACCGTCGATCGCACAACCACCAGCCGGTGGGTAACAACGATCCCGAACACCAA
>CALMZQ010000206.1 GCA_937870915.1 uncultured Ignavibacteria bacterium
GCCGATGTCTTTGATGGCATTCTAACGAACTACCCAACGCTCTTGGCCGCACTCTTCTACACACGTCAGGTGCAACCATGAGGCAGTTCGTATCGCTGCTGATAGTGTTCTGTTGTGCTGTATCCGTGCAGGCACAATCAGACAGTGTCTTTGCGATCGAGCTTGTGGTTACGGCATCCGTGCAGGCCACTCAGTACGAAGAGATTCCAACTGCACAGAGCATCGATAAACGCTTCACCGGATCAGCCTTCCTTGGTAGGCTTATCTGGCGTCCAAACCACCTCTTGGGTGTTGGTCTGCAGTCGGGCTATATCACCTTCTCCAATGAAGAACTCTCGATTCCCGGCAATACAAATATTCCAACCGTAAACGTTGTCCTTACTGCTATCCCGATACACATGGTCCTCTCCATGAATCCCGGTGATTTCGACTTTGGAGTGGGAATAGGGGGCTATGTGCTACAGTCGCGGTGGCGTCTCGACGAGGCTCCCCGCGTGAATAGCTCGGACGTAGAATACGGTATTCATTCGTGGATCGGATATGAATTCACGATAGCCGACCAGTTCACGATGGGACCGGAACTCTCCCTACATGTACTGAGCAATAGGGGTATTGCTTCGCTCGCAGCAGGAGTGCGCATCCGCTACAATGTGGCTAGCTATTGAAGCGATGCTACGGCATCGTGTGCGATCATACGCGAAGCAATCGTGCCGCTGCTCATAACACCGGGGAGTCCGGCACCGGGATGGGTACCCGCTCCAACAAAATAGAGCGACTCGATATCTTCACTCTTGTTATGTGGGCGCCACCAAGCGCTTTGTGTGAGGATAGGCTCAACAGAAAACGCACTACCTAGGTGTGAATTCAACGTGTCGCGGAAATGTACCGGGTCGATGATGTGCTCTGTAACAATGTGTTTCTGTAGGTCGGGCATATACCTTCGCTCAAGTTCATTCATAATGCGGTCTCGATAGACCTTTTTCATCGTTGTCCAGTCAGTTCCCGACTCTAAGTGTGGAACAGGAGAAAGCACATACCATGAATCGCAACCTGGAGGTGCAAGGGAAGGATCGGTTGCTGTAGGCCGATGGAGGTAGAGTGAGAAATCGTCGGAAAGATGCTTCTTCGTGAAGATGTCTTCAACCAAGTCCTTGTAGCGCGGACCCATGAGAATCTCATGATGTGCCATGTTTGGATACTGTTTGTCCGTACCGAAGTAGATCACAAAGAGTGACATGGAATACCGCATTGATGCAATGTGTTTGTCTGTGTTATGCTTGCGATATTCAGCCGGAATGAGTTTGAGATAAGATTGGGCAACATCTCCATTGCACACAACTACATCTGCTTTGATCTCATTGCCATTTGCCAGACGAACACCGTGAGCACGGGGCGCATCCGATCCGTTCGTTTCGACCAAGATCTGCGACACCTCTGAGTGATATCGTATTGTGCCACCGATATCTGTGAAGAGTTGTACCAGAGCTTTCACTAATGCGCCCGTTCCGCCCATGGCAAACCAGACGCCCCATTCTTGTTCGAGCTTGTGGATAAGAGCGTAGATGCTTGTTGTTTGGAAAGGATTGCCACCAACCAGTAGGGGGTGGAATGAAAACACCTGACGAAGCCGAGGATCACTGATATGTCTGTTCACGAATCCCGCAACACTACGATCTGAGCGGAGTCGGATAAGATCCGGCAAAACCTTGAGCATATCCCTGAAATGCGTAAACGGCTGGTCGATGAGTTCGAACCCTGTTGTAAAGATCGCTTCAGTCTTATCATAGAAACGTTGATAGCCCGCCACATCTCGTGGTTCGAACGCACGGATCTGTTCCAACACCTCGTCTCGCCTGCCATTGTAGCGAAACACGGTACCGTCCTGAAACCGAACATTATAGAACGGATCGATCGGAACGAGTTGTACGTACTCATCTGTTCGTTTGCCGCAGAGTGAGAACAGGTCATGGATGAGCCACGGGGCTGTAATGATCGTTGGACCTCCGTCAAAGACAAATCCATCCTGCTCATACACATAGGCCCGCCCGCCCGGTTTGTCGAGCTTTTCAACGATCTCTACCTCAAAACCCTTTGCACGTAAGCGTATGGCGGCGGTGAGGCCTCCGAAACCACTTCCAATAACAATGACCTTCACAATGCTCCTCTTGAATGAACAACGGCATGGAACAAACATACGTTTGACGTTCGGCGTTCCTCGAACGCTGACAAATGCGTGAAAAACGATTCATTGGGTACTGAGTAAAGTGTTCCTGAGTTTTGTGGTGTGTTAGGACTGTCCCTCACATATCGTGGTGCTCTTACGCAACCGCTGCAACGTGATGCGGCGGCAAAGGATGGGCGTCGTTTGAAGTCGGCGCAAACCGTTGTGCCGGACGGTAGACTGTATGCGCTGGACCTTGCACGATTCCTTGCTATGCTCTTCATGATGCAGGGCCATGTGCTTGATGCACTTGTCTCGCCCGCTGTGATCGACATCACTCAGGCTCCATGGAATGTATGGCATTGGATCCGTGGACTCACTGCTCCGGTGTTTCTCATGGTCTCAGGTGCAGTACACGTATTTGCAACCAAGCGTGATACTCATGGTCGTGTTCGCGAGGATGTGATGGGGAAACGCATCCGGTGGGCGATCACGATCATGGGTCTCGGCTATCTGATGTTCTTTCCGGCAAATCGCATCTGGGACCTTCCGTTCCTCACAGCAGCCAGTTGGAAAGCCTTCCTTGCTGTAAACATCCTGCAACTGACAGGTGTAACACTCCTTGTCTTTATTGTAACGATGAGTAGCACCCGTTCCATTGCGTCGATGGGTAGAAGGGGGCTCATCGTTGCATTGGGAATACTTGTACTTACACCGCTGATGAAACTCGCTATCGTCGAAAACAATGCACCGGGTTGGTTAGCCCCCTACATCAGCTCAGCTCAGGGTTCTCTCTTCCCGTTCTTTCCGTTTGGATCGTACCTATTCTTTGGGGTGGTGCTAGGTGCCTACCTGCACAGCGTCCCCAAGGAACATCGAGACGATCAGCTCAAGCGTGTAGGGGTGCGTGTTGGAGCGGTGATTGCAGCTCTTGCACTCATTCTTCATCACATATTGTTAGCCAATGGCGTAGCGGAAAACGTACTCGAGTCATCAGAGAGCGTCCTTCTTGTTATACGACGCCTCGGTATCGTCCTCATGATCTTCAGTGCAAGTGTTGTTGTGCTGCAGCATACCTATAGGCTTCGCAACTGGTACGTGCTCTTCGGAACACGGTCACTCTATATCTACGTGATTCACCTAGTGCTGCTCTTTGGTACGCCGTGGTGGGACGGCATTGGGCGTACATCCTTCCGCTCATTCGGGCTTGCCGGCGGACTCGTGATGATGGTATCCATCATGGTTAGTACGCTGCTTATTGCATGGGCCGTGGATGCGTATGAGCGCTCTCACATTCGCAGTGAGATCAAGGCAACCCTGCGCTACAGCAGCCTCGCTCTTCTAGCCTACTTGCTTCTGTTCTAGCCCCCTATTAGCACATTAGCACACTAGCACATTAGCTACAGTCCTCTTTTCAGCTTGCTCCCCAGCTTGTCTGCCAACAAGGCGCGTGCGTCCGGTGCAAGAAGGCCCAGTCCGATAACACTCTGGCGGAATGTGAACGCCTTATCAAGCGGGAAAGATCTGCCTTCGAGTACCCATGCAAGGAAGATACCGTCACTGATACCCGCTTCGAGGTCTGCAAATGCTCGAGCATCTACATCGGTGAACCAACCGGCATCAACCAGTTCACGTGTGAGTTTGATGCCGAGATCTCGCAGGAATGTTCGCGTACTGGTGATGCGCTCAAGGAAGGCCGGATTGTCCGTCCGCAGAGCATGCGCCCAGAATTCCAACAACAGAGGCGCTTGTTCTGCGCGTGATGCATAGAATTCAACAGCACTGTCGCGAATAGCATCTACCTTACTCATTGCATCTGGAGATGCTTCAACGCGCTGACGGATGAGCTCTTCGTATTCACTCATCCAAAGATCATAGACTGCAAGGAAGAGTTGTTCCTTTGCTCGGAAGTACTCGTAGATCGTGCCCTTGCCGATATCCGCTTCCGTAGCAATATCCTGCATCTTGGTTTCGTGATAACCGGTGCGTGCAAAGACATCGGCTGCGTGACGGACGATCTCGGAACGTTTGGCTGCTTTGTCTACGATAGCTGGCATGGAAAACCAAGGTTATGGTGCAGTAAGGAGCCGTTCAAGTTCTACTGCGAAAGACTCAACATGATCCTGAGCCCCTTTACCCCATGTATGTAGACGAACCACACCTTGGGCATCTACAAAGAGAACGTTTGGCAGACCAGGCTGCACAACATAGTGAGCAAACACCGTCCCGTCCCAATCCAAAAGCACGCTGTTTTTATAAGCGTCCTTGAAACGGTCTCGTAGATACCCTCGCAGGAAGCCCGGAGCAAGAGAAACATCTGCCATGGCAACAAACTGTACGCGGTCCTTGAGTCTCTGATAGAGTGGCGACGTCCACTTTGCAGTGTGATCGCTTCCCTTCCAATCACTCATGACCATTACTGTTGGTTTGCCCTTCCAATGTTTTGACCACGTCCATTTCTGCTCAAACTGGTCCGTGAGAGAAAACTCAATAGCCTTCTTCCCAATAGCCTTCTCCTCGCCCGCGCCAAACACCGCTGCAGCCATGAGAAACACCAGTAGGGTCGAGGCCATGCCTTTACCCATCCGGGCAACACCATTTCCCCACATCACATCGATACCTTTTGTGCGTCCTTTAAGAATGCCTCAAGTCCGGCATCAGTAAGCGGATGTTTCATCGACTGCATGAGAACCTTATACGGAACAGTTGCAATGTGTGCTCCGGCCTTTGCGCATTCGAGCATGTGGATGGGAGTGCGGATGGATGCTGCGATGATGAGCGATTCAAGTCCTTGTGTATCCCAGATCTCACATGTGTCATGGACGGCCTGCATGGAATCCGTACCGATATCATCAAGCCTTCCGAGGAAGAGACTAACGTACGTTGCACCGGCATTTGCTGCTATCAAAGCCTGGTTGGCAGTGAAGAGCAGGGTGACATTTGTTGGTATGTCTTGATCCGACAGTTTGCGAACAGCAGCGAGTCCGGCAGGGATGAATGGGATCTTGATCGTTGCATCAGGAAACCACGAGAGGATCTCGTCTGCTTCGCGAAGCATCCCATCTGTATCCGTGCTGATCACTTCTACGCTAGTGTGCCCGCCAACACTCTTGTGAATGTTGAGCAGCAGCTCGCGCATATTTGTATTCGGATCTTCCTTTGCGAGAAGAGACGGATTTGTTGTTACGCCACTAATGAATCCGAGGGATGCGGCGTGTTGGATCTCTTTGAGATTTGCGCTGTCTACGTACAGTTGCATGGTATGTGCTCCAAATGGATGAGCACAAAGATACCAGACGGAAGTTTAGTCCTTGCCGTAGAGCTTGATAGCAGGGATCTCGGGTAAGAGTTGGTGGTAAAACATCGTATGAAGGGAAGCATCGAGACCCTCTTCGATGTCTGATGTCCACCGGTAGAGCACCTTGCCCTCGCGTGGCATCCGGTCTGAGGTTGACGGTACCACTTCACTTACATGACGCTCCAAGAGGCGCTGATCCGCGAAACGCAAGACGCTCTTATCGACATCAATGGCTTCGGCGTCCACACGAACAACCCATACTGCGATCGGTAACGGAGACTCTACAAGATCGAACCACTCTTCACCAAGATCCATGGCAGGGGGCTGTGTGTTGCCTACGGCATCGATAACACAGTCGCCGATGCTTTTTGAAGGGGCTTCAGTGAGCACTACGTCGAACTTTTCCGCCATCACCATCCGTCCTGCATGTGCGGGAAAGGAGCCAGGCTCTGAGGAAGAATATGTGGCAAGCCCCTTCCCACCGTCGGGGAACCAAATACCGTACGCGTTGGTGTAGTCTTCAAGGGCGATACATGGACCCGGGATGAGGCGATAGTCTACCTTGCCCACCCCTCTACCATATCCAAGTGGGCTGGTCAGAGCCATATCCACGCTGTTTGCCAGGAGCATCTTGCCACACTCATCGAGGGATCCGGTGCGAACCTCCCAGCCTAACTCGGCGCAAACTTCGTGGACGTTAACAAGGAGAGGCTCAGCGAGTGCAAGGGAGGGTATGGCGATGATCATGGCAGGGTTTCTCGATATCGGTTAACGGCGGAAGAAAGTAACACACCAACAGCAACTGCAACATTAAGAGAGTGTTTGGTTCCGTACATAGGGATCTCGATAGCCCCATCACAAACAGCGAGGACTGAATCCGGGACGCCGGATAGTTCGTTCCCAAACACGAACGCCAGAGGAAAGTGCTGATGCTGTAAGGCCTCTGGTTGGATAGAGCCATGGGCGATCTCGGCAGCATACACGCGGTATCCGTTGGCTTTGAGGTCGGAAATAGCGTTGTGCGCACTGCTGTTGATGGAGAACGGAACCACAGCGTCTGCACCCAACGCCGTCTTGGCAATTTCCGGACGGGGCGGAGCGGGCGTGTATCCACACAGGATGAGGCGTTCAATGCCAAAGGCATCGGCAGTTCGGAAGATCGACCC
>CALMZQ010000207.1 GCA_937870915.1 uncultured Ignavibacteria bacterium
GTTGTGGAGCTACGTCTCGGTGGGGTAGTGATCGGATATGCTGGTGAGGTGAGTCCGGAGTTGGCGTTGAAATATGACGTTGAGAGGACTGTTTCGGCGGCCGTTATCGATCTACGGGCAGTACCGACGGTGCAGTCAACCTACCGAGCTGTGGGACAGTATCCATCGGTGCGGCGAGATCTTGCACTGATTGTGCCGGAAGAAACGTCGGCCGGACGCATCATTGATGTTGTGAGAACGGCAAGCCCCTTGATCCTTAGAGATGTTGGGGTGTTTGACGTGTACAGAGACAAGGCCATGGGCGATGGAATAAAAAGTGTTGGGATCGGGATGACCTTCCGGTCGGACGAGCGGACATTGGTAGATGCCGACGTAGACAGTGCAGTGGAATCCATCATCAACGCTGCGACGCAGGCACTGGGTGCCCGGATCCGTGGCGTTTCGGTAGAGTGATCATTATGAGCACACAGCCACAACCAGATCAACGGCCCGAGCAACAGCCCGAGGCACTCTTTACGCCCGAGGCACAGGCGCAATCTGCCCCCTCAACAAAGGCGGAGATCGAGACTGCAGTAGAACGGTTCTGGGAGATCGTTCGAAAAAGTGCCGATGTGATCGTTACTCTGCGACAAGAGAACACGATGCTGAATGCGCAGAATCAGACACTTCGAAGGTCGGAACAGGAGTTGCAGAGCAGCGTTGACGAGCTGTTGCTGCGCATAACAACGTTGGAGGATCAGCTGGCAGCTATGCCGGTGTCGGACGATGGAGTGAATCAGGAGTCGGTGCTCCAAGCCGAAGCACTGCTTGCAGACATGCAACGCAATATCGACCGTGCAGAAGATGAGCTGCGATCGACGCGTGAAACACTGGAACTGCAGTCGGAAGAACTTACGCGCAGAACTGAGCTCATACAGCAACGAGATGCAGAACTAGCAGCAATGCAGACTCGGCTTTTGGAAACCGAGCAGCAACTCCAGGAGGCCTACCTCCATCTGGCCGATAACACCGAGATCCAAAAGCAGTTGGTTGCAGTAAAGATAGAGCTCGAAGCAAGAGAACAACAGTTCCAGGAGCTACAAGAGTCGTTTAGCGACGCTCATCAGACAACACCAGAACGCAAGGCACTCGAAACCCGATTGCGGGAGCTCGAGCTTGCATCCACGGCATATGATGAATCAAAGATGCGGATTGCCGAACTCGAAGACGAGATCGTGGATCTGCGCCAGCAACTAGAGCAGGCCATCACGCGCGGAAACCAGTTAACACTCTTTACTCCGAGTGTAGACGTGTCCCCAAGTGCAGGCGAAGGGCAGGCAATTCGCCAACTAATGACAGAAGAAGAACTTACGGCCTTGGCAGAGCGCTTAGACAATGTGGCAGACCGCGTGGCGCAATTGCTCGGGATTTCCTAACTTACGGTTCGACAACGAATCACTTTACCCCGACACATCATGTCGAAAGCGATCAGAGTCACGATTGGTGGAAAAGACCTTACTCTTCGCGGAAACGATGAAGAGAAGATCAAGAGATCAGTGCGCGAAGTCAACCTTCAAGTTCAACATTTGCAGCAAACGCTGCGGGAGCAATCGACACCTACCTTGACTGTCCTCGCCGCCCTGAACATTGCGGAGCGATACCTCGATGTGCAGGACCAGAGTTCGAAGGACGTCCAGTTTGTGACCGATGAACTTGAGAAGATGACGCAGTATCTGGAGCGCGCCTGGCGCCAGCCCCTTCCGTAACTCCCTCTTTCACATGCCGTAACGGGTGGAACGCTTAGCCGCATTCCGCTACCGTTGTCGCACGCTTGAAAAAGAACCATACAAGTTTTTTCAACCAGGGAATTAGGCTCTGATCATCCATGGCAGGCCTCACCCGTCCTTGGACGGGAATGGTCCGGAGGCCAGTGGCACCGGCGCGGTTTCGGCCGCAGCCATTCAGTGGACGTCAGCGGTGATCAGGATGATACCCACTGTGCGGTACGATTGGTTCTTTTCCCAACCGAAAACAAACCGGGTTTACCCGGGGTAGTGGGATGCGGCTCTTTATTTACTGAACACTCGCGAGGCAGCACGCGGGTGCACCGTCTGCTTATGACGGAGAAGGAGTTTGCATGGACCCAACGATAATGGGGATCGCGGTGGGGGCACTTGTAGCCCTCGTCGGATTCCTGATCACCTACCTCAGCGGGAAGAAGATGGCAGCCGCGGCCATTGCTGAAGCTGAATCACGCGCCAAATTGATCCTCGATGATGCCGAAAAGAAGGGCGAAGGCATCAGACGTACCAAGATCGAAGAAGCTGACGATAAATTTCGAGAACTCAAGCGTAAGGCCGAAGCTGATCGCGATGCAAAGGACGCCAAGCTTCGCACCCTCGAAAAAGAGATCCGTAAGCGCGAAGAAGGTATCGACCAGAAGTTAGAAGTGATCACAAAGAAGGAGAAGCAGGTTGCTACTCTTGAATCTGAGGTCACCAAGAAGGCGCAACAGATCGATTCTAAGACCAAGGAAATAGACGTTCTTCTCGAAGAGCAGAACATGCGCCTCGAACGTATCACGGGCATGAGCCGCGAGGATGCAAAGAAGTTCCTTGTAGACAACATGGTCAACGAAGCAAAGGCCTCGGGTGCCCAGCTCGTAAAAGACGTACGCGACGAAGCAAAACTCAATGCACGGAAGGAAGCACAGCGCATCGTGCTTATGGCCATCCAGCGTACAGCATCGGATCACTGCGTTGAATCAACCGTATCAGTTGTTAACCTTCAGTCAGAGGAAATGAAGGGGCGTATCATTGGCCGGGAAGGTCGCAATATCCGCGCCTTTGAAGCAGCTACAGGTATCGACCTCATTATCGACGATACACCGGAAGCGGTTGTGATCTCGGGCTTTGATCCGTTCCGCCGCGAAGTAGCACGCACATCCCTCGAGCGTCTGATGGGTGATGGCAGAATTCACCCGGCACGTATCGAAGAAGTTGTGGACAAGGTTCGTAAAGAACTTGAAGAAGAAATGGTCCGCGTGGGTGAAAACGCCCTCATGGAACTCGGCATCCACAACATCCATCCGGAAATGGTACGCTACATCGGGAAGATGAAGTACCGTTCGTCGTATGGTCAAAATCTCTTAGCCCACTCCATCGAAGTTGGGTTCCTTACAGCCATCATGGCCAACGAGCTTGGTCTGGATGTAAACCTCGCAAAACGTGCAGGTCTCTTGCACGACATCGGCAAGTGCATCGATCGCGAGATCGAAGGTCCACACGCCTTGCTCGGTATGGAGTTGGTAAAGAAGTACAAGGAACATCCGCTTGTTGTGAACGCCGTTGGTGCTCACCACGACGATATCGAGATGGAATCTCCGATCGCCGTGCTTGTACAATCGGCCGACTCCATCAGCGGCGCTCGTCCGGGTGCCCGCCGTGAGTCTCTTGAGAACTACATCAAGCGTCTGCAACAACTCGAAGAGATCGCTACGTCATTCGACGGCGTCACCAAGACCTATGCCATCCAAGCCGGACGCGAAGTTCGCGTTATGATCGAGCCCGATCGTATCGATGACTTGCGCGCAGACCAACTCGCGAACGATATCGCCGTTCGTATTGAGTCGGAAATGGAATACCCGGGACAGATCAAGGTAACCGTGATCCGCGAACGCCGCTCGGTTTCTATCGCAAAGTAAACCTACGGCGCGGCCTGCCGCACCTGCTTACGAACATTAAAACGAGAGCTTCATCCCCGGGTGATGCTCTCGTTTTTCGTTTGTGCCCACATTGTGCAAAGCCCCCTGCATGACTGTTCGTCATGCTCGCAAATACGATACCTACTGCATCTTTGTCCCGGACGTTGCTCCGGGCGTTGTTCCGGGAATTTTCCGTGCGTTGTTCTAGAAGGTCACGTATTTGAGTTTGAAGCCTGTTCTCGTGCAACACGGTCTGCAAGCTCAAGCAACTCCGTTAGATCGGGGAGTAGAGGAGAATCGGGATGGAGTCGGCAAACCTCTCCGTCAACCACCGTCACGACCCACGTTGAAGTCCTTCGGGCAACATCGCGCGCCTCAGCACTGGCTCTGACCATGGCGGCGGCGATCCAACGCGTTTCTGGATTGCTGCACACTAAGGCGTCAGACAGAGACATCCCCTTGTCCAGTTCGAATGGCCCTTGGAGGGGTTTGTTGTGCATCGTAAACTGTCCATTCATTACAGATCCTACAGTAAAGCTCGGAAAAATTACGATAACTCCTTTCGAACCGTATTCTCTGCACTGCCTCTGGAATAGAGTGTCCTCCTTGCAGAACTCGTGCTTCAACTCGGTCAAGGGATTCCCTGAGGTCACCCACCCATAAGAGAATGATCTTAACATGGTATCCCAGATTCCTCCACCTCACGATATGCTGTGCATACGATCTGCCCGACAATGTGGATTCAAGGGCAAAGCATGTTTTCGTTGCGACAAGCTCATTGACACGTTCAATAGTCCGTCTCCCCGCGATCAAAGCCCGATGTTCTTCATGGGTACCTGAAAGTGAGAGTGCGATCTCATCGGCATTTACATATTCTTTACAGTCTGGGATCCCCGAAAGGTAGTGGCGGGCAAAGGTTGTCTTTCCAACACCGTTGGGTCCAGCTATGATCAGAATGAATGGAGGTTTCATACCTCCTTCGTGCGCTCAGCACCTCCAAACGTGACGCTGTGAGCTTCGTCATAATGTCGTAAATGTCATACCGTCTTAGTCTTGATAGGTCCCTCGCTTCGCTCGGGATGACGTAGTCGTTACGTCATTACCTCACTACGTCATTTCTTAGTTGCGTAACTTCGCAGATGCACCCAACCCTCTCCTCCCTCGGACTCCCTGATCTTCTTGAAGATCCGGATGCGCTCGGCAGACTTACCGACGAACAACTTGATCAACTTGCTAGCGTGCGCGAAGAAGCAGCCGATGCTTTGGAGACGGATCCAAACAACGAAGAACACATCGACACGGTCTACCTTGCACACATGACGCTCACGTCTGCGCTCTTCTTGCGCGCATTGATGGTTGATGTGCAGCCGCAAGCCTTGCCTCCTGGGGCAGTGCTTGCCAGATCTTGGAATGGCGGACAGCTTCGTCTTGTATCTAAGGCAGATACTGCCGACATGCTTGTCCCAACAACAACACTTGATGTCCTAAACAACTCCGGACTTCCGGCAGTGGCCGAACCCGAACTATCATTCGATGAACGCCCTGTTCGTCTGTTGTCTCTCATGGACATCCCCGAGGACGATGAAGACTCCAGCGACGAGTTCTTCGGCTCGTTCTGGCGCATCGCACAAAACGCATTCGGAGACGCTATCTGTCTCGATGAACGCGCAGACGGCGTAGTTGTGATGTTGGATAAAGAATGGGGCTACTACGCCCAACAATTCGTCAACACATCCATCGGTCACTTCCTCCTCTGCCTCGAAGCATGGCGCGCTATGGAAGCCGACACCGGCGATGATGTAGATACCATCATCGAAACCTTTGAACGCGCTGTTGAACGCATCGATCCAGCCGCCCTTACAGAAGGGGCTTTCTGGTCGGATTGTTTGGATGCGATTGAGGAAGAAGAAGACTAGTTACTAGTTACTAGTTACTCAGTTACGAGTTACTCAGTTACGAGTTACTAGTTACTAGATACAGAGCTACAGAGTAACTGGTAACTCGTAACTAGTAACTAGACTACGAGGATCACTACTCCAATAACCGCAATAGCAGCGCCAAGTACAGAGCGCCAATGCAGGGGTTCTTTGTGGACGATGGTAGTGATGGCCATCACAACAAAGGGTACGAGCGAGAAGATGGTTTGAGCTACTGCTACATCGAGGTGTTCGGCGGCTATCAGTGAGCATGTTACGCCGATGATCGGACCAAAGAGGGTACCGGCATACATCGCACGAGCCCCCTTTTTGTCTTTGAAGGCTTCTCGTAGGGGGCGATGTGGTGCGCGACGAATCACATCCAGAACGTACGTGGCTGCAAAGCCGATGCTCATACGCATGAAGGTTGCGTGGAAAGGGGACACTCCTCCTCCGTCTGATTGTAGTCCAACCTTTGCAAGGACGAGGCCAGCGCCCTGGCACACAGCGCCACCGATGGCAAGGAGCACACCAGTGGTGAATGTTCCGTAGCCTTCACGTGATACTTCCGAGCGTTCTTCGATAGCGCTCATGGCATACATCACGCCGGCTATGGACAACGTCATACCGATGATGTCCGAAAAGGAGAGTGACTCACCAAGAAGGAAAAATCCCGCAACGGCAGCAGCTGCGGGGGCGGAGGTACCAACTACGCTCTGACGCCGAGCGCCAAGGATGCGAAGGGAAGTGAATCCGAACAGGTCACCAACCGTAAGCCCAACAATTCCGCTAATGCCGAGCCACAACCATTGTTGTGCGCCTGCCTCGGTGAAGATCGACCACGGCCATACCTGCATGGTGATGCAGGAGAGGACAAGAGTTGCACCAACGGCTAACAGCAGGCGCGTGCGGTTGAGCAGTCCGGGGTCGATGCGTCGGGATGCGTTCAGGAACGACAACGTTCCGAACGACCACGAAAACAACGTGCCGCAAGCGGCGAGAATTCCTAGGAGCATTCAGTCACCCAAGTGCGAAACAAAAGAAAAAGGGCGCCAATGGCGCCCTTTCGTATTTACCTGCTCTTCTTCTTGTGGCGATTCTTGCGAAGCCGCTTCTTGCGCTTGTGAGTGGCCATTTTATGGCGCTTGCGCTTCTTTCCGCATGGCATGTGAACCTCGTCGGTAACTGTGAAAAATTCGTTTCGTTGTTTAGGTGTTCGTTTCTAATTGTGTGATCGCCAAGGAAGCGCGCTTTCCCATATCCGATGCCGGATTTGCATCCCTGCAACGTTTAAACCAGATAAGAGCTTCGTCGAAGTTTCTCTCCTGTGCATACATCACAGCGAGATTCAACAGAGCCACCTGATTGCGTGGTTCGCGGCGTATTACGTCTGAGAGGACCGATTTTCCTTCGTCTTGTTTCCCCGTTTGATACAGCGCGTAGGCATAGTCTATGCGAATGGCTGTGTTGGACGGTTCAATGTTGTCGAGGAATCGTTTGTAATACGTTACTGCCTTGTCAAACTGTCCAAGATCATAGCTGATGTTGGCCGATGAGATCAACAACATGCTGTCGAGTGGCCGCACCTGAAGAGAATCTTCAAGCGTGGTCAGCAGATCTGTCATGGTCTTTTGTCGCGTTACGGCACTCTGCTGACGATTCCGTTCCGCTGCTCGCTCTTGGGCAAGCCCCTTTCCTTTTTCAACATCCTGCGCTATCCGATACCGTGTAAGGGCATAGGAACCGCCACCGGCAAAGACAACGATGGCAACAGCAAGAAGAACAACCTTATACATCACGTGTTTGGTGTACTTGGGCTATCTGCTCGAAGTTTGCCGTGAACCTTTTCTTGGAACTCCGAGCTCACCTTGAATGCCGGGATGAACCGTTCTTCAAGGGGCACAGGGTCTCCCGTACGAGGGTTACGAGCCATGCGAGGTTTTCTACTCTTCACACTGAAGACGCCAAAGCCTCGTAGCTCGATACGATTGCCTTCGGCGAGAGCATCAATGATGCTCAAAAGAAACCCATCTACGACAGCCTTAGTCTCGAGCTTTGTGAGCCCGGTCTCGCTGGCGATCTTATCGACGATGTCGGCTTTCGTTACATTCAACGCGGCCTCGTGGTCAACGATACAATACTCCGCACTTATTTGCGTACCCAGTTTGGTGCTTACACCATATGGATATGGACGGCAAACATACGAAAGCCCCTTATTCTTCACAAACTTAGCCGCAAGCAAAGGCTCCAGTTCCTATCTTTGCGGCTTCGTTAAGCTTTGGAGGAAGAGTGACCTGGACCGAGGAATTGGCCACGTCGGAAAATAGACACGTTCAGCAGATGCTCCGGGACACGGGACGGATGCCGCGCCATGTTGCCATCATTATGGATGGAAACGGCCGGTGGGCCCAAGAACGGGGCCGTCCGCGTATTGATGGCCATCGCGAGGGCATGGAAAGCGTGCGGGCGGTAGTCAAAACGTCTTCCCAGCTTGGGATCAAGTATCTGACGCTCTATGCATTCTCCATCGAAAACTGGAAACGCCCCCTACCTGAAGTCCGGTTCCTGATGTCACTCCTCGAATCGTATCTACGCAAGGAAGTGGACGAGCTCCATGCCAACGGAGTGCGTATCCGTACCATTGGGAAGACCAATGCCTTGCCCAAATCTGTCCAGAGGGTCCTGAAAGAATCTATCGACAGGACGGCCGAAAACGAAGGACTTACACTTACGCTCGCCTTGAGTTATGGGGCACGCTGGGATATACTCCGTGCGGTTCAGGTCCTTGCAATGGATGTTCGGCGTGGCAAGGTTTCGCCGGAAGACCTCACGGAAGAGACCATCTCAGACTATCTGCAAACGTCGTTTATGCCAGATCCGGACCTCATCATCCGTACCAGTGGGGAGATCCGACTCAGCAATTTCCTCCTCTGGGAGGCGGCCTATGCAGAGCTCTATGTTACAGAGGACCTCTGGCCGGATTTCCGGAGTCCTGATCTCTACCGCGCTCTTACAGACTACGTTATGCGTGAACGTCGATTTGGAAAGATCTCGGCCCAAGTACGATCTGATCATTCCGCCACCACTATGTCTACCCTGGAACGGATCTTGAATGCGCTTACGTAGGGGGCTGACAGCACTTGTTGCACTGATCGTTTCGTCCGTGATGCTGGTTGCTCAACAACCACCGCAGCCACGGTATCCAATCATTGCCGGTATCACCGTGGACGGCCTTACGGAAGGTGCGGACATGCAGACGGTGATCGCCTATTCGGGACTGCGCGTGGGCCAAGAGGCCCGTCCGGACGAATTAGTGATGGCCGTGCGAAACCTCTGGAACCGAAGGACATTTAAAGACGTCCGGATCGAAAAAGAACGCGAAACCGCTCTTGGTGTGTTCCTTGTGATCAAGGTGACGCAGATGCCTCGCCTTCGAACGATTAAGATCGTTGGCAATGACGAACTCTCCACAGACGATATTCTCAAGGCAGCCGATAGACGTAATGGAGATATCATATCGGCCTATGATGAGTATCTCGTGCGGCAGGCAGTGAAGAAACTCTACACCAAGGAAGGTCTTCTCTTTGCAAAGGTTCAAACAACACTTACCTCAAGTGATTCGTTGAACTACTTCGATATGGAGATATCCATTACGGAGGGGGCAGAATTCAAGGTTGCTCAGATAGACTTCATCGGCAACACGGTCTTTACCGATGATGAGCTCGCAGATGCATTCGACGAAACACAGACAACTGATTGGTATGAGATATGGGCATCATCCAAATTTGATATCGAGAAGTATAACGAAGACAAAAAACTCCTTCAAGAATGGTTCCTCGAAAAGGGCCTGCTAGATGCCGAGATCCTAGGAGACTCGATCATCTACGACGAAGAAAAACTCACCGTTATACTTCAGATCAGGATTAAGGAAGGCAAACCTGTTTACGTCCGCAAGGTCTCGTTTACCGGCAATACGATCTACAACGAACAGGCCCTGCTTGGAAGACTGCGTGTTGAGGTTGGTACGGTATACAATCAGAAGATGTTTAACGACAATCTTTTTGTGAATCAAGATCAGACCGACGTTACATCACTCTATGCCGATAACGGATACCTTGGAGCCCGCCTCGAGCCGGATCTTATTCGGGTTGGTGAAGACAGCGTTGATATTGTTGTCCGCGTTGTAGAAGGGGAGCAGTTCACCATTCGCCGCGTTGAGATTGTTGGCAATACCAAGACGCGAGATCGTGTGATTCGTCGTGAGTTGTATTTCCGACCTGGTGACTACTTCAATCGTTCTGCAATCATTCGCAGTATACGCGGCCTTGGCGTCTTGAACTTTTTCAATCCGGAAACACTCAAGCCAGACATCATTCCTGTTGATAAGACAAAGGTAGATGTGCAGATGAGGGTTGAAGAGCGTTCAACGGATACCTTCAATGCATCCGTTGGTTTTGCCGGTGCCTTTGGTCTTACTGGTTCTGTTGGTGTTACGCTGAACAATTTCGACATCAGCGAACCATTCCGTGGCGGTGCCGGACAGGTGATGTCCTTCCAATGGGAATTCGGTCAGGCATCTCGTTTGCAAACCTTCCAAGTGTCGTTCACAGAACCTTGGTTATTCGGCGAGCCAACATCCATTGGTTTCAATCTCTACGACACAAAACAGAACTTCAACATCTCTGTTCGGCGTACTGGTGGGGCTGTAAATGTTGGACGTAGGTTCCGTTGGCCGGATGATTATTTCCGTGGCGACTGGAGTGCCTCGTTTGAACGTATCGAGTCCAACACTGCCTCGGTCTTCTCTCGTGCCGGGATCAACACGGCACTCACACTCTCGCAAGTAATCTCGCGTACCAGCTACGATAACATCGTCTTCCCAACTTCGGGTTCACGTTTTGCACTTTCCCTTCGAGCAGCGATGGGCTCATTCGGACTGGGATCCACGGACTTTGGTAAGGTGGGATTCACGTTCGACATGGTGAACCCACTCCTCTCCATCAACGGCTACCCGCGTCTTGTGATGTTCCTTGGGACAGAGCTTGGGCTCGTCGATGGATTCCAGGTAGACACAACCATCCCTCCCCAAGAACTCTTCTACATGGGCGGTAATGGTCTAGGGGGCTTTGCCATTACCCCGCTTCGTGGATATCGAGACAACTCCATTGGACCACTTGCACCCAACGGTCAGAACCTCGGCGGACGGGTTCAGGCACGGTTTGTGGCCGAACTTCGGTTCGCTCTTGCCCTCAATCCCTTCCCGATCTATTTGCTTAGTTTTGCAGAGGCAGGAAATGTATGGGCAAACCTCCGAACGGCCGACCCATTCGGGTTGAATCGAGCGGCTGGTTTTGGTATGCGTCTTCTCCTTCAGCCGATTGGTTTGCTTGGATTTGATGTTGGCTATGGTTTTGACGCAGACGCCTTTACCGGCCAACCGTCGGGCTGGAGATTCCACTTCCAATTCGGCCGTTAACAAAGACTTTTTGAACAGTTTTCATGATTGGATAACCGTATGCTGCAACGCCTTAGCGCACTGCTAGTTGTGACCCTTCTCGCCGGTACCTTTGCCTCGGCTCAACAGTTCAAAGTAGGTGTGGTGAACGCCGAAGTGATCCTGAAGGAGCTTCCGGAAGCACTCGCGGCTAGCAAGACAATAGAAGAGACGGGACTCAAGGTTCGTGATACGCTGCAAATGATGCAGAAGGAATTCGAGTCGCGTATTGAAAGCTACCGCAAGCAAGAAGCCATGATGACGGCGGACGGTAAGCGCAAAGAAGAAGAATCGCTCAATGCGTTGCGTACACGGTTCTTGCAATACCAAGAAGAAAAGCTCGGCAACACTGGCGAGATCGCACGCATGCGCGAAACACTCCTTCAGCCGATTCGCGTAAAGGTGAACGATGCCATCGCGGCCGTTGCTAAGGAAGAGAAGCTCAATCTTGTCCTTGATAAGGTTGCCGGCCTCGTTCTCTATCATGAGGATAA
>CALMZQ010000208.1 GCA_937870915.1 uncultured Ignavibacteria bacterium
GGAGATACGCGGTAGGGGCGAGGCCCCGCCTCGCCCCAGGTTACGGTATAGTGGTATGACGGTATGACGAAATGACGAAATGACGAAATGACGGTATGACGAAATGACCAAATGACGGTATGACGAAATGACGGTATGACGAAATGACGGTATGACGAAATGACTAAATGACGGTTCGATCAGACGTTGGCTAACCATAGCCGCATAGAAGATATTTTGGAGCCTGTTATCCACGAGAGCAATCGGCGACAAACTGTGTCGTGGGGAGGCCCAAAAGTTAGTCCTGACCGCATTCCAAGTTTAGCGATTGACGTCAAGGCATTGGACTCCTCTTGATTAGAACATTCGTAATGCAAAAAAATGCTGCCATCCGTGTTGTAGCACAGATGGCAGCACGTAAAGGCTCTAGAGACTTCAAATGGTCAATGGGTGACCGTGAGACGGAATGAACCAACGGATCTGCCGGACACTACTCTTAGAGTGTAGGCGCCACTCGGGATCGAAAGTGTCTCAAAGTAGATAGCCTGTGGACCAACCGACAACGTAGCCTCTTTCAAGATCGATTTTACGATCCCACCCTTGAGATCGATCAAGCTAATAGAAACTGGAGCCAGTTCGTTGGAGTTGTCAAAGTTGAGCGTGGCTCCTTCATCGGCCGGAGATGGGTAGATACCACCGGCGAGCCCTGCCATGCCACCATTGACATCAATTGAACTAACCACGTTCTTAAGAACAACGGTTCCCCTTGAGACGATCTTGCCCTTCCGATCACGCGCAGCAAATGTTAGGGGAGTGGTCTCACCAGCATTTGAAATGAAGAGGATCATCGGACGAGGCTTCTCCTCATACTCAATAGCATCAAGATTGCGAACATTGATATTGGGATTAAGAGCCACATCTGTGTGCCGAATCGTTGGGTCGAAGTGGCCTGGCCCATCACTCCCCTCTTCGGCTTGCTGTAAGTCAATGGACGGTGTGAAGTCCCACCAGTTGACTTTCGGACCGGAGTACTGGTACACTTTCTCACGGCAACATGCATCGATCCAGAATAACGCTGGGTCGCGACCACCCAATGTTGTAGCTCCATACGTGTTGTCCACCATTGGAGTGAAGTTCGGATATTGGCTAGGGTTGCCCGCTCGAATACATGATTCGCAATTGTACGAGTTGTCGATCCAGGCCGTGATGCCTCCGTCGGAAGCATCATCTCTGATGTTGCCGACTCCAATGATCTTCACTGAACTGTCCATCGGCCGAATATCTATGAAATACACGGAGCGCTTCGTTGGATTGTCGTTTACGAAGGAGAGCATGTAGGCTTTGATCACCCCGGGCTTAGGGTCTGTAGTGTTCTCAGAAAGTCCACTGTTGCCAACCTTTGTTGGACGGATACACGAGTAGTCTTCAAAGATTGTATTGCGAGGCTTCTTTGGACCGCGGATTGGCGTGTAGCGATACGATAGCGAAGCATCCAAGGAATTGGGTGCAGATGCAGTCCAGCCCTCACAATAGATCTTGGCCGTAAATGTGCCAAAATCCGCAGAGGTTACGTCTGGATCCCAACCCCCAACCATTTGGTCGGAAACTGGTACGGTGATGCGTCCCTCGGTGTCAGGTAGGTAGTCCGTTGGAACGTTATTTGTTGACGTGGAAACGCGTGTGATGCGGTGACTTGGCTCGACAACATTTCGCGTGTTAAAGACAATTCCGTCAATCGAAACATCCGTTCTCTTCCAAGCAAAATCGAGCCTGAAGGTATTGTCTGATTCAGCGTCTGGTTTCAATTTCGCAAGAGGTCTATTCCTCTCCGTACCCCAACTCTCACGCACGAGCACACCAGACTTGATGCGCTCAGTATACGTGGAATTGAAAGGCGTTTGAGTGTGAATGGTGTTGACAAAGAAAGTCACGGTCGTATCGCATTGGCGACCACTGACATCAGTGAACTCAAAGTTCAATCGGGCACTGATTGTTGATGTCAAACTATCCTCTGGCGAATTGAATTGCAGGGCGAGCTCAAACAGAAACGGGTCTTCCTGAAGCAATGGATTGCGCAGAACCGAATCTGTCGATCCCCAAGAGATGAACTGATGTTGGGTGTTCTGTACGGTGCCATTTGAACTGCCGTCTCGATTCAAACTTGGTGATAGTGTACCGCTAACTACGAGGCCCGGTGTAGGAGACCACGTTGTATCGCAATCCTTGCAATGGCGCTGTTGTTCAGCATCGACCAGGGTGATCCTGACGCGTGCCATCTTCGTTCCCGTTCGAGAATACGCTGTCAAGCGGCCCATTAGTGTGGCCAAGCCGTTGCCGCCAAACGACTGCGATGCGTCGATGTCAATCGACGTTGTAAACAGTTGACAGCCGTTTTGAGCCATAGCTGTCCACGGTAAGAGAAGTAGTCCAATTAGACTCAGTTGCAGTAGTCGTCGAAATGAAAAAGGCAT
>CALMZQ010000209.1 GCA_937870915.1 uncultured Ignavibacteria bacterium
ACACTATCGAATGCATTCCAGAGTGCTGGCGTGCGATTCCGCTGCGTACTTTGCCGGCCAACTCACTGCTCACTTTGACGCGGAATTCACTGTTCACTTTGGCGCGGAATCCACTGTTCACTTTGACGCGGAATTCACTGCTCACTTTGACGCGGAATCCGCTGCTCACTTTGACGCGGAATTCACTGCTCAGTTAGCAACGGAAAGAGGTGTTCACATTACGCGGATTTTCCACGTAGAAAAGACAGGAACTACGCATTGAACGAGTGAACATACATCGATTTGGGTCATCGTTCCGTCCCTAAGTGGTCCGATCGTGGTCCGATACATGCGGTTTCCGTCGCAACCTGCCATGCAAGTGCGCTCGAACCGATTCGAAGTTAGAAATTAAGCCAGCCATGTGTCCACTTCCGTACCTCGATGTGCGCCTCAATTCCATGTATGAGTCTTGCAGCACACATTTGCGGATTGTTGCTCGTATTTGCGGAGATTATCCCGTATTCACAATCCCGTTTCCGTTATTGGGGGTAGTTGCTCGTACATCGTGGGCATTTGCTCTTAGATGATGGGAATTGTGCCTTACCGAGGTCAACAATGCTCTGCGCAAAATCTCATTGGGCCTAGAACCAGCGCAGTAGTCAACGGAAAACGCCGCTTGCTGACACAATAGCACGGTTAAGCTTGAGTAAAATGGATCAACATCGGCGTCTGTGCTCGGTGATTAAAGGCAAGTACGTTTTCAGTGGCCAGATATGTAGTGAAACGCAGGTGCCTTCAAGTAGTCAAAAAGAAATGCTTATCAATATGAAATGGCAATCTTGAAGAACACTTAGGTCGTTAGTTATTTCTACGCAATGTCATAGTTTAGAGTCAGAGGTGATTCTTCTAGTGGCGGATCTTGATACATGCCCCTCGGGCAGTGGTGGTGATGGCTCGTATAGCCGATAAAGGTTTTGTCAAGGTAGCACCGAGTTGACTTCGCTGTAAGATTGTTTTTGAGATAGCTGCACAGCACACAAACGCGCCTTGCAGCACATGATTGTGCACCATTTATGAAAGGGCGATTGTTTATGCTAGCAACCAGCAAAGCAATCATTGTGATTGTTCTATCGTGGCTCATGGCAGCCATGTTCACAGAAGCGCAGACGCTGCCACGAGTAGGGCAAGTGCTGTGGGAAATCAGGTACGATGGATTTGGTCCCGATGGTGGCATCGCCTATGCTGAAGATGTTGGACTTCTTTTTGCCGGTGCCTCCGGAAGGGTACTTGTTGTGCGAGGTACAACCGGTGAAGTACTCGACACTATCTATACATCAACGGAAGAATGGCGCATACGACCCGACGTACCGCCAATGCGCGATGTCGTTGATATCTCTTGCTCTCGTGACGGCAAGGTTCTCTGCCTAACAGTTTCGATTGGAAGCAACTCAAAAACGGTTATCATGGACTATCCTTCTAAGAGGATCATCAAGGACAGCCTGTATGTTGGGCGAAGAGACGAATGGACAAATGTGCGTGTTAAGGTCTCGCCGATGGGGCGATATGTTGTTGCACCTGACACGACGAGATCCGTCACCGCCCCCGGCCAGTTCCAGATACGGCTCTTTGACCTGCTTCAGGATACTTCGTACGTTCTCGACGGAGGAGCATGGGCACGCTGCGACTTTGATGACGCCGAACGGCATATGGTTTTTGTCTCTCGTGGCAGCACAGGCACGGCTATGTGCGGCAACCGTGTATCAATCGCCACATTGGGCGAGGGCGCTCCTGTTATTAAGCACACTCAAGAGTATGGATGGCCTGCTATATCCGGAGACGGACGTTATGTGATGTCATCGGGATACGGTTTAGCAATCGGCTTCTCACCATACCCCACAGCTATTCCGCGTGCGCGGGTGATTGAAACCGAAACGGGCAAAGTCGTTTGGTCGCTTGATGGGGACTTTTCGGGTGGTGACAATGGAAGTGGATACAGTGAGTTTGGCATTCCGGCATGGTCAAAAGATGCTGGCCGTTTGTTCTGTGCTCGTGACTCGAAGAGCCTCCCTGCTGATTGGCGTGCGCGCATTTTCTATAACACCACCGATACAGTGCCCTTCCAAAGAATCGCTGATTCCTGTCGATACATTGGATTGCGTTGGACTGAATCCGGTGGCTCTACAAGCAATTCACAACTAACCATCGGCTTTACAAGCGGTCGTGGTGGATACCTGCGGGCAGAGAGTCTTGTACCTACTACCTCAAGTGTCACGGGGTCAACCTTTGCCGGTGACGGCGGTGTGGTCTATCCAAATCCGATGACCGGCACTGTCACCGTATCGTGCTCTTCAAACTCAGTAGCCACAGCATGGACGATTTACTCTACCGGCGGAGAAGAAGTGGCTACGGGCTCGCTTTCACCGGCTACCACCAGTGAAGGAACAGCTTATACGTTCGTTCTGCCGCGTACGGTCCGCGCTGGGGCGTACATGCTGCAACTTCAATGTGGCGTCGCATCTATCTGCGCAAGAAAGGTGGTGGTGCAATGAAATCTCACATATCACAAAATCACGTGCTGAAAACAAACAACATTGTTTCCGTCATGGTGCTCTTTGTGGCAGCGCTAATCACCATGAGCGTTGCATCCAATGCGCAGCCAAGACCGCAGCCGCTGCCGTCACTTGGGTGGAAGCCGGCGGCAAGTTATCCGCAGCCACATGTTAACACGATGCACACGGCGGCACGAGAGGCTGTCGTTGATTTCACAGAATCAGATTTCAGCTTTGGATGGAACTGGGCCGCTCCGTTTAGCGTCCTTGGTCAACGCTTTCAGGCTCGCCGATGGCATGTCTCAGATTACTTTGACCCCCACGCCGCAGATACGCCTGCGGTAGTTGACAACATGCAACGGGTGTTCTTGGAAACCTATTTCCCCGGAATCCAGTTCGTCTCCGTTGTGCGCGGAGTGTCTGATGCTTTAGCTGATTCAGTTCCTGACGGACTGGGACAGCATGTGACAACGCCTACAGAAGCGCCCGCCATGGAGTTCGCACCATGGCTCAACTTCAACACCGCTACAAACGACGTTGACCTTGAGGCAACAGACGCAACGGGTTCTGTATTTGGCTTTACTGACCACTTCCGGGGCACGCGCGTTGGCAACGGAGACGCTGCTCCGTATGCCTGGCGCCTTGCTCGTGACACCGCCCAACACGCATTGCCGGATCTTGTGCTGGACCGCCCAACGCAGGACAGCATGATGCGTACGTGGTGGCCTAACAGAAACATACCAAACTTCAATAGCAGCACTCTCAATACGCTCATTCTTCGAGTTGCGGTCACACTGCGACGAACGGAAGCCGACCCGCTAGGCTCGGACCCAAACGATACAATCCTGCGTATCAGACTACCCTACGCAATCGGAACGAATGATATTCCGGCAAGCCCAGTCAATCGAACGCGCTACATTGAATTCAACCGCCTGCCGGCGAACGTTGCGCCGCCGATGCACAACGCCGGAACGTACACTGTTGGCGGAGCAAACGTTCCGAGCGGACGATTATCGGAGACCGGTGATGAGGATGAGCTGCCTCCTGCCGATCACATCACGGAATTCCTCATCCGCCGCAACATGCTTCCTCAGCTTAACGACCAAGATGGTGAGGTTGTAACACTCTGGGCAGAGTTTCTCTGTGACCGCGATACATCGTCTGCCGTAAATGACACCCTATTACGCAACAACCACCGTACGCGGCTTGCCAGCGGTAAGGCAGCGGCGGATGATCTCATTAGCCATCTTGGCATTGAGGTCTACCACAATCAAGATGATACGACGGGCCTAGGCGTAGACATCCGCTCTATCCGCATTGAAACACCACATGCTACTCGTGTCTTGTTCGGTGACTTTGACAATCAGATCCAAGAGTCAATTAATACGTACCTTGACCGCGTCATCAATCGCCTCAATAGCGATGAGGATACGAACCACTATACAACACCTGTTGGCGTCAACGGAAACCCACCGGTCCGCATTTGGCGATTTTATGGCAGGGACGAAGCAGAGTTGATGCACTGGCTCGTGTTCCGGCGCATTAACATCATGCTCGACACAACGCTCATGACCGAGGTCGGTACACACTTTGCAGTTAAGCAGCAACACTGCCTCCTGCAATCAACCTTCTGGCAGGGCACGGGCTTTAACACAAGCCATAACATCGCCGGGTATGACATTCAAAGGGGATATGACCGCGGCGGAGCAGCCCCGCAGCAGAACCCCGGTGAAACAGATAGTTTGTACAAAATTAGAGTTTCCGACTGGACCACAAGAAATCTCCATCAACGTGCCGGCTTGAAGTACGGCATGGTGAATCTTCGATATCCGCAGCCGGCAAATCAATGGGTCAATGGATTGGCTGACGTACCTAACAATGTTTGGAGGTATCAAGACGACCCCGAGACCTTTCTTGAGTTTCGCCCAAAGGACTCTGTATTAAAGTCACTTCCCGTCGGTGCCGATTCCTTGCCCATGCTCCTGGAAAATGTAGCCGGTCAAAATGGAGGCATACAGGGGTCTCTCGAAGCCATGCTAAGACTTGCCTTCATGAAAGAGCCCAGCATGCTCTTCGGTCAAAACTTCGCTCGCCCGGGCAGGTACGTTCCTTGGATATCAAATGTTTGGCCACAGATGTACTTGCGGGCGCTTGCCGGGCAGACATCTGAACAGGCCAACTTCCATTGGGCGTCCTACCTCAACAACAGAGCCAAGAGCGGGCCGGAGATGCGTATAAGTTACTGGATGCCGCTTGTGCTAGGCGCTAAAGGTCTCATGGTCTACAAAGGTCTAGCTGGGACAGAAGACGGAATGGAGCTTCCTGACTTGCCGGACACTGCACAACGGTTTACGGCAGCTGGCGAAGAATACTTCCGCAACTACGAGGTGGGAGTGCAGTGGGCCCCTCCCTTAGTGGATTCGAGCATTTACGCCGGCCAAACAGCAGACCAGATCCTTGCAGATGAAGCCTTTGGAGCTGACTATCTCTTGCAGAATGACCCGTCGAATGCCTCTGCATATATGATGAACGATCCCAACAATCCCAATACGGGCTTACAGGAAGTTGTCCTACGATTGAACAACAACGTAGCTCCACCCGGCGGTGTCTCTCGCATTTACATGGGCATGAGAGCACTTCGGCAAACACTTGCAGAAGTGTCTGACCACGTAAACGAAATGCGTACATCGCTAGGACGAGATACCATAGCGCAAACCCCTGTGCCACCGCACCCCTTGACCGCTCTACGCCTTCAAGGGTGGTGGGGCAAAGGCTTTGGCGTCATCAAATTGGAACACCCGAATAATCCCGGCTGTCTCAACAGGATCTTCGACACGACTAGCCTAAAGAGCACGAACCCAAACGTTCTTGCTCGCCTTCGCACGCGCCATCCAAGGCGCTTTCTTGACAAGGCATCCTCGGGCAACTCACCGGGCCATTTCAATTATGAGGCATATGACTCGATGTTCGTCGATCTTACGCTGCATGCCATCGTCGGACAGGAGTCCATGCAAGACCGTTTTGTCATCGGCGTTGTCAACAGGCGCACCGATCCACGCATGATGGCTCATGGCCAATTGTTTAACACAGCAGATAGCGCACAGTGGAACTTCGTCACACATAACGACTGGCTTGACAGTGTGGCTGCCCACCCTGAGGACCGCTACGCGCAACGCGGCGCAAGGGACGTGACAGTGCCGTTCAACTATCACCAAGTTGATGGCAAGTACCGGCTCTTGCGAATTCGTGAGCTTGGCGGCGGCATCGACACAGTCATCGGACAAGACCGCGAACTAACCGTTCGGCTCCTGCCCGGCGAAGGCAAGATGATGCAGGTAGATGTCCTGCGCGCAGACACATCCAATGTCGCGCGCGGATGGCTCGACCATAACACGCAGCGCAAGTTGGTTGTCTTCCCAACGGCCAATGGCATCGATACCGTAGTGCGCGCAAGACCATCCCGGGGCCCCGGCGCGTGCCAAGACACGAGCGTTATCGTCATGCGGCACGGTACAACACTGCGTTATCACATGGTCTACCACAGGCGCATTAATCCGGAGCCTACTCAGGGGGTAAACCAACTCTCGGTCTTCTACAGACGCAGTCATCCACTTACTGCTCAAGGGGGCAGCGACACCACGTTCGCCCACGGCGGCGATGTAACGTGGGAAGACGAGATCCGTCTAAGTGATACTATTGTGCCGGCTCCCAACTTGCCCGATGATCCGTCGTGCGGTTACCCGTCACTCGTCGTGCGCTATGACCCGATGCGAGGACGAAGCATGGTGTATGTTGTATACGCTTGCGAGCAGACAACGCCCAACGCGCCCGACATCGCCATTTGTGAGGCGCAGCTATGGGCTGACGCCCCAACACGTGCAACCCAAGACAGCATATACCGAACCGTCGAGCTTGGATCACGGCGGCTTGATGAAGTGACTTCAAGTCCGAACGTGAACTGCCTTCAGGACTATGAGTTCAACACGCGTCTTGCACTGTGGGGCACGCCGGTGATTAACGCATCGCACGGCGGCAACTACTATGCATGGAGTGACTACAACCGCGGCATTGTCTATGGTTACAAGCAGCCGAATGAGCGAGTATTTGTTCTTCCTGCTCTAGATGCAGTACGCTTAACTCCAAATAACGAGTCCAAGCCAATGTACCCAACACTCAACAGCTACTCGCGCCTAGAGATTGGTGAGCGCGACTGCGCGCTGGCATGGCAGGACGGTCCGGCAACGAGTTTTGATTGCGCCTTCGGCAATGCTATCTACTACACGCACCTAAGGGCTGAGGGCAATCAAGTATTGCGCGAGTTGAGCTACAGTCCAACTCAAAACGTCACGGGGCTTATCCGTGTGGACAACAACCGCGTCGTGCGCGTTTACCAAGCCAACGTCAACGACTACAACATCAAGCCTACACTCTACCGCTCGCTTACTGACTTTGATCAGGCATCCTTTGACAGCTCAGGAATGTTTGTCGACACCATCGGCCAGATCAATCATAAGGCCGACCGCATCGCGTGGATGACGCGAATACGCACGCTGCCGGGCAATCCTGTGCAAGGCTGGGGAGCTACGATGATCGCGCGTCGCGCAATCGACGGCCACGAGTATTCACCCTGTGACACTGTCGATGTGACGAAGCTCTGGGGCAACGCACCGGGCTTTGTCTTCAGCACGGCTCCTCTTGAAAATCCGGAGCTGACCATGGGTGAGCAGAAGACCGAAATAGGCGGAGCGCCCATTGCAGAGTCGTGGGCTCACGACGACACCTGTATGATCATGAGTTTTGACCAACTTCCTGTACAAGGTGTAGCAGATGGTTTCTTACAGGAGCTTCAGTTTGGTTGGGACCTGATGAGCATGCCCGGAACCGTTGCATTGTGGGACTCTATTCTGCGTCAAAAGGCTATTGTCAGACAGATGGCAGAAAGGGGTAGGCATCACCATACAGCAGCGAAACACTCCATCTCACGGTCGTATGGACTTACCACGGGCAGGCGCATCTATGACCACACGCCGTTCAATGACGCCGGACATGCGCAAGCGCCAACCATCGGACGCTCGTCCGAAGGGTTCTTTAAACTCACTGACGGCGATGCACAAGCATCTGGTGAACGCCCGGCTAGGTCCTACAGAGGATTCCGCAGCGACAACTTTGACGCTCTTTTGGCGCCGCTCGTTGTCGATGGTGAAGAACTTGCCTTAACCTATTCGGCAGAGACGGATCTCGCACGTAAGGTTGGCCAGCCGAAGCGAATTGTCAGCGGGTGGTTCTCCATCCCTGAGATATGTGAAGTCGGCATCGGCTCAATTGCAACCGGTGAATCGGCATATCTGGCAGGAGCCTTCCTTGAACGCAAGAGCGACGGAGCAAGACTTGATCTCAACGTCTTTGCGCCGGCAAACACGAACATGCGTTCAACGCCGAACAAGTCGACCAAGTTTGCGTGGACGTTTGTCTCCTCGAAGGATGAGCAGTATCGATTGATGATTGAAACCGATGATGAAGAAGCCTTGGTTGCAACGGACATCGACATCGACCCCATCCCGAACGTCAAGAGTTTTGGGAAGTCCTTGTCGCAAAATCCTGTCGTTGACCTACGCAACATGCGATTGTTAGGCCAGCGCGTTGGCGGAACCGAAACCGGGCATATCGAGGTGATTCCGAGCCCAGCAAACGACAGGGCTACCGTGCTTGTCTCGGCAACCGATGTCAAGAGCCTTGGAGGTGATCTTATCATCACCGATCTCGCAGGCCGAGAGGTAATGAGGACGGAGGTCACAGCGCGGAACTCGTCAGTGGCCGTCATCGACATCAACACTGCGTTGCTAGTGAGTGGCCTCTACAACGTGACCATCGGCACATCAGGCATTCGTGGAGTCCTTATCGTGGCGCGGTGATCGTCGCGTTGCTTGTTCGGCGAGGTATTGCAATACTATCAAGACCGAACACGATTTTCTGAGAGTGAGCCCCTAAAAAGGCTCACTCTCTCTATTTTAACAGCAGAGCAATGCTACGCTATGATTCCGGAGCATTTTGCCCCCCTATGGTGTACAGGTTCATGACATTCCAGCAAATACTGCACCCTGTGGTCAGCTTAGACTCTAGAGCACATCTTTCCTGAAGTCTTCGCTGCAAATTCCGACGATGGAAGTGTGCTAATCTGACCTGAGGGGTTAAGTTGCGGCATGTCTTCTCACGAGCACGAACTTCTCGCTTGCGAATCGAAACCCGTCTACATGACAGGAATGAACCCCGATGCCGTTCTACCTTATGGGTTGACCGCCGACATCGTATTCCAAGCGATGAATGATTTTGTCGAGTTCTTGACATTCGTGAACTCTAGTCTGAACGCAAAAGGGATTGTTCGTTTGGAGAACCTCATCATGCCAGCCAACTTCAGTAGTCTCGTTGGCGAGTTCATGATACAGCGGATAGCAGCACATTCGAAGACATTGGTCCAAAACCGACATCACAACGGGCATCCAGATTTGTTGCCTGTGGGACGCTACCCAAATGACAAGGCGCAACATGAACTAGATGGTATCGAAGTCAAGGCTTCTCGCAACCTCTCAGGTTGGCAAGGTCATAACGCCGAAGATGTTTGGCTGATGGTGTTTGTTTTCGAGAACAATTCCCAGAGCGAGGTTGATAAACCGCCAATCCCATTTCGATTCCTGAAAGTCATAGGTGCGCAGCTAACTAAGAGCGACTGGAAATTCGCAGGACGTTCGGAGACAAGTAGGCGAACGATAACAGCTAGTATTACTGAGTCTGGTCGTCGAAAAATGGAAGCAAACTGGGTTTACTGTGTTCCCGAACTGAGGTCGAAACTACGATCTTTGCCAGCTTCGGAATAGCTTTCACGGCCATGTCGTAATACTCTTTGCTTGCTTCAATGCCAATGCCTTGTATGGACAACGCCTTACAAGCGGCAATGGTTGACCCGCTCCCCATAAAAGGGTCCATCACAGTTCCCGCGCCCGTTGGCAGGGCCGCATACACAAGTTGGCGCATCAATGATTGTGGCTTGATGCTCGGATGAGGGGCGATGTCGCGCTCTGCCCGTGATGTCCGTTCGCTTGGTATCACGTCGTTAAAAGGGCCACCACTGGGAAGCCTTCTTAAGCCTCCCGTCTGGTATTTCCTCAGGCATTCACTAACTGTCATGCCTTTGGGTAACGGCTTGCGGAACAAACCCCAAGGCTCATAACAACCGCGTGGCATCGAAACAATATCGGGAAATTCCTCTTCAGCATTTTTTGGTCTGTCCCCGCCGCGTAGTGTTCGTACCAGTCGAATGATTTCACCGCGAAACTCGAAACCACTTTCACAAATGGCAGCAAAGACCGACTGGGAGAGATATGAATTGCCAGCTAGGAAAACGTGTCCCCCTGGTCTCAATACTCGGAACATAGAATGTCCGAGGCGAACGAAAAACTCTGTGAGTCTTATGCGTTCAGCATCATTTAGGGCGGTAAATCTTGGTAGCGGTGCTCTCTTGTGACCGTCGAATGTCGGGGGTATCCGCCAAACACCTCCGTTACCACTTGCCCGTTTAACAAGTTGGTCGGCATCGAACTCTTTCACACCATACGGCGGGTCGGTCACGACTGCGTGAATCAAGTTTTCCGCTTGGTGGTCCATCCAATCAAAGCAGTCGCCATTGACTAGGACTGAGCTTCCTGCCGATTGATGAGGTGTTCCGTTGAATAACAGACTCTGCATGATCGCCGTCCTACTGAATGCGTTGTGAAGTGCCGTGAGAAGATTTTCGAAAACTGGAGGTTTTTGACGCTCCAACTGTGTCAGTTGAGGACGTGATTGGCCGCTCTCCAAGAACGACATTAACCATCTCGTTTCTTGAATCTTCAGTAGTAATGGATAAGACGTAACAGAATAGACCATTCTCCCCGGTCACTCGGAATTCATGTACGCCGCCTTCCGAGCGGTACGACCATCGTGCGTTTCAGCAATGCGTTCGGAACGCTCATAAACCGCGTCTACGCCATGCAGTGATCGTATGGCACTTTCTGCGTTAGCTTGTTGGTGTGGCGTCATCTTGTGTGGTTTGGGGTTCTTCAACGATCATTACACGCATCGACTTAACAAGGCTCATTTGTGCCTCAAGCATCTTTATCATGTAGTCGTAGTTCTCTGCGCTGAGAGGCATCGGGATGTGCAGCGCGGCTGGCGCACTGCCCTTGAGCGGCACAGAAACATCATAGTAGGTCTGATTGGCAGTGGGCATAGCGGGTCTCTTGGGGATTTGCACTGTCCCTCCCTCGTTTTCATTTTTAGGCGGGTCTTTAACGGTGTCTTTATTAGCCACCTGTGCAGCTAAGATACTGCTACCGTTGAGCTTTGCAAACTCTAGGTTGGCGCGGAGCGTCGAAATAAACTCGGGAATGATGTTGGCATTCAAATCGCCACTTCGTTCCAGTTCGTGCTTCAGGCTCACGTCATTAGGCAATTCGCCGTCGTACTTCTCCCATAGTTCCTTAAAAAATGGAGGGGTTAAAGCCGCCTGTTGGACGTAGCGTATGAACTCATCTGAATCGTGATCGGGGTGGATTACGATTTCCATACCCAAGTCGGTAACGCGAAGCCGCCTATCGTCGCCGCGACCCGTGGCTTCAGTCAGCCCATAGTGTCGAAGAGCAGCTAGGGTACGGATTGCCGAGCCACTGCCTTCGGAGAGATCCCAATAGGCTACTGCTGATCTCGTCAAGATTGGGTGGCGCTTGTCGTTGTCATACAGCGTCTTAGTACGTGCAATGGCAGCTTCTAAGGTGATAGCTGGGTAGGCCCTACTCCGATGGGTAGGCTTGTCGCGTTTCTTTGATGGTTTTTCGTCTGGACTCATTACTGATACATCCTTATATTGGGTGGTCGTTAGATCGAGAAGCGGAGGGTGGGGGAATCGAACCCCTGCCGGATTACTGGTCCGGTGCCTCAGAATGGGAAGTCCTTTAATCGCACCTGCGAATGGCTCGCCCTCCGTCCGATCTTTGTTTGAACGCAATCTAACAGCATGGCGATTTGTTTCCAAATAAAAAGCGCACAGGTCGCGTTATATTTTTTGCAAAATCCGCTATATCTCAATCAAGCGACGCAATAAAGACGATATATCATGGCGAATATGCTGCCTCGCGGGAAGCAAGTGCAAGAGATCTATCTCAAGAGATCTATCTACTGTTATAAGGCAGTTCTATACGCTCCGCAGTGCCTACTATTGGCGTTCACCACGATACGATCGCCGGTCTAATATGCCGTGTTGGTACTGCTTCTGGTCATTTATTGGACGAGTCTATGCGCAACCTGACGAGCTGTTACGTTCAGGTATATGAGATGTGGGGCTATGTAGGAAAGTAGCAACGCAATGTCACAATGGACGATAACCGCGGCTAATGAGGTGCTACAAGGACCTTCATTGCTATTGCTATCGATGCCGATAAATGCTTGTCCTTCCATACCTCGTTGGCAAGTGCGACCTCCCTACAACAAAGGCAATCATCAGCGACCTAGCCAGCTGTCTGGAAAAGCCCGTCCGTCTTGACCACCACAATCCGCGTTGAAGAGACCACTTGAGAACGGACCAAAGGCCCTGATACCAGCAGTATAGCATCGGCTTAGAAAGTCAGCATGCCTGTTGATTCGGTGATCCCTTACGTGCGGAACGATGTGGTCAAAGCCTGCGGATTCTCCAAAAGACCTACATGTCGGGAAGATTAAACTGTAACAGCCTTGAAAAATTCGTCAGCAACAGCGTCAGTAAGAGAAACACGAATCGCCGCTATCCCTTACCACACACTCGATAGAGCAATGTTACACCGACTCCGCTCGGGATAACGCTCCGCCACAAAGTGCCACGCCATACGCAGCAGCGCATTGGCTTCTCTAACTGCCGCCTGCTACCTTCAGGCATCAATCACTTGCCGGCACTACAATTCGAGGAAAGGCTAATTTCAAAACAGCGAGATCAACGTATCTTTCTATCTAGATTAGAAAGTTCGAGATGAGAGAAGGTCTCACGCCAAAGCAATTCGTATGGTTCTTGTTTTCTATCGCCGTATTGGTGCTTGTGCTATTCGTTGTCAATCGCGACAATCGGGTACTTTATGAAGTCGAGTTTGATTCGATAATTGTTTCTCTTACTGACAATCGACAAAGTTTATGTCCATCATTTCTGATTAAGAGTGCCGATCCCTCAGGTGACCCGGAGAGTGTTGCATACTGTCCAAAGGAATGGAGTACTCATTTTGACGAGACTTTGATTGAAGTTGGGATGATTGCACGAAAGAACGCGAAATCTGACACGGTCTCATTCCTTGATAGTAATCTTAAACTCAAAGGATTTGTCATCTTCAAATAGCTCGTATCCAATAGTATTGATAAGGATGTGATCTTCCCCCCATATAATTGCCTGTTGGTACGAATCCACCACTATGATCAAATCAGTTCTAAGCGATCTCAATGAAAAGCTCAATAAAGGGTATGTATGACGGTGTTACGCTGCGCCAATTTGCTTTTAGAGCATCAATAATGCTGGCTTTGGCATTGTTGCTCATGATTTGTAATTCCAAAGAAACAACACTATTGGATCATGAGTTTCATGCCGAGATCATTTCAGTGGAGGAGCGTGGAGGTTGTTGGCAATTTGAGCTGACAAAGAACATGCTTTCGAAAGAGCGACATATCGTTCACTTTTGCCCAAAGTTTTGGAGCCGTGGATTCGGTGCCCAAGATATAGTTGTGGGCATGTTTGCAAGAAAGAAATCTGGCTCGGATACCATTCATATTCTTGATAGCAAACGACGATTGCAAGGATTTGTCGTCTTTAAGCGGCCTTGATCTATCCTCGTATAGTTGACAGTTGGTACAATCTCCATTATAAATATTGCAGTGGAGGTTCGACATTGAAGGGGGAAAACGGGGTACCGTTATGACGAGTCGTTAAGCCAGCCCGCTATTTTATATTGAAACCAGGTACCTGCAAGGTGGCTCGTAACTCACGTTCAGTGAGCTGGTTCTATATTACACGTGTCTGAACCATTCAATACGATACGTTATGGCAACCTTGGAAGATCACCAGGTGATTCAATATGAAAAGACTCTCCAAAGCGTCCGTCGTCACTCTTGCAACGTTGTTGGTAGTGTGGTCGTTTATGTATCTCGGGCTATTGTACTATGCAGATGTAAACGGACGACGCGAGAACCTGGAGCGTAAATTTAAAATTGGTTTCAAGGGTGTCGTAACGGGAAGCTATGGCGGAAGTACATCCTGTTTGCATGTTGATACAGGCGGAACTAAGAGGCTTAGATTAGAAACTTTTGGTTATCTACATAGAGTGTTTGATAGATTGAATGCAGGTGACTCAGTGTTGTTTATTCCATATTCAGACACAGCATACTATCAAACTTCCATCTCAAAATACTGGAAGCAGATACCGAAGTTCCGATGATGCATTGGTCATTGAATTGAAATGGCTACTGTTATCTGTTTAGGGGACCTCGTTACGCCTTTACAAAGTGCCCCACCATGCGCACCACCGCGCCTGCGCCGAGCGCCGGGCGCTGCAATCTATTGGTGCGTTGCTCACAAAGATCGAGCATGGTGCGGCCGCCGGCGATGATGGCGCGGAGCTCAAGGCGCAAGCGCCATGCGTGCGCGTGACGGATAACTGGAGCCCCTTTATCGAAGAGGATGCGGGTACGACGGAAAACGTCGTCATCGCTGAGAGGTAGGTATTGTCTTCCGCGTTGGAGATCGGTGCCGAGGTCCTGCAGGAAGTTGGTGACCTGAAGGGCAGTGCAGATGGCGTTGCTGCATGCAATGGCTTCTGCAGAGGGTTCTTGACCGTTATGATCGAGACGGAGGAAGAGTTCACCAACGGGATCGGCGGAGTTGCTGCAATAGGCAAGTACGTCGTCCCAGGTTCTTGGGGTGACGAAGTTGACGTCGCTTTTGAAGGCCGTGAGGAGTCGTTGAAAGGGGGCTAGGGGCAGCCGCGCCTCCTTGATCGTCTGATGCAACGCCACAAAGACAGGGTCTTCTGAAATGTCGGCTGATCCAAGCAGCTTCTGTTCCAGCTCATCCAATGCTGAGATGCGAGTGGAGGTGTCTGTTGTCCACGGCTCGTCAGCGATATCATCGGCTAGACGGGAGAAGGCATAGATAGCAAAAAGGTGCTTGCGCATCCGAAGAGGCACAAGCACCGATGCTACTGGAAAATTCTCGTAATGACAGCGAGCGACGTTTGCGCAATGAGCATAGGCCTCATCGACGGAGATCATGTTAGTCGTTGCGCTTGTTGCGCAGGTCTTCGATCTCTGAATTGTCCTTCACCTTTTGGAACCATGCATAGAAGGCTTGGTTGCGAACCTTGTTCGACATGTTGGCCATCACAGCATTACGGTCTGCTGCAAACTGCTGCATGTTGGCATCACTGCGATTGAGAACCTTGATCACAAACCAAGCGCGCTCTCCACGAACAGCACCTGTGGTTGAACCCGGAGCTGTTTGGAAGATCTTGGCAGTGGCCATGTATTCTCCGCCAAAACCAGTGAGCGTTCCATTGTCCTTTACGCCCATTTGGGTGACGAGGCCTTGTGAGGAGTCGGCGCCGAATGATGCCGCGAGTTGATCTGCCTGACCCTTGAGCATATCCAGCTTCTTACGCTGTACAAGTATGCTCTTGATCTTGTCCTTCATATCCTCGAGTGGCTTGATACCTACTTCGCGTGCATCAGAGACCTGTGCAACAACGGTTCCGTAGTACTTCACATCCTTGCGGATCACGTCGCCCTTATCGCTGTCAAATGCCCATGACGTAAGCTCGCGCGAAGAAAGAACAGGGGAGTCGCTCGTGAAAAGGGGCGATTCTTGAACCGGAACCTTTAGAGCGTTACCAACGGAATCAATCGGGCGACCATTAGAGATATCGTCGGCTGCCTTCTGTGCCTTAGCCATGGTCTGCTGCTTTGTAGCCGAAGACAATGTTGGCTTGATCACGATCTGTGAGTACTTGAGTTCTGTTGACTGCTTGTCCGTGACCTTGATGATATGGAAACCGAATTGGGTTTCGATTGGACCAACAGTTTCACCAACAGCGGCACCAAATGCGGCATTCTCAAATTCAGGTACCATCCGCCCCTTACCAAAGAAGTTTAGATCACCACCCTGTTGAGCGGATCCAGGGTCCTTGGAGTTGAGTCGTGCGAGTTCTGCGAAGTCTTCACCCTTCTTTGCGCGAGCAAGAAGTTTGGTGATCTCGGCCTTTGCAGAATCTTTATTCGTACCGAAGGGAATGAGAATGTGGGACGCACGGACAACAGGGTTTAGGCCATCGCGACGATCGTCGAGACGATAGTAGGTAATGCCTGCTGACGTGTTGAGCGGACCAAACACTTCACCCTTGTTGAGTGAGGAAAGAACAGTAGCTGCCATCGGGTCAATTTGGCTGAGCGACGTGTAGTCGGTTGTTTGACCGTTGAACGTCGTCATTCCGGCCGTAAACGCACTATCCTTTTGAACAGGGTCTGGGAGAGCTGCAAATGCTTCAGCAAGACGTTGCGAGTTCCTTGCAGCCTGCTGTGTGTCCTTGAGAGACGGGAGCTGCGGGAAGACGAGGTACTTGATCTTGCGTGAACGTTTCTGCAGATAATACTCTTTGTTCTTCTCGTAGTATGCCTTCACTTCGTCATCCGATACCGTAACGGCATTATCCGGAATACGATCTGTGCTGAGGGCTACAAACTGTACATCGGCAGTGCTGTTATCGATCTTGTATTGTTGTTCGGCTGCGGAGAGGGAAGGGATACTCGCCGATGCACCCACGGCCGAGGCCAATGATTGTTGGAGCATCTGAGAACGCAGGCCGTCTTCAATATCGAACAGTGTCTTTTTCCACTGTTGCACCTGACGGTCGATCTCTTCCTGCGGGGCTTTCTGTGCAGCAAGCATCTCGCCCATGCGGTCTGGGTTCGTTACAAGCTCTTGATAGAGACGCTTATCGAATCTACCCGTTGAGTCCTTGAAGAACTGGAGTTGCTCCGGCGGGTTGATGACCATCACGTCGATGATCTGCTGTGGGGTTACCACAACACCGAGCTTGGCGGCTTCCTGCTTACGCAGAACTTCGTTCACCATCTCGTCGAACACCTGCTGGCGGATCGTTTCGTCGTCGATCTCTTGGTTCGGGTTCTGCTGACGTTGTGCTTCTACGACATCGCGGACGCGACGTTCGTATTCGGCTAACGTGATGCGGTCACCGTTAATGGTTGCTACTTCCACGTTCTCCGGTGATTTACGGGAACTGGAAATCGTTGTACAGCTCGAATCTTGGATCACCATGAAGGCGATGAAGAGCACGGCTACAGAGCCGAGGAAATACGGGCTGATCTGGCGGATCTTGGTAATGGCACCCATGCTGGGTACTCCTCCGTCGTAAGGAACGAGAAAAACGGTTCTTTATGCTGCTGTCTTTAGGACAAGCTCCAAATATACGGTGTTCGGGGTTCTCAAACAGTCCCCGTTGGTAACTTGTGCCATGGCAAATCAACGACTTGAGCCCCATGAGCTTCATCTTCGCTTTGTTCCGGCGGATGAGGTTGTCCTCCATGAGGAGACGGATCCGTCCCGTGTGAACCGTATTCGAGCTACGCTGGACAATGATGGCGTCCTTCGAAACCCACCAATTGTGGGCTCGGGGGTAGTTCTCGACGGAGCCACGCGAACCACGGCCTTAAAGCTGATGGGTGCCCGAGACCTCTTGGTTCAGCAGGTCCCATATGGCGGAAATGACGGAGTGGAACTGCAAGCATGGTACCATATGCTGCCAGTTCAAGCGGCAAAAAAAGTCATCGAAGCGGTGGAAGGGGGCGAGCATCCGGCAAGTGTGGTGGAACGAACAACGCTGGCACGAGCTAGTGAGGCACTTCAGGATTTTCGTACGGGTGTGTCCGGTCGGGCATGTGCGGCCATCGTACGCGGAGAGGAGGACGTTCTGCTTCTGCACCCGTCTGGCCCCGAGATCTCTACCCCACACGTTCTTCGAGAACTGGTTGCACTCTATGGTGGCAGCGGTGAGATCTATCGCATCGTTCATGAAGATCTTGTTAGCACTGTTCGCAACGAGGCCGAATGTCCGGCAATTGTGATGTTTCCATCCTTCACGCCCGAAAACATCGTCTATTCTGCACAGAATGCCGACTATCTCCCGGCCGGAATTACCCGACACATCATTCCGGGTCGGGCTCTGAACCTGAATATCTCGCTCCATCTTCTCATGGCTTCCACGCCTATCGAAGAAAAAAACGCCTGGCTTCAAGATGTTGTAACGTCAAAGATCCTTGCCAGAAAGGTGCGCTACTACCACGAACCGGTCTTTGTATTTGATGACTAGCCCCTTGCTCAAATCGGCTCGTTCCAATGGAGAGATCGTGGAATTGCACTTCGAAACCGAAGAGCAATGTTTCCTTCCGATCGAAGCATTTGCAAACATTCCGGGGTTTTCGATCCTCAAGGATCGTGAGGTGGCCCTGCATCCGGCCGTTGTGTGTGGACTTCTCACGTGGTCGAACGGACTTGATATGTCGCCTGATGCACTGCGCGAGTTGGTGCAGGCATATGCCCTCCCACGTGAAGCAACACAAAATGTCACGTTCCCGGTCGTAGAACGCACGATGTCTCCAATACAAGGAGACACCATGCCGATCATATCAATGTTCTATGGCATCGTCATTATGATGGTCTACGACGAAGGCTCGCGACACCATCTGCCTCACATTCATGTGCGGGCGGCCGAGCACACTGCTTCGATCTCCATCCTCAATGCGGAGATCATTGCCGGATCACTTCCATCAAAGAAACTTGCCCTTGTACAGGCGTGGATCATCCTCCATGAGGAAGAGCTCATGACGAACTGGGATCTGTGTCGCAAACATCAAACACCAGTACCATTATCCCCACTGCAATGATCACCATCGGACCATATACCGTAACGCTGTTGGAAACATGTCGCTTCGGACTTGACGGAGGAGCAATGTTCGGCGTTGTTCCAAAGACGCTGTGGGAGCGTGCTTATGCCCCGGCAGATGCAAAGAACCGTATACCGATGGCTGCCAAGGTACTGCTACTTCGGTCTGCGGACAGAACGATCTTGGTTGACACAGGGAATAGCCCCTTTATGTCGCAGAAACTCCAGGATATCTACGGCATCACGTTCGCAGACTACACACTCGAGGCATCCCTTGCTAAGCATGGTGTAGCTGCTGCCGATGTTACCGACGTGATCCTCACCCACCTTCATTTCGATCATGTAGGGGGCGCTGTGTTAGCCGATGGAACTCCACGGTTTGCCAACGCAAAACACTACGTTCAGCGTGATCATTATGCGTGGGCGCTCAACCCAACGGAGAAGGACAGAGCGTCCTTTATGCCGGAAATGTATCAGCCGTTGTTCGATCGCAACATGGTGGAGCTGCTCGATGGTCCGGGTCAGGTCCTGCCGAACATTTCCGTGGAGCCACTCTTCGGTCACACTCAGGCCATGCAAGGTATTAACGTCAGCGACGGACAGACCACACTCTTCTATCCCGCAGATCTCATGCCGACGGGTGCACATGTTCCCGTGCCATACGTGATGGGTTACGATAATCATCCGCTTACCACTATTGCCGAGAAGAAGAAACTCCTTCCGCGCATCATCGACGAAGAGTGGATCGTTGTTTTTGAACACGATGCACTCCGCGATGCAGCACGTGTTGTAATGGGCGATAAGGGGCCAATGTTGTCCGAACCTATCGTGCTTACAGCATGATGTACGACCGTGTAACGAAGGTCATCGACGGAATGGAGTGGTCGAGACTTTGTCGGTCCATCGACGTAACCGAACGCCACGGCTTTCGCGTTGAGCTTGATATCGAGCACGACCTTGCACTCTTCCGTGTGAACGGCATTGTGCGCTGCGTCACCAACATCTGTCCGCACAAACGCATCGCCCTCATTTACGACGGCTACATCGAAGACGGCACCGTCACCTGCCCCATGCACGCATGGCAATTTGACATCTGCACCGGCGCCAACACCTCCGGCGGCGGCGGCCTAAAGACCTATGAGGTGCGAGAAGAGGCGGGGTGGGTGTGGTTGAAGATTGTGACGTTATGACCATCATGACGATATGACGTTATGACTATCATGTCGTTATGACGTCATAATTGTCATAACGTCATGATTGTCATAACGTCATGATTGTCATAACGTCATGATTGTCATAACGTCATAGCTCGATTTCTTCAACGAGTTACTGTGATTAGTATAGCCGAACCAGTGGCCACAGACGAGTCTGCCGGTGGGTCGTGTGAGAGGACCACTCCTGAATCAAAGGCGCCCGACTCTTTATAGACGATGGTGCCAACGATGAGTCCGGCATCGAGAAGGATGCCTTGTGCTTCTTCGAGGGAGAGGCCAACAAGTGATGGTACTCGGATACCTGCAGAGCCCCTTGACACTACCACGCTAATGATGCCATCGGATGGGATCTCAGCTCCTGCCGGAACGCCCTGGGCGGCGATGCGGTCTACAGCAATAGCATCATTGGATTCATATGTAACGTCCCCGAGTTGAAGTCCGATGCGCATGAGCGATAGACGGGCATCACGCACAGTAAGACCATAGAGCGAGGGTACACGAATGGTTTCGATTCCCTTGCTTATGGTAAGGTAGATGCGACGTCCTTCTTTAACCGTTGTGTTGGCATAGGGGAGTTGCGACATCACAGTGCCTCGAGCAACAGTAGCGCTGTATTGTTCGCGAGGTTCCATCACTACAAGTCCGGCATCGGCGAGTTGTTGAGATGCAGTTGCAACATTTTTACCAACAACGCCGGGAACGGAGATCGTATCGGTCATCGAAACGATCCATGGCAGGAGCGCTTGGTCTACCATTACGCCAAGGAGGAACACGGCGATAAGCCCTGCACCTGCAATAACGCCGATCTTTTTCCATGTCCAGTTCATAGTGCGAAGATAACTTGCATCATGCTAGCACCCGAAAACATCCTCCACGCCATCCGATCTACGCGCACTGCCGTGATCACCACCCATATGAATCCAGATGGTGATGCCATCGGTTCTGCGCTCGGTTTATGGCATCTCCTACGAGGGCTTGGAACCACTGCAACCGTGATGTTGCCAAACGCAGCCCCCTCAAATCTTGTGTGGATGGATGGGGCTGATGAGATGGTGGTGTTTGGGGAGTCAACGAAACACGTTCTCTCCGAGGCCGACACCATCTTTGTCCTCGACCTCAGTGCGGTGTCGAGACTTGGGGATCTGGGCGCAGCTATCGTTGCATCTACAGCAACCGTTGTCAACATCGACCATCATACCTATCCTGAGAACTTTGCCGGCGTGGTTTGGATCGACACCGACGCATGTTCCACGTCCGTGATGATCGCACAGGTAGCAGCCGAACTGGAAATCTACTCGCCCGCAATGGCAATGTGCCTCTATACAGGCATCATGACCGACACAGGGTCGTTCCGTTTTCCGCGCACCACATCAGACGTGCATAGAACAGTGGCTACTCTCATTGATAAAGGGGCTGACCCAGTCCGCTCATACGACGAAGTGATGAACCGCGGTTCGGTAGGCCGCACCCGACTCCTTGGCATTGCATTGAGCACCATGGGCCTACACGCCAACGGCACTCTGTGTACGATGGTGGTCCGAAACAGTGACATGCTCGCCAACAACTGCACGCGAGAGGATGTGGAAGGATTTGTCTCACAAACCCTAGCGTTAGAAGGTGTAACTATGGGCATCCTCTTTGTTGAACTCGAAGGCGAAACAAAGATCTCCTTCCGCTCAAAAGGCAACACCCATGTCCGCGATCTCGCAGCCCTCTACGGCGGTGGCGGCCACGTGTATGCAGCAGGCGCTCGGCTGAAGGGAAGAGTCTTTGAAGAGGTGGTGGTTGAGGTAACTCAGAAAGCGGTTGAGATAATGACAAATGACTAATGACAAATGACAAATGACAAATGACGTGGAGTCACACTGAGCGAAGTCGAAGTGGTGGGTCACACTGTCATATCGTCATTACGAGCGAAGTGAGTGAAGTCATTTCATCCCGAGGAGCGTAGGGGCGAGGCCCCGCCTCGCCCGGAGCAACGAGGTCCCTCGTTATCACGAGCATTGCGAGGGGTATGACGGGCTGTGAAAATTGGTACTTTGCGTCTATAGGTCGGTCCAGAAATCGAAATGAGGGGTCAATTGTGTTCCGTGTTTCCGCCATTGTAATTGTTGTAGGATTCCTGCTCACGTCGTGCCGTGAGGCTGGACTCGATCCATCATCAGAGCCTACGGCGTCAGTGATGATCAACCGCTATGTAGACCTGTTCAACGATGATACAGTTGTGCAACACTTCAATCAGGTTCTCTTAACCACGAACGATGGTGGGTTGCGGTTTATTAAGTGTGATCGCGTCACAGCAGGGGGTGTTGGTCTTGTGCCCGAAGTTGTTCTTGAGCGCGAAGGAGATGAGGTCTCTCCAATCTATCGAAGCTATGAGTCGGTCATAGGCTCTGAAAGCGAGCCAACTTGCCCCGTAACGATTGATGACTTTCTTGGACGCAAGATCACCACCTCATGTCCATTCGCGAAGAGAATTACAATTCCCACGTTGCAACGTTATGATACGATCTCCATCACGCGGGGATGGAGTGGCACAAACTCAACGTCTGTTCCCGGTGATTCGGTCGTCGTCGAACTCTCGTTCGATGCGATATACACAGAAGAGGTGGTCGGTTCGGGTGCGACCACGGACGGTTCAACCATCCTTCTAAAGGTCCCGGACACTGGCGAATTGATCCTGCAGCCTGATGTACTTCGAGCCCTTAAACCGAATCTCGTCTATCAATTGTCGTTCAGCAAGAACGAGAAGTATGCGGCGGTTGTACAAGGTGTTCAAGTCAACAGTAGTTCATATTTCGAATTACGAACCTTGGTGTTGGTTGTGCCATAGATCAAAATGTTATGAGCGACCTTCTTAGTATCAGGTGCAGAATTCTCTCAATCCTCGATGGCGACATAGAGCCCCTTCAGAACCTCTTTCTTCGCTGCACTGACTACCATGAGTTAGAAGAAGGGGAGTCAACAGTCGATGATGCTGCAGAATATCTCCTCAAGAATGTCCCACCCGATACAGCAGGTGAGGATAAGATCGTACTTGGGATATTTGATTCAACGGGGCTCCTCGTTGCCGTGTGTGACTTGCTTCGCAACTATCCTTTACCCCGCGAATGGTGGATAGGTCTACTGATGATCGATCCCAATCATCGTGGCACCGGACTGGGGTCGCAGATCATTGCGGACGTGATCGCCATGGCAGGTGCAGAAAATGCAACAGCCCTCTGGGTAGCGCCACTCGAGCAGAATCCCAACGCACAGCGATTCTGGGAGCGACATGGATTTGTTGAAGAACGACGTGCTCAGACTACCACGCGCAGTGGACGTTCGAACAACGTGGTAGTGAGAAAGAAAGTGACGAAATGACGAAATGACGTAATGACGTAATGACGAAGTGACGAAGCCTCACATTTTCAGATATTGAACAAGGCGGATCATCATCCTCATACCACTCCTTTTCAAAATCTTGCTCACTGTGTCATGCATGAGCCCCACTATACCCTCCAAGGGTGATGGTGAGCCCCGAGTATTGTTGGAAAGCTTCTTTTCAGTGCACAGGAATCACGATGCGATATCCATCGATGAGCAGATCTATGGACAGGTATTCAACGGGGCAAATCCTGTTGCTTGTGATTCAATGAAGCTCGATGGCAACATATGGTTTTGGATACAACAAAGCAGACCAGATATAAGCTTCGATATCTTATACGTCATCGGCAAGCGACAGACTCACTCGTTTCGTGGAGTATCTATCGCAGGGGTGCGCCAGACGTTCATGCCGATGTGCAGCTCGGAGCACATGCCGGTGTCTGGATCTTTGATGACACCATATACGTTGACAAGGGTATTGAAGCTTCCGCAACAAACCAACATCAGGTTGTTGGGGACTCGATCTATCTTAGCTTCAGAAGTTACTTTCTTCATAAGCCTGGGGCGCCCGCCTACTTCTCGTTTCTGGATTCAGATCCCATCGTGTTAACGCCCGACCAACTCCGACTACTTACTGTTGAGGTGCCATATCTGCTTTCAAAAGGACGTATTCGCACAAAGGTCGAATCGAAGGATGGTGTCGTCATTGAGACACGTTTCCGATATGATGACGTAAAAAGCGTGACGATCGCGAAGTAGGTAATGACGAAATGACAGATGACAAATGAATGATGAGTTATAGCGATGACGATTAACACGAACCGGCACCCCCTCTCGAGCGTAGCGTGCGAGAGGGGGACGGGGGGTGAGCTAAGGAAGAAATGACGAAATGACAATCATGACGTTCAGTCATACCGTCATACCGTCATTGCGTCATTACGAGCGAAGCGAGTCAGGTCATTGCGTCATTACGAGCGAAGCGAGAGCTGTCATTGCGTCATTACGAGCGAAGCGAGAGATGTCATTTTGTCATTACGAGCGTAGCGAGCAGGTCATTGCTTCACTCGAGCCACCGTTGCAAACTGTAGGTAGCGAATGTCGGAGAAGTGGCCGAGGGAGAGAATGATCAGTGGCCATGGACGTAGGGATGACGTTGCGTTAATACCAACGTGCTGGAGTATCTCATATCCACATGATTCATACATCGAACGAATACTGTTGATAGTAAAGAATCGGAAGTGAGTGAAATCCATCACTCCTTGTGTGGTATAGGTCCAGTTTCGACCAAAGATCAAATCGAAGAAGTTTCGATGGTATCGGATGTTTGGTAAGGAGCTAACAACAACCCCACGCTCTGTGAGTTTGTGTTTGAGCCCATCAAGCACAGAATAGGGATCGATCAAATGTTCCAGAACGTCGTTGCAGACTACGGCGTCAAAGTAGTTATCAGGAAGCTCGTTGAGCAGCACCGCCACATCGCCTGTTAGCACGGTATCGAGTTTCTGCGCAGCAATGTGAGCTTTCTCCGGGTGGTATTCGATTCCCCACACCTCAATTCCACGGTCCTTCTTTACGACAGCGCCAAAGTTTCCGTCGCCACATCCGATCTCAAGCACCCTCTCTATTCCGTCAGGCAAGAACGCAAGCATCTCGTGGCGAACACCACTGTAGTACTCGTCTGGCTTGATGGTCTGGGATTCGGTCATTTCGTCATTGACTTCTCGATCAACTCCATCCCCAGATCCACCTCTTGTTTGCTGAGGTTAAGGGGCGGACGGAACCGTACGGAACGAGAGCCACTGCCAACCAAGAGGAGGCCATTATCAAAGGCCTGTTTAAGGAAGGTGTTGCGGTCTTCCTTGGTCGGTAGGTCAAAGGCGCTAAAGAGGCCTGAGCCGCGGATATTGGTGATGCGGTGTTCGCCGATGTTTGCCGATAGGGTGCGGAGTTGGTGACGGAGGTACGTGCCTACTTCTGCAGCATTCTGGACGAGGTTCTCTTCGTCGATGATCTCGAGGTACTTTGTTGCTCGAACCATGTCAACGAGGGAGCCGCCCCATGTGGAATTGATTCGGCTGGACGTGTGGAAGACGTTGTCGGGAATATCGTCGATGCGCGGTCCAACAAGAATTCCGCAGACCTGCATCTTCTTGCCAAAGGTCATAATGTCTGGCTCTACACCAATTCCCTCATGAGCCCACCAATTCCCTGTGATGCCTACACCTGTCTGGACTTCGTCGAAGATCAGAAGTGCTTCATTTTCATCACAGATCGTACGTAAGGCTTGGAAGAACTCCGGACGGAAATGATTGTCGCCCCCTTCACCTTGAATTGGCTCGATGATGATGGCTGCGATGTCGTCAAGATTCTCAGCAAAGGCGCGCTTGATCTCGCGGATGGCAAGCTCTTCGTTCTTCTTCACCAGCTCCAAAACCTCATCATTGGCCGGGAAGGTCAAGAATGGGGGAGCGATGCGAGGCCACTGGAAATGTGGCCAGAGGGCGGTTTTTGTTGGATCAGTGTTGGTAAGGGACATGCAGTAGCCTGACCGGCCGTGGAAGGCCAGTTCGAAGTGCATGATCTGGTGACCCTTCTCTTCCTTGTATCCCTTGGCAAAATTCTTTCGGACCTTCCAGTCCATAGCAGTCTTTAGAGCGTTCTCTACTGCCAACGTCCCACCGTCGATGAAAAATGCATACTGAAAGTGCTTTGGCACTGCCAGCTCAAAGAAAGTCTTTACAAACGTGGCTTGCTCAACGGTATAGATGTCGGAGTTCGAGGGCTTGTTTAGGGCAGCCTTGCCCAGATAATCAACAAATGCCGGGTCGGTCATCTTGGGGTGATTCATCCCAATCGGCATCGAAGCAATACATGTAAAGAAGTCCAGATATTCCTTGCCAGTGCGTGCCTCAACCATCCACGAGCCGTGAGACCGGTCGAGATCGATCACGTGGTCAAACCCGTCTACCAGCATATGCTCGCGTAGTGTGGGGAACACGTCGGTAGGTGAAACGGCAAAACGAGGGGAGTAGGGGGCTTTCATGACTGCAAATTACCAGATACTCAGTTACGTAGTTACTCAATTACGGAGTTACTCAGTTACTGCGTATCTCTGTATCTACGTATCTCTGTATCTCCGTAACTGGGTAACTCCGTAACTAGGTAACTGAGTAACTAGACTATTGGGAACATTTGTATATTACAAGGTCGTACATACGACCTAAAAGCAGCATAAAGTAGTTTTCCTCAACGGGATAGGAGTAGTGATGTCAGCAAACGGACATGGATCGGTACCAAAAGCAGGGATGCAACATTTCTTGCTCTTGATCGCGCTCATAGCGGTCTTCTCATTTGGCATCTATCAGTTCGTGATACCACGCGTTGTTCAGAGCGCCGTGATCACGCTGTTCAAGCCACATGATGAGAAGGACATGGCATCCTTCAAAGAAGTGCAGCCTATGTTGCATGCCGTTGTAACGGACAAGTTCCAAGGCTCCGTCCCAAGCGGTACGGGACTGAAACCGTTCATCAAGACAGACTATATCTTCGACTTCGGAAGTGAACTTCGTAGTGAGAAGAACGACGGCTACTCTAAGGGTGCCGGAGAATGGGTAGTTAAGGCCAATGGTGAGGGTGGACTTGGCGAATCGGCCATCATCCTTGAACCGGTATTGGGCTTCACTGTTCTTTCCATGGTTCTCGGTTTTGCCGTTGCCATCTTTGTTACGTTCTTCATGCCGGGCACCATTGGCTATATGGCGCAAAAGGTTGAACGCGAGATCCATCACACTAAGGCTAAGATTCGTCTCCAAACGGGCTTCTCCGATGAGATCGTAGACCTGCTTACCATGCCGGATGATGAACTTGCCAACCTCGAGGCACATCAGGTTCGGAGCGCATTCAAGTTCGTTTGGGACCGTACGGCTCAGGAAGATGAAGACACGGCACGTACACATGGCCGACGTCTGGTGCGCTACGAAGAAGTGTTCACCAATGATGTGAACCTTGTTGAATTCCGTATGGAAGTGCTCTACATCCGTATCCAGGAATTCTTCTCGGACTTCGTTGTGAAGGAAATGGAAGACACCACAAAGGGGCTCCAATGGTCACGCAACCGCCTGAAGTTCCTCAATGGCCTTCGCCTCTACATGGCTCATCACTTCACAGAGAAGTATTCGAATAACGTTACGGGTCTGGCCTACTTCGGCGCCGCTATCCTTATCGTGATCATCGGTATCCGTGGTCTGAAATTCATCCCGGCTACAAAGCCATCCCTCATCCTTGCTGCTATCTCGCTCGAAGGTTCGCTTCTTGCTCTCTTGGCCTTCGGCCTTGTGTACACTGAAGAAGAAGAGCGTATGGACAAGCTCATGAAGAAGATGGAAGACGCAAACAAGAATCAGCTCGAAACCATGAAGGATGTTGCAGAAGACATGCACTCGGTGTCCGATGCCCTTGTTGGTGAAACATCGGAACTGATCAAGAAGAAGGTTGAAGCTGCCATCGCCGAGGCACTCTCGAGCGATGACAATGTGAAGCGCGTGGTTTCCGATAAGGTTGCCGAGAAGATCGTTATTGCTATGCAAAACGCCTTCCCTTCGCGCCCACCAAATCAATAGTAACCTCCACACACGAACAGAGTCTTTACGCCGTGGTACCTTTGGTATCACGGCGTTTCTATTTTGGGCCCATACATGATCCCTCGTATCGCCTTCCTTCTTTTGATCTGCGCGTTCTCTGCGGTTGCCCAACAACAGCCGACAGACGCTCGTGGGGTTACGCTCCAGTTGGGTGACCTTGCCAGAACACAACGATTTGCACTCTTCGTGCCGGCACAAGGCGAACTCCGACTCACTACAACTCCTCAGTCTATGACCTCCCTTTGCTCCGTAGAAAGGTCGGGAGCATATGGTGGTAAGTATATGGCGGTGCTCACGATAGAGCCCGACACTTTACACTTGTTGCGAAGTGGTGCGATGATGACCGTACGCGTGGAATGGACGGAGCCCCTCATTCGTGGTCCGCGAATTGTTCCGCCCTCGTCTTTTCCCGTATTGAACCCCGAATGGCATCAGCGAACGGGAAGCCCCTTTACCAAATCAACGGAGAAGGTTCAAGGCGGGATACAGCCATCGGTGTGGTACGATCCCACGCAGCCACACGTGCGAATTGAAACCGCAAACGATGGGGTAGCAGTGATCTTGGCCGACGGTGTGTTGCCCCTTGCCCCTTCCCTCGCAGCAACACCCGCCGCCCAACTTGCGCTGTATTGGCGCGGCAGGCAACAACACTGTAAGCTTCTTGACGGGGATGCAAGCGGTACGTTTACTGCAGGAGATTCCATCCTCTTCCTTGGCAGACATGCCCAGGGTGATACAACATGGCTAGATCTGCAGGATACTGTGGCGGTCTTCTTCCTTACCAGACGTGCCCAGGGTGCCTCGGTGCAGATGGATGAGATTCCTTCTGGAGCCGGACCTCGCACGCCTGTACGGTCCTTGTTTGTTCAAGAGCGGTTTGAGCTTGATACCGGGTATTACCACCCGGGCAGCAATGGCAACGAAGACTATTCAACCTTTATGACGCCGATGTCGATGTTTGAAGGATTCTATTGGGAAGCCCTCAACGGCAGAGCTCATCAATACGCAACACATACTATTCCTTTTACGCCAAGTGGTGAAGGAATGATAACGGTTGTGACGGATGTTGTGGCCTCAACAGATGCGAAGGACTATGATCCCGACCATGGGATAGATGTTTCCGTGAATGGTGCGCCCGCTACCGGTGTTGTTGGCAACGGCTTTGTGCGGTATATGCTCGAATCCACCATCGAGGCCAGGTCCATGCCGTCGGGAAGACAGTCCATTCGACTCTTTGCCAGCGGCATTCCCGGACTCGAGAATACTCCAGATTGGTACAGCGAAGTCCTCCTCGATGCGTTCAGTGTTAAGGGGCTTGCCGCTCCCGTACTAGATGGAGGACGTCTTCGCGGTCGCCTCAAGAAAACCGATGCATCTACCCTTGTTGTATACAACGCTCCGCCTGGTGCAGCCTACGTTATTGATACTACGAATTGGAGATACAAGGAGCTCACACAAGACCCTCGTGGTATGATGGTGCGTGCAGGCATCATACCTGTTGAGCTGCCATGGCCTGACTCCCTTGCACCTGCAGGACGCTATCGCACAACAGTGGTGTTTGATGATATGGCACAGACAGAAACCGACCAGCGAGGTTATGTCGTGATGTCGCGTTCGGTTACCTCGAATAACATTCGCACCGTTGTTACACAAAATGCCGCGGAATGTGCAGCAACCATATCGGCAATCTCTACGGATGAAGTCTGCGTGGTATTCGGCGTCGGAGCCAGTGCCTCAACGTCTATTCGCGATGCGCTTCAGATCCATAACATTACGCTAAATGAGTCAGACACGCTGTGGATTGCAGCTTTTCATGGAGCATCAGGGAACACCTCGCAAAACACTGCATCTCCTGTTCGTGGACTAACATGGTTTGTCCCATCGTCGCGAGCGCGCGGAGGATCCGTAACTGCGGAGTTACCTTCAGACATGGATGCCGTTCTGGTGATCGGCTCCGGAAGTGGTATCGAAGTAGCTCGAGTAAAGCCGGCATCTCTCGTGAATCTCTCTGCATCAAGCCCGCGCGCAGACGTGATCACCATCATTCACCCATCAATGAAAGAACAAGCCGAACGGTGGGCAGAACATAGAGCGAAGCAGAGTGGACTCAAGATCCGCATTGTGAATGTGAACGACATTTTTGATGAATACGACGCCGGACGTCATTCGCCGGAAGCACTGCGAGAGTTTCTTGCAGATGCGTTTGATAAAGCCCCCTTACCAAAACCAACACATTGTGTACTCATTGGTAGTGCAACGTGGGATGTGCGTGTTATGATCAAGGGTGGTAATGCTCGGTCCACCCGACCAGATCTTGTACCTACGTATGGCAGACCAAGCAGTGACTATTGGTTTGGTCTCCTCGATGACCCAACAGATATCAAAACGCCGGAACTGATCGTTAGTCGATTCCCTGTGCTTACACCGGATGAATGTTCTGCTATGATCGAAAAGATCATGGTAGATGATACTATTGCCTATGCACCGTGGCAGCGCACGTTTCTCTATGTAGGTGGGGGAGAGACGGAGGACGAAGGGCTGTGTCAGATCTATGAGGACATGCTCTCCGACAAGTTTTATACGGGCATCCTCTATACCGAACCAACATTGTGCATAGACACCATTACGATCTGTAAACCAACGGCAGACAATCCTGGACTAGAGATACGCAAGAACCTTAGCGACGGTGTTGGACTGATGAATTATATCGGCCACGGCGGTACGGAGATCTTTGACATCAAGGGATGGGACCCGGAAGATCTCACCAATGTTGGTCGATATCCCGTGATGGCAACATTCTCCTGTCTTACCGGAGCGTTCTCTAACTCCAGTGCTCTCTGCCGGAATGGTCAATACCTCATTCAACCCAATGCTGGTTTTGTAGCGGCCATTGGTGCCTCGGGATGGCAGTACAAATTAGTTGTAACGCAGATCCATACTGATCTCCACGAGGCATTACGACTAACTTCCATCCGGGACCTTGGACAACTGACCTATGCCGCAAAGCGTGGCATGGCAACTTCCACACCACAGTTTGCTATCAATGCCACCCTGCAGTTTAACATCCTCGGCGATCCATTCACCCGCATACACATAGACACAAACGAACAAGTGTCACTAGCCCCTTCTCGAGTTGTGGTAACATCTCCGGTAGGGGGCTCACAGATCCGCGAGGACGATGATTCTGCCAACGTTGATGTAACAATCTGGAGTGAAGGCACAGGATCAAAACTGCCATATTTGGTGCGCATGTGGCATACGTTTGATGGCGTTACAGATAGTACGTCGTTCACCGTTGTGAGTGGTCTCTGCAGAGAAGACGTTGTGCGATTTGTTGTGGATGTTACGAACAAGGTTGGGACACATGTTCTTGATGTAGAGGTTGATCCAAATGGATCGCTTAATGACCGACGTTCCGATAACAGGGTTCGTACAACCTTTACGGTGTTTGCAAAGTCGCTGCTCATTGTAGAACCCGACCCGTATGGCGTGGTGAACACATCGGACGTACGAGCTCGTGTGATAGACATCCTCTCAACGCCACAGAACACGATGAAGATCGAGATGGTGATATCGGAGTCTCAGGATACCACATCGCCCCTTCTTCGATCCCTTCCCGAAGAGATCATTCGAAGTGGGAGTATTGTGGACTGGGAAACAACGCGTACCGGCCTTGGACTTGTCTACGAAGCAGATGTATGGCTAGGAGTGTGGGCCACAGATACAACAACACAAGAACGCACTGCCATAGCCTGGACGCCCGTAAAGGTCTTTGATCGAGATGCTCCGTCACCATCGTGGCACGAGGTTGGTGCTAGGCATGCAACGATCTTGTCGGATAGTCTTGAGTACGACACGGTTTCTCGCACCGTGCGCCTAATCACGTATGATCGCGACGTATTTGTTCGATCAAGTGGAGTGATGACCTCTGACCCAGACAAAGATCCCATTCTCGAAGTGCGTATCGGTTCTGCAACGATCATCAAGAGTGCTTTCCGCACAGGCCTTAACATAGTGGTCGTCGGTCAGCGCGATACAGTGCCATTGCGAATCCGCAGGTACGACACCTCACAGGACCCTCTGCCGATAGGAACAGGACATAATGGATTTGCTCGAGAATGTTTGGCGTTTCTCCGCGATTCCATTGCGGAAACCGAACGAATTGTGATAGCTGCCTGTAATGAATCATTCTCGCGGTTTGTGACCGACGGGCTTTTGGATTCCTTGCGCATTGAACTCAAGCGACTTGGCTCAAAGCTCTGCGACTCTATTTCCATATCCTCGTCATTTGCATTCCTTGGCTCTCGCACAACGGCACCCGGCGCAGCATTTGAATCGTGGAAAGGGGCTCCGGAGTACATGGTCACAGTTGATACACCACTCGCATTTCATTATCCGAGCGGTCGGGTGACAAGTCCATTGATAGGTCCCGCTCGTACGTGGACCTCAGTTAGTTTTGGATCATCCGGCGATGTGAAGTCGAAACTCTGGGGCTATAGGAGCGACGGTTCAACTCTTCTGCTCGATACCACTGGACGTTGGACGCCGGGTCAAGACCAGCAGGACGTAGTAGCTCTTTCGTATGAGTGGGAGATTGTTGGGACAGAACAATATCCCGATGCGTTTGTAGGGGATATTCAAGCGGACTATGAGCCCCTTCCCCAATGGATTATTGAAGCTGATGGATTGACCTTGGAAGCAGATACCGTTCTGCGTGGCATACCTGCCCGTGGTACGGTACGTGTGCGAAATGCACGTACGGAGTTCCGTGCGCCGGCCATGCAATTCACGGTAACATCATTTGACAGTGCTTCCATGTCAACCATTGGTCAGCAGACATTTGAACTATCCGAGATTGACGCCGATGAATGGAGCGAGCAACCATTTGCCGTCCTCACCGAAGCGTCGTCAGCCAAAACACTCTTGGTTGCCAGACTCGATAACGACCCTGAGGAACCGGAGCTCTTTCGCGTTCTCGATGAGTGTCGTACAATGCTTTCTATTGCCAGTGACTCAACACCTCCCGTCATAGAACCCTTCATCGATGATAGGCTCATGCCGGTAGGGGGCTGGGTGTATCAGAAACCGATGATAGAGGTGCGCCTTCGCGACAATTCACCGCTTTATATCTATGACTCGGAGCGGATGATCGTTTTTGTAAACGGTGTTCGAATTCGGCAGACAACGTCAGAGGACTATGAATTCCTCAACACTCCGGCGGCGCAGGCCGAATGGCCCGGGACGGATGTACGGGCAGCAATGCGTTTCAGATTCCCGCTGGAGCTGGGCGAGAATCTTTTGATTGTGCGTGCCTCTGATGCTTGGAACAATACGGACACCCTGGAGATACCCCTCCTAACCTCAAACGAGACCCGACTTGATGCCGTAACCGTGGTCCCCAACCCATCCACAGGCCCTGTGAGCTTTGTGGTGTCCTTGGTTTCTGCCAATGCAACATCCGAAGCCAACATGGACATCTTTGACGTGCAGGGACGTCATATCCGGTCACTTCCCACACAGATCACTGTAGGGGAGGGCCGCGTGAATTGGGACGGAAGAGGGGACGCCGGTGAGGTTCTAGCTGCCGGAGTCTATGCCTGGAAGTTGAGTGTAAAGGATGCCAATGGGGGCGTTGCAAGCACTACCAACGGAACCCTGATTTTGGTCCGGTAATAGCTCCATCTAACACCTGATGATTTCGTAAATTTGTGGCTTCACGGCGACTGCCTGCAGCACGCATCGCCACGTTACGGAACCCATCGGTTTTCAAGGGGATATGGCTCTTTACAACGAAAAAATCCTGCCCGTCCTGATGGAGGACGAGATGCGGGATTCGTACCTCGATTATTCCATGTCGGTGATTGTTTCTCGTGCGCTTCCTGATGCACGGGACGGAATGAAACCGGTTCACCGCCGGATCCTGTATGCCATGTACGAGTTGGGTATGGCACCCAATCGACCATACAAGAAAAGTGCCCGTATCGTAGGGGAAGTGCTGGGTAAATACCACCCACACGGTGACTCAGCCGTGTATGACGCCATGGTGCGCCTTGCGCAGCCATGGTCGATGCGCTACCAACTGGTAGACGGACAGGGCAACTTTGGATCGGTCGACGGAGACTCTCCGGCCGCTATGCGTTATACGGAAGCACGTATGACGGGTCTGGCCATGGAAGTCTTGCGTGATATCGATAAGAATACAGTTGACTTCCGTTCAAACTTCGATGACTCGTTACAGGAACCCACGGTCTTGCCGGCGGTTCTTCCAACGTTGCTCGTAAATGGCGCAAACGGTATCGCCGTTGGTATGGCCACGAACATCCCGCCGCATAACCTACGCGAGATCATCAACGGAATTCAGGCCGTGATTGCAGATCCTGCAATCGCTAACGAAGAACTGTTGAAGTATGTAACCGCACCAGACTTCCCAACGGGTGGTATCATCTACGGCTATGAGGGTGTGCGTAACGCCTACACTACAGGCCGTGGCAAGATCTTGGTACGTGCAAAGGCTATCACGGAGACCAATAAGCAAGGACGTGAGGCAATCATTATCAATGAGTTGCCATATCAGGTCAGCAAGGCCGGGCTCATTGAAAAGATCGCGGACCTGGTGAAGGCAAAGTCACTCGAGGATATCTCCGATATCCGTGATGAATCTGACCGCGACGGAATGCGCATTGTGATCGAACTCAAGCGCGATGGCGTTCCGATGGTTGTGCTCAATAACCTGTACAAGCATACGCAAATGCAGGTGACGTTTGGCGTGATCATGCTTGCCCTTGTTAATGGTCGCCCACGCATCCTTACGCTCAAGGAACTCATGGAAGAGTTCCTCAAGCACCGTAATGAAGTGATCGTACGTCGTACACAATACGATCTGGATGCCGCTGAGAAACGCGCTCACATTTTGGAAGGCTTTATCATCGCTCTCGATAACATCGAAGCAGTGATCAAGACCATCCGCGAATCAAAGGACGCACAACAAGCGTCTGAACGTTTGCAGTCACGATTTGGACTCTCAGAGATCCAAGCCAAGGCCATTCTCGACATGCGTCTCCAGCGCCTCACCGGTCTTGAGCGTGAGAAGATCCAAAATGAATATGCCGAAGTGATCCAGACCATTGAACGTCTGCGTGCAATCCTTGCCAGCAAGGACCTGCAAATGCAGATGATCGGGACAGAACTCAAAGAACTTGCCGATAAGTATGGTGATGAGCGTCGCACCCAGGTTGTGTACGACGCAAAGGACTTTACCCTCGAAGACATGATCGCCAACGAAGAAGTGATCGTGTCGATTTCGCATAACGGCTATATCAAGCGTACTGCGGTAACAACATATCGCAGGCAACATCGCGGCGGACGTGGTGTTGCTGGTGCAGGGACGTATGAGGATGATTGGGTAGAACATCTCTTCCAAGCATCCACACACCACTACATGTTGTTCTTTACGGATCGTGGTCGCGTCTACCGTCAAAAGGTCTATGACATTCCGGAAGGTTCTCGGAATGCAAAGGGGCGGTCCCTTGCCAACGTAATCCAAAAACAGGCCGATGAAAAGGTAACTGCCTATCTGTCTGTTACAGATTTCGATCGAGAAGATGTTTACATCTTTATGGCAACACGGAACGGTACTGTCAAGAAGACATCACTCAAAGACTTTGCCAACGTCCGTTCTAACGGCATCATCGCCGTGAATCTTGATGACGATGATCGTTTAATTGGTGCTCGTCTCACGGATGGTTCAATGGAGATTCTCATTGGAGCCTCAAACGGGCTAGCCGTGCGATTCCCGGAAACGGACGTGCGCCCAATGGGACGTGCTGCGGCAGGAGTGAGAGGTATCTCCCTCGCCGAAAACGCCTATGTGATCTCGCTCACAGCAGTGCGTCGGAGCGACGCTCAAGTCATCGTGGTAGGTACGCGCGGATATGGCAAACGAACCGTGGTTGACGAATTCCGGATGACAAAGCGTGGCGCTAAGGGCGTGATCGCGATGAACATGACGGAGAAGACCGGACCAATCTGCGCCATTCTCGAAGTCCACGATACGCAAGACTTGGTGGTGATCACCACCAACGGCATCCTTATCCGTCAGCAAGTCAAAGATGTTCGCCAGCTTGGTCGCAATACACAGGGTGTGAAGCTGATCCGCCTCGAAGAGGGTGATCAGATTGCCGATATCACTACTGTTACACGCGACGAGGATGATGAGGTGGACCCGATTGAGGGAGCAGAAGGCACGCCGGACAATAACGGTGCAGACACTCCTACACCAGATGCATAACCTCCACCGGGTGAAGTCCATCTTCACCTGGTGGTGTTTTTTCTGCATCGGTGTTCTAGCGCCCATGCAGGCACTGTCGCAAGCTCAAGCGCCCGCACAGGGTGCTCCGCCTGCAATTCCACCTGCACGCGATACTGCGTTTACACAACGAACTGTGGTCGTAACCGATTCAATGCCCGCCCCATGGCGAGCATTGGGTCGGCTGACCGCGTATGATACCGAAACAGAAACGCAGATCACAAAATTCGATATGCGGAAACTGCAATACGGTCAGCTCGCTGATGCCCTCTATCGAGGCACACACTGGACGCCCCTTTCCCATGGTGGATTTGGTCAGAACGATGGCCTCAGTGTGATGGGCGGTATGAATGTTGACCTAGCTGTGAGCATCAATACACGCCCCCTAACAGAATCTTGGTCGGGCACGTATCAACTCATCCAAGCTCAACCCGCCGGACTAGAACGTGTGGAGATCCTTACCGGAACAGATGCCGTGGGTCTTGCCCCTAGCATGACGCTTACGTCTCTGAACATGCAGTCCATGATCCACAACAGCGCAACCCCATACACTGCCCTGTGGTATCATCAGGGAGGGGGCGATATCATCGCAATGGATGGTACGTTTTCGCAGAACGTTGCAGAGAACGTGAATGTGACGTTAGGGGTAAAGCGTAGTGGTGCTAATGGACGGTACACCAACACGAGCTTTGACATTTGGAACCTGCGCTCAGCAGTTCGTTGGACGATGAGCGCGCGGTCGCATCTTTTGGTATCATACGAACTGGCATCACTTAATACGGGCCTATGGGGCGGTGTGCGAAATGTTGGTCTGTCTACGGAATTCACAGAGGATGCAGCACCACCGGTGAATTTCACATTGGCAGACAATACGCGCAGACACGATATAACGGCAAACTTTGCTCAGATCATGGCTGATGATTCATCGAGCGTGATCACGGCAACGCTGTTCGGTACGTATTCAGCAGTGCGGAGGTATGGAGATTCAGCGAATTATCAAAGTACGGAGGACACACTCAACGGACAGTTGCGGACGTCTGCTGTGCTGGGAGCACAAGTCCGGTTCGATCAGACGATTGGTGTGATGCGATTGCGTCTAGGGATCATCTCTGACATTACGAGACGTCCGATCGAAATGATTGGTGAAACTCTTGAGATGTATAACATGGATTACTCGAACACGCAGGCCTTTGGTCACGTGACCTTCGATCTCACACCTTCGTTGGTCTTTCGTGGTGCTGCTCGTTTAGCGTTGCAAGATTCTCGATTTATGGTGGGCGCGGGAGCCGGACTCCGTCTACAAACAACGGACGGAGTTTATTCGGTTGATGCCTCCACATCAGAGCGAGCCCCCTTTGAATCAGAGGGGTATAGTCTTGCCGCTGAACGTCACTATCTCTTTTCAGCAGGCGGCACCTGGAACACCAAGAACATCCAGGCATCTGCAAAAGCCTTTGCACGGTTCATCAATGATCCAATCGTTGTAGTCGGAAACACTACCAACGGTGTCTATACAAGTGCTACTTCGTACAATGCAACATCACGCACGATCCTAGGAATTGCAGCAGACGCAACATGGCGGCTAGGGGACATCGAACTACGTCCGGTTGTGCGCGTCACGCGCTCTGCTACGTCAGACATAAATGACCAACGATTTCCATTGATGATGGGTGATCTCTCGGTGGCCTATGTGTATGAGGTTGGTCGTAATTCTGTTCGGTTGGGTGTGAGCGGACGGTGGCTCAGCGAAGCACGTCTACCGCAGTATGTAGCCCCTTCTTGGACCTATGCAGAGCCTACGTTGAAGTCGGGCGATCAATATGATGGACTCAATGTGTTCCTCACCGCCGTTGTAGGAAATGCCACCGTCCGTGCCTCGTATGAGAATATTCTCGGTCAGCGTTGGTATACCACTTCTCTGGCCCCAGAGATCACACGAGCCATCCGCCTGAGCGTTGATTGGTCGTTCTTCGACTGAGTAATACCATATTGCAGTCAGGAGGTAATCGTGACTGCAACAACCATCCCAGAGATGTTCCTCGCCGTCTGCGAACGGTATGCGGGTAATTCTAGCAAGATCGCCTATACACATCGATCTGAGGGGGCTTGGCATCCCCTTACGCACGATGACGTGCGCCAACAGGTAGAACTTTTTGCCGACGGATTACTCCGCTATGGTTTAGCACCGGGAGAACGTGTAGGCGTTGTTAGTGAAAACAGAACGGAATGGGTGGTAGTGGATTTTGCGATGGCTGGTATTGGTATCGTAGACGTGCCGATCTTCCCAACACTTACAGCACACCAAGAGCAATTCATTTTCACGAACTGCGAAGCAACAGCCATCATCGTCTCCAACGCTGCACAACTGCGCAAGGTGATGGAGGTTTGGGATGGTATGCCAACTGTACGTCTTGTGATTACCATGAACAACGATGTATCAGACAATCCTCGCGTTGTAAGTATGCAGGCAGTGATGGAACGCAGCAGGTCAGAGAGCACGCCACTAGAGCGTAAAACAAAGTTTGCAACTCTTGCATCACGTGTTCGGCCGGATGATATCCTCACCTTGATTTACACAAGCGGGACAACAGGTAATCCCAAGGGTGTGATGCTTACACACAGAAACCTTACGTCCAATGTTAGTAGTGCTCTGCAAATCATAGACGTAACGGAGTCTGACTCCTTTCTTTCGTATCTGCCAATGTGTCACAGCTATGAGCGGATGACCGGACACTACCTAGCATTTGCCGCCGGTGCATCCGTCTATATCGCAGAATCAATTGAGTCGGTCGCAGAGCTTATGAAGGAAGTACGGCCAACCATCATGACGTCCGTGCCCCGTCTATTTGAGCGCATCCGCGCACGTGTCCTAGGAGCAGTAGAGCGCGATTCTCGCGCAAAACAAGCAATCTTCCGTTGGGCTATGAACGTAGGCGAACGCTATGATGGTGGTGACAGAGGAATGTTTACTGTTATGCAGCGTACCGTGGCAGACAAACTCGTTTTCTCAAAGATCCGGGAACGAACTGGTGGCAGGTTACGGTTCTTCGTATCAGGGGGTGCCGCACTCAACCACGAGGTTGGTAGGTTCTTCCGCATCATCGGTCTCACCATCGTAGAAGGTTATGGACTTACGGAAACATCACCAGTGATCTCTGCCCATCGACTCGAAGATGTTGTGCTAGGCACCGTTGGTCCACCACTGCCTGGAGTTGACGTACGCATTGCAGAAGATGGAGAGATTCTTGCACGCGGACCGAGCATTATGAAGGGGTATTGGAATGATGATGTTGCCACACGGGAATGTATCGATTCCGATGGGTGGTTGCATACGGGCGACATTGGAGAGTTCACGGACAAAGGTCACCTTCGCATTACCGATCGCAAAAAACATCTCTTCATATCAAGTGGTGGCAAGAATATCGCACCTGCGCCAATCGAGGCGTTGATTCTGCAAAGCCCCTTGATCGATCAGATGATGTTGATCGGTGATGCGCGCGAGTTTTGTACAGCATTGATTGTACCGGATGCAGAAACAATGAAAACATGGGCAGAAAAAAAAGGCGTAGTGTATCAGACGCAAGAAGCCTTGTGGTTGTCGCCCGAAGTTCATCGTGCACTGGAAGCAGACATCAATCGATTGCAACGCGAGCTACCCAAGTACGAACGTGTACGTCGTTTTGCCGTTGTCACCAAACCCTTCACCGTTGAGAACGGTTTCCTCACACCAACGCTGAAGGTCAAGCGCAAGGCAGTGCTTGCTGCCTATGCCGAGATCATCGATCATCTGTATGAAAGACCTGAATGAATCTGCGTGAAGCAATTCGTACGCGTAAAACCTCCAACGGGCACTTCGATCCACGTCCGGTCTCTCTTGAGCACCAGCGTATGCTTGTTGAAGCGGCAGAGCGAGCACCAAGCCACTTTAACTCACAACCGTGGCGTTTTGTTTTGATAGACGATCCTCACGTGCGTTCAAAGATTGCCTCCATTGGCGGTCGTACCATGACGCAGCTCATCGAAGGGGGCTCCTTCTTCACGCGCTACAGAAAATATTTCCGTTTCTCGCAAGAAGAAATGGATGAACGACGTGATGGAATCTTCATCGATCAAATGCCGATGGCGCTTCGGCCCTTCATCAAACAAGTATTCTCCGACAACGTGATGAATGTGCTGTCGAAACTTGGTGTTGCAAAACTCTTGGGAGAAGACAACCGTAAGTTGATCGAAGGGAGCCCCTTACTCCTTGCGGCACTGCTCACAAAGGAAGAATACAAACCCGGTGAACTCTCTGGCTACTATTGCACACTCTCACTTGGCATGGCCATTGAACACGTATGGCTGATGACAGGGGAGCTGGGTATGGGTATTCAATTCGTATCAACGCCTATGGAGATTCCCGAAGCTTGGGAGGAGTTGAAGACAGTGTTGCAGGTGCCGGATGATCTAGAACTCATGGCCGTTTATCGACTTGGCTATCTCCCGCCGGAGAAACAACGTCCGCGTATCGACTGGCGCAGTGACCATCGAAAGCGCCTCTCGCAGATAGCGTTCCGCAACACTTGTGCAAATCCTGAACCGGATGCTCCGTCAACGTTATGATCACGGTACACATTGACGGAGTTGGTACCGCCGTACCGGAGTATATCGTTGATCAATCGATGGTACGCGCAACCGTAGAACGTGTATTCGGCGGTTCTGTGGCAGATCTGCCCAGGTTGCTCCAAGTATTTGAACACGGTCACATCCACACAAGACGATTCGTGCGTCCACCCGAGTGGTATGCAATGGAGCATGGGTTAGCAGAAGCTAACGCCGTATATGCAGGGAGCGCCGTGAGCCTTGCAACGGAGGCGTCCCGAACAGCACTTGCCGGACGTGAGAAGAACGTTGTGGGGATCGTTGTTGCAAGTACTACAGGTATCATGACGCCGTCTCTGGATGCAGCGTTGATCCAAACACTCGGACTTTCACTTCACACTAAACGTCTACCCATTTTTGGTCTTGGCTGTGCCGCAGGAGTTGCCGGACTCGCACGTGCCGCCGAGATGTCGCGCGCATTGGGCGGTGGACTCGTCGTCTTCGTAGCCGTAGAGATCTGCAGCGTCACCTTCCAACAGTCAGACAGATCAAAGTCCAACATCGTTGGTAGTTCCATCTTCGGTGACGGAGCCGCCGCCGTCTGCGTTAGCTCCACCGGCACAGGCCCAACAATCATTGGCAGCTACAGCACGTTGTTCCCTGGTACCGAAGACATCATGGGCTGGGATGTAGCAGACACCGGACTCCGCGTCCGCTTCTCCCGAGACATCCCAAGCTTTGTCCGACAACACCTTCCAACGGTGCTTGATGACGCCTGTGCCTCATGGTCTATCGCACGAAACGAGATCACTTCAATCGTGGCCCATCCAGGTGGTGCAAAGGTCCTCGATGCCTATGCAGAGGCAACAGGAATGCCCCCATCAACCTTCAACATCGCCCGCAATATCCTGCGCGACTACGGCAACATGTCAAGCGTAAGTGTCCTCTTCGTTCTCAACGAATTCCTCAACACCACCCATGAACCTGGCTACGCAATCATGAGCGCCCTTGGACCTGGGTTTAGTGCGGAGCAACTACTCTTGGAAAGTCACTAGTTACTCAGTTACTCAGTTACGAGTTATGGAGTTACATTAGCACATTAGCACATTAGCACATTAGCACATTAGCACATTAGCACATTAGCACATTAGCACATTAGCACATTGCTCGAACTCCTCACCACCATTCTCATCCTACAGCGCCTATCTGAATTGGTGTTAGCACGTCGTAATGAACGGCGGGCAAAGGCGCGTGGTGGAATAGAGTATGGGGCTAGGCATTATCCCGTGATCGTGCTTTTGCACGTATTGTGGTTTGTTGGATTCATCACGGAAAGTGTTCTTCGTGGGAGTGGTCACGAGCTTGTAGGCACGTCGACTCTATGGCCGATCTGGGCAACGGTCTTCGTTGCCGCCCAAGCACTGCGGTATTGGGCCATCACGTCGTTGGGTGATGCATGGAACACACGGATCATCATTGTTCCGGGAAGGCGTCTGGTACGCACGGGACCCTACAAGTTTATCCCGCACCCGAACTACGTGGCCGTGATCATGGAGTTCATTGCAGTGCCGCTTCTGGTCAATGCCCCAATAACAGCGATTGTGGGGACAGCACTGAATCTTGCGTTGCTGATGATGGTGAGGGTGCCGGCTGAGCGTCAAGCACTTAGGAATAGCGAATAGCGAATAGCGAATAGCGAATCAAGAAAAGTGAAATTCGCTATTCGCTATTCACTATTCACTATTCGCTATTCACTATTCGCTATTCATTATTCGCTATTCACTATTCGCTATTCACTATTCACTATTCACTATTCGCTATTCGCTATTCGCTATTCACTATTCGCTATTCACTATTCGCTATTCGCTATTCTTGGTACCGGAGGAGGGACTTGAACCCCCGACACATGGATTATGATTCCATTGCTCTAACCACCTGAGCTACTCCGGCATTGCAGGGCTACAAAGATAAGAATTGATCGCAAATCATCGATGTTCAGGCATCGCCGGTGAGGCGGTGGAGTTCATCGCGGATGCGTGCGGCAGCTTCGTAATCTTCGACCTTGATGGCTTGATCGAGCTCCTGTTCCAATCTTTGACGGAAGGTCAGAGGTTCGGAGGGGGCTTCCTGGACAACGCTGCTTTGTTGCAGACGTTTGAGTTCGTTGTCGTCTTCGTCTTCTTCCGGGGTGTCGCTAGCCCCTTCTTCAATCTCAGGAATATCGTCTGCCTGCATGGCAATCTCGTCCATGATGACATCGGTTACGTACATCGGTGCGCCACAGCGGACGGCTAGGGCAATTGCATCGCTCGGACGTGCATCAACTTCGAGCTCAGAGAACTCGAAGACGATGGTGGCATAGAACGTGCCTTCCTTGATGGAGTTGATGATGATCTCGCGGACAGTTGCACCCAATGTCTCGATGATGTTCTTTAACAGATCATGCGTCATGGGGCGTTGCGGACGTACACCTTCGAGCTCGTTGGCGATGGCCTGTGCCTCGGGTTCACCGATCACGATGGGGAGCCGACGTGTTCCGTCAACCTCTTTTAACAGCAGGGCATAGGCCCGCTGAGAATTGGGGTTGATAGAGAGCCCGAGGATGTCTACCTGGATCTTATTCATCATCATGTCCGATCAGCTGCGACCAGTAACAGAAGAGATCTTTTGCGTGAGTTTCGGCAGTACTTCAAGGACATCACCAACGATGCCATAATCTGCAACCTTGAAAATCGGTGCATCCTTGTCCTTGTTGATGGCAACGATGATCTTACTGGTTGACATACCGGCAAGATGTTGAACAGCCCCGCTGATCCCGCAGGCGATATACATTGTTGGGCTCACGGTTTTTCCCGTTTGACCTACTTGTTCACGGTGCGGACGCCATCCGGCATCTACCACGGCGCGCGACGCGCCAACGGCTGCTCCGAGACTGCGTGCGAGGGATTCAACGAGATGGAAATTCTCGGGACCCTTGAGACCACGTCCACCGGAAACGATTACATCGGCCTCTGCTACATCGAGCATACCTTCATTTTTCGAAACACCGGTTACCGTGGTTGAACGCATGCCTGCACTTGACGTTGGGGCAAAAGTTGTGACGGCAACAGTTACAGCGCCATCTTCGCGTGCGGTAAAAACGTTAGGACGCAAGGTTGCTACAGTTGTAGGTGTAGTGGCTTTCACACGGATGCTTGCCTTGCCTGCATAGACCGGACGTGTTGCTTCGAGTGAAGTTGACGTACCATGAAGCTCCGTGCAGTCAGGCAATAACCCTGCCTGCAAACGTACAGCAACACGTGGCGCTACGTCTTTGCCGGTTGCATTCGCAGAAAAGAGTACCGTTGTAGCTCCACACGTGGTTGCTGCTTCGGCTACAGCGGCTGCAACCGCACTGTTCTTAAAGGACGTCCATTCAGCACCGGTTACGTTGTAACACTGGGATAGGCCATAGGCACCGGCTGTTGCTATCTGAGCCTCGGTTGCATTGATCGTGATGCCGATCAGAGGCGCGCCGGAGGCTACCGCGCGGGCAGCTGTGATGGCTTCGTAGGAGGAACGCTTGAGTCCGTCACCGGATGATTCGAGGAAGATCAAAATGCTCATTAGATCACCTTTGCTTCTTCGTGGAGGAGACGTACCAATTGTTCGATGTCGGCTTCACTGTCACTCATCATTTTATTCATGCGCTTTGTTTCCGGTAAGGTCATGCCAACGGTAGCAACGCGTATGCTCGCAGAAGAGGCAGCGCGCTCAGCTATCGGCTTGGACTTTGCCTTCATGATATCTGGCAGCTTTGGGTAACGAGGATCATTGAGCCCCTTCTGAGCACTGATCACACACGGAAGAGTTGACGAAACCATCTCTTTGCCACCCTCGATATCTCGTTCTGCGGTTACGTTTGTGCCATCGATGGTTAACGTTGAAGCCATAGAGACATTCGGCCAGCCGAGGAGTTCGGCTACCATGGAGGGGACAACAAATGAGTCGAAATCAATGGATTGCCGACCAAAAATGATCACATCCGGAGACGTCTCTGTTGCAAGCTCGGCAATAGCCGAAGAGATCACAAAGGAATCCGAACGTGCTTCATCTTTCACCAATACGGCCGTGTCCGATCCCATTGCAAGCGCCGTACGGAGCACTTCCTTGGCCGTGTCCGGGCCGACGGTTACAGTTGTTACGGTTCCGCCATTCTTTTCCTTTAGACGTAGGCCTTCTTCGATGGCAAACTCGTCGTACGGGTTAAGAATGAATTTCACACCGGCTGGGTTGATACTACTTCCATCGGCACCCACGGTAACACGCGTGGTGGTGTCCGGCACCTGACTGATGCAGACAAGGATGTTCATGAACTTCTCGTTTGAATTGACTGGATAAGACCACAAAGATACGGGAATCAAATGGTTCCTGTGGCCCAACGTAGCATCAATCTTGCTCGAGCCCAGTCGGCACGTGCCGAGACCTGTCGGAGAAGTGCTTCTGCCAAGAACCGTTCCCTCAAATTGAGCTGCAGAAGGGTGGATTCACCGGCCAAAAACTTGCGTTGTTCTGCATCAACCATAAAGCGTGCAAGACGCACCTCTTCGTTGGAAGCTACAAGGCGTTCACGTGATCGATCAATGGAAATCACGGCATTTATGGCATCGGCATCCACCATTCGCTCTATGAGCGACCGAGTAAGATCGGCCCTCTGAACGGTGATCCCGGCCGTCTGCTGTTGCGCCGATGCCTGTCTGAAGAGAAGGGGCTGATTAACCCGCAACCCAAGTTTGTAGTCGGTATTGCTGAGAGAGGTTACATCATAGGCAAGTAATGCGGCTTCAACTTCGATGTAGGGTCTCATGAATTCTTGAGCAAGGGAGGAGTCCAACCGTGATGTCTGTTGGAAAACTTCGGCCCTACGTAACTCCGGACGTGTAGCTCTAGCCAGATTAGCTGCTTCGATGGCCTGTACGGTTGTGTCTGCTTGAGGGGGCAGATCCAACGGCCGAGTCCCCACAGTTTGCTGCGGTGTACCGTTACCGTTCCAAAGAAACACGGCAACGTCTACTGCGAGTTGTTCTTCTATGCGCAATGCGCGAAATCGTTCTCCCTTGCGCCTCTCTACTTCTTGGGCTATCTCCACACTGTCGATCACAGCACTTTCACCGGCCTGTGCTCTCCGTGTAATAAAAACCAATCTTCTCTCTGCTAGGGCAAGCATGGTATCGGCTACATCAACGGCTGCACGAGCTTCACTCCAATCCCAGTATCGCATACCGGCTGTGCGTAGGAGGTTGTTGCGTTCAAGTCGATATTGAGCTTGTGCCAAATCAGGACGTAACATGGCCTTGCGTAGCTGATTACGTCTGCTGTCTGTGAATATGCCTTGTAAGATGGGCATGGAGATCCCCAGAGCCCCTTCCCCCGGAGCGGTGGTGGTGGACTCGGGGTTGATGCTGCTACCTATCCCTCGGGAATAGGATGCCTTGATTTTGGGTCCAAAGAGCATGTCGAGTGGAAGCTCTAAGGAACCGTCGAAGAGATTGAGTTTATCCGAGCCGTCCTTGTCCTTGTACTCATACGACATGTTAAGTACGGGATCGAAGCGTCCAAGAGCAGCACGAACTTCGGCCTCTGCAATCTCGGGTTCAAAGTCTGCGGAGCGTAGTGCAGGGTTGTTCACTTCTACTTGACGGAGGAAGGCTTCTAGCGTAAGCGTCGATTGGGCAATGGTACGTCCGGCCCCGGCCAACAGCATAGTTATGAGAAACAGAATGGCATGGACCTTCATTTTGCCGGGTCCTTTGCCGATGTCTTCGAAGAGAATTTTGTGTCCTTAACCGGTACGGGAAACTGAGGAGGGAAGCCCATCAGCTGACGCCAGAGTTCATAGCCGATCGGTACCTCGTCGAGCAAGACCCACCCCGATGCCTCAGTTCCTTGACGCAGATACCGTCCATCAGGCCACGTAGAATATTGTGGATCATCAGTTGGGATGATAAGAACACGGAACCGTCCGGTACCATCATCAACGGCATCAACTACCTTCACTCGTCCATGGAAGATTCCTACGTTTACATGACGCCATCCACTGAATTGAAAGGCAGGGAATCCACTGAACTGCAGGGACACGTATCGTCCGGGCTGGATCAAGGCAGCATCCATACCACTCACATAGATTTCTACGGCTTGGTCATTGGATGTAGGGACGATCAATGCAAGCTCTTCACCTTCCTTGACGGTTTGTCCAGATCCCGCCTTGGCAATTCGCACAACTGTTCCGGTAAGGGGCGCCAGAATAACACCGGAACCAACGCGACCTTCGGCGTTGCCGAGCCGTACGTCTACTTCTTGCATCGTAACGTAGGCTTGATTGATCACTCGTTCTTCTTCTGCAACAAATGCATTGATGTCTTGCTGCGCGGAGGTCATGCCGGCAAAGGCCGTTGCTGAATCCGCCATTGCCTTTTGGAGATTCAACTGTGCTGTTTCCACCTCTCTTCGGGAGACAAGATCTTGCTTGAAGAGGGTATCTGCTCGTTGATAGCGAATGCGTGCTGTACTGATCTCAACCATCACGTTCTCGAGTCGGGCCAGAGATGCATTGTAACGTTGTTCAGCTTGTTTGCGACGTTGAATAGCAACGTTGATGGCCTTCTCTTGCGCATCGAATGTTCGTTCTCGCAGGATCTGAAGCCGATTCAGAAGATTGGTGTCGAGGAAGTTCACATTGATATCAGCGAGAATCGCAATGGTATCTCCCTTGTTCACATGAGCCCCTTCTCGAACATACCAGCGGACGATCCTACCACTGATCCTGCTCTCCACGGTCTGCGGCCTGGCCTCCGGAGCAAAAGACGTTACCTTCCCACTGCCTACAACAGTCTGTTGCCACGGCACGAGAATGAGAAAGGCTATGGTGAAGGCGAGCAACACGCCGATGAATACCACCAGCTTGCGGTGAATGGTGCTTGTAGAAAGCAACGTATAAACGTGTCTGCTGCGGAGATCAACCATGGTGACCTCCAACAGGGAAGAGGCTGCAGAAAGTGCCGGCTTTGCTGTGAAGTTCTTGTGGTGTTCCTGACTCTGTAATACGTCCTTCCTGAAGTACGTGTACGTATGACGTGCGATGCACCACTTCCGGGTCATGCGAAATGTTAATGATGGTCCAATGTGGCCAAGCCATCAAATCATCGAGCATTGCAAGTTTCGCAGCATCTTCAATTCCCTCAAAGGCCTCATCAATTATGAGCACGTCTGGTTTACTCATGATCATACGTGCAAATAAGATCCGCCTTCGCATTCCAAACGAAAGATTTTCACCTGTTGCTGTGAGGTGGGTATTGAGACCATTAGGGAGCTCTCGTACGCTATCGGTAAGATGGGCCATCCGAAGTGTCCACTGCAGGTCGTCTTGCGATACACTGCGTCCTAGTGTGATATTCTCTAGCACAGTACCGGGAATGATTTGATTCTCCGGGAAGACATATCCTACACGTGTACGCAACGAGTGGAGATTGGCAACACGCGTATCAACACCGTTTACCTCTATTGAGCCCCGCGAAGGAGCATCCAATCCAATCATGATCTGGGCAAGGGTGGATTTACCTGCACCACTTGCGCCAACCAGACTTATGCGGTCTCCGGCATGTACAACAAATGTCACATCCTTGAGTACCTCGTGTTCGCCATAGCTGAAGCCCACATTTCGTACATCAACAGTTCCACCCGTTGGTAGGTCTTGAACCGGCAGTCCGTTCTTTCGCTCGAGTGGTAACTCTATGATGGTAGAGAGTTTATCAAGGGCTGCAACAAGGTCGTAATACATGTCGAACTGACTAATGAGCTTCTCCATCGCTCCGAGTATGAGGATGATGATGATCTCTGCAGCCACAAGTTGACCTAATGAGATTGCCTGCTCGATAACAAGGATCCCACCAAGCGCAAGGATGCCAACGGTCGCAAATCCTTTGAAGAGATATGACCCAAAAATCTGTCGAGCAAGAACAAGGTAGAGTTTATGTTTCGACAATACATAACCGGTACTGATCTCATCCATGCGATCAAGGATAAGGGGGCTTGCCCCTGTCAACTTGAATCCGAGCTGATTACGGGCAACGTCTTCGAGCCACGCAGCAGCCATGTACTTTTTCTTTGAGACGTTTATTGCGTTTGCAATAGCACCCCTACCTAATCCATAGATCAGGACTGGCAAGAAGAGCATGAAGACCAGGTCGTAGAGGAGGAAGAACGGGTGATAGACTCCGAGAACAATGAGGCCTGTGAGCAAGACCAACACGGCGTTGGTGCCTTCGAGGAGGAATTTTCCAACTGACTTCTGAATGGTAACTACATCGAAGAACCGGTTCACAAGTTCCGGACCGTAGGAATCTCGTAACGATGCCTGGGTGAGGTGAGGAAGACGGTACACGATGTCAAAGGCCGTGGTGACAAACATTCGTCGTTGGATCATGTCGATCACATAACGCTCGAAAACAGAAATCACAGCAGTGGCCAACATCGCAGAAAAAACAATAATGCAGAGCACAACGAGCTGTTGGCTGAACACGCCCAAGGCAACAGCATTTACGATGGCCTGAGAGCTAAGGGGAACAACGAGTCCCAATAGGCTTGAGAGAACGGAGTAGATCACAACGATCACCACGTCTCGTTTTTCGGCCTTTAAGATCCTTCGAATGGAGGTCCATTCAAGTCGAAATGAATTCTTCGTCATCTGTCGGCGTCCTCATTGGTGAAATGAGCTGATGGGCGTCGGCATGGTTTACAAAGAGTTGGCAGCAAGCTCTGAGCGTATGTACGTTCCAGTGATGCTCTCCGGATTGAGGGCAACAGCTTCGGGAGTTCCATGTGCTACAATCCTACCACCGTCACGACCACCACCCGGACCGAGGTCCACGATATGGTCAGCATAGGTGATCACATCCAGATTGTGTTCGATCACGATCACCGTATTCCCCTTAGCCACAAGCTTGTCCAAAAGGCGCAGGAGAACACGAGTATCTTCAAAATGCAATCCGGTTGTGGGTTCATCGAGGAGGTATAACGTTTTACCCGTGCTTGTCTTGGATAATTCGGTGGCAAGTTTTACACGTTGTGCTTCGCCCCCTGACAACGTAGGAGCCTGTTGTCCGAGCGTGATGTAGGTGAGACCCACATCCATCAATGTACCGAGCTTTGCCTTGATGCGCGGGATGTCCGTAAATAGTTCGTAGGCCTCCTCAACGGTCATGTTGAGGACATCTGCGATGGACTTGCCCTTAAAACGGACGGTAAGTGTCTCGGCATTGTAGCGTTTTCCGCCGCAGATGTCACAGGGAACGTAAACATCGGGTAGGAAGTTCATTTCGATCTTGCGGATACCCACACCTTCACACTCTTCGCAACGTCCACCGGACACATTGAAGCTAAACCGTCCGGCTAGATAACCTCGGATCTTGGCTTCGGGGAGCATCGTGTAGAAGTCGCGGATCTGGGTGAACAGTCCGGTATATGTAGCCGGGTTCGACCTCGGTGTTCTTCCAATCGGCGTTTGATCGATCTCAATCACTTTGTCGATTTGTTCTATTCCTTCAATACGATCGTATGGAAGAGGAACAGTTTCAGCATGGAAGAAGTGTCGGGAAAGAATTGGGTAGAGCGTATCATTTATGAGCGTGCTTTTGCCCGACCCACTCATGCCGGTGATGCAGGTGAAGGTGCCAAGGGGCAATTCAAGGGTAACGTTCTGTAGGTTGTGTCCGCGAGCACCAACGAGTCGCAGGACCTTGCCATTGCCTTCTCTGCGAACCTCCCGCACATCCATTTGACGTTCACCGGTGAGGTACTGCAACGTGAGGGACCTATCGTAGTCCTTGTTACGACCGAGTGCTTCATTGCCACGGGCCGCCCCCTTCACAGAAAACTCTGCGATGATCTCTCCGCCATGAACGCCGGCACCCGGACCGATGTCTACAACGTGGTCTGCTTCCTCGATCATCTCCCTGTCGTGCTCAACCACAAGAATCGTGTTACCAAGATCTCGCAGATTCTTCAGTGAGGTGATGAGTTTACGATTATCATGTTGGTGGAGTCCGATGCTTGGTTCATCCAATACATACGTAACACCAACGAGCTGCGAGCCGATCTGAGAAGCGAGCCGAATGCGCTGCGATTCACCGCCGGAGAGTGATCGTGCACTACGATCGAGCGTGAGGTAGGACAACCCAACTTCATGAAGGAAGCTCAACCTGCTTGTGATCTCCTTGAGGATCAGTGTGGCAATGATATTCTGTCTGTCCGTGAGTTTCGTTGCGAGAGTGCTGAACCAACCATGCGCCGTTGTGATGTCAAGGACAGATGAATCGTGGATATTCTTGTCCGCAATTCGCACGTGCAGGTGAGCACGTTTCAATCGAGCACCGCCACATTCTCTACATGGAATAGTTGCAAAGAACCGCTCGATCGACTTACGAACCGTTGCTGTGCTCGATTGTTCATGTTGATGTCTGAGCGATGGCAACACGCCGATATAGGAGTGCTTTACCGTTGTGCCACTATAAGCCACATTGATGGATGAGCCATCTAAGCCATAAAGGATGCCACTGAGTTGATGTTCCGTGAGTTCACCCACAGGCACATTCATTGGGATCTTATTGTGCTCACACCACGAAATCACCTGCTTCCACAGCCATGTTTCGCGCTTTTTTCCAAGGGGCGCAATACCACCATTGAGGAGCGTAATCGATGGATCTGGTACGACCAGGGCAGGGTCGAAGTCCATCATTTCACCAATGCCTTCGCACGAACCGCAAGCACCAAACGGAGAGTTGAAGGAAAACATGTTTGGAGCAGGAGTCTGATACGATGTACCACATTGTGGGCAAGCGTATTGCGTGCTGAAGAACCGGTCTTCCCAATCCTCGGGTGTTGTTTCGGAGAGGACCGTAAGCCCACCATCACCGAGTGACAATGCAGTTTCCACACTTTCCGTGAGTCTGCGCGGACTTTCCGGATCTACTGCCAGGCGGTCTATCACCAGTTCTATGGTATGGACCTTGTACCGTGCTAATTGCATCCCTTCGGTGATCTCCGTGAGTTCGCCGTCAACGCGAACGCGAGTGAATCCCTGACGTCGGAACTGGTCGAAGAGTTCGCGGTAATGCCCCTTCCTTCCCTTTACAACTGGACTCAGAATCTGGAGTCGAGTCCCGACAGGCAAGGCCAACAACGTCTCCACGATCTGTTCCGTTGTCTGCTGTTTTACCGGTATATCACAATTCACACAGAACTGCGTACCCACCTTAGCATACAGCAAACGAAGGTAATCGTAGATCTCAGTTACCGTCCCCACCGTAGACCGTGGGCTCATTCCGATACTTTTTTGTTCGATCGAGATGGCGGGGGAGAGCCCTTCGATAAAGTCCACATCAGGCTTCTTCATCACGCCAAGGAACTGCCGAGCATAGGAGGACATACACTCCACATATCGGCGCTGTCCCTCAGCATAAATCGTATCGAATGCCAATGAAGACTTTCCGGATCCACTCAGCCCCGTTATCACCGTTAGCTGGTCACGCGGTATCTCCAGATGAATGTTCTTGAGATTGTGCTCACGAGCTCCCCTCACACGGATCATGGTGTGTTCTGCATCTACTTCTACAAGGGGCTCTGTATCGCGGGTCATAGGGCGTGTTGGAATGAAGCAAACCAACAAAGATACGATGGGAAGAAATGACGAAATGACGGAATGACGAAATGACGGAATGACGTTCGTCATCCCGAGCGGAGTCGAGGGACCTCGACCGCCCTCAATAAAGGTTCTGTATAGGTACATCCGAACTGTATTTGTCCGAGATTACATCATGAGACTATCAATGATTGCAGTAGCCAGCTTGGTCAGCCTCGCAGCGGGGAATCTGGCCAGTGCGCAAGTCATCGAATATGACACAATTGCCCGGAGCGTTCTTGGCCCAGAATTGTGGAGAATTCCGGTTAGTGGTCAAATGACCATTAGCGAAGATGCATCGACGATATTACTGGCAGGGTACGCAGACACAACGTTTTACCTTGTTGATGCTACAAATGGTGACTACAGAGCTATTAGATCTGCACCTCCCTATGTAAATCGAGAAGGAGGAGTTCTGTATACGAAGACCTACTATTCAGCAGACGCCAACCTCACAACGCTATGGGTAATGGTAGTTTCAGGCGCCGGGTCAAGCAGGCACTTCGTGATTGATCTCGACAAAGACTCACTATTGTACTCGTATAGTGTTGACGAGATACAAAGTGGGCAACCGATCATCTCTAAACTACAAGACCGCGTGCTCATTGGTAATCTGCTCTATAGAATGAGCACATTCGACCTGATTACGACATTCCAGAACGCCCCTTACAACACCGGTTGGTTTGATGATTCAGGGAGGAAGCTATATCGTTCACGACCTTACGTCGTCGAAGAGATAGATCCAGTCTCAGGCAATGTTGAAAGGTCATGGGAGGTAGAATCAGAAGTTAGTTATATCCGACGGCCAAGAAACTCGAAGTGGTTGTATGTTTTCATGTACTGCGTAACGGGCGTAGCCAGACAATGTGGAAATGTTCGTGGAATCAATCTGATCTCATCGCAAGAAGTTCTTCTTGAGGATTACTACGGTCAGAAGTATCGAATTGGAGATGCTCCACTGAAGTTGGGTGCAATGGCCGAAGTGGCCTATGGCAGCAGATTTGTTCGAGGCCTAGGTGGGCAGCCACTATGGTCGTTCGACGCTGCATCTCGTAAGACGCACCTCATTGTGAATCCTACTTTTGAGTTTATGGGTGACAAGGATGTCGAGCCATTTGTTGTAACCACAGACTTCGAGAAGTATTTGCACGGCCGTTTGACTAAAATGAAAGACTCGTCAATCACGCGTTGTAATCTTCTAGTTCCAAACACAGTATGGGTGAATACTTCAGACTCTAAACACGATTCTGAGAATCGTCTTGTTTTGGTAGACGATTACCTCGAAATCCACCTGCTTTTTGCTGAGACGTTCGTTGGACTGGAAGTCTACACAGCTGTCGGCCAACGTGTTACTCCTGGCAGGAGTTTCGATTCTCATTCAGTTCCACTGCGACTCGATGTGTCATCGTTGACCAATGGGATGTACTACGTCGTTGTGAATACAACGCAAGGAATGATAACGTCAAGGATCGTAATTGCACGATAGATTCGTTGTATCGTCATAACCGTCATAATTGTCATAACGTCATTTGGTTAGGTCCCTCGACTCCGCTCGGTATGACGAGTTCCCTCGTCGCTCCGCTCCTCGGGATGACGCTACCTCCACTCTTAACAATAGGTGTAGAAACGCGAGCACCATCAATGATGGTGCTCGCGTTTCTTTGTACACAGAACAACGGGGCCAGCGTCATCCCGAGAAGCGTAGCGACTCGGGATCTCTACGTAACAAGAACAGCGATCCCTCGACTACGCTCGAGATGACGTCATAATCGTCATAATTGTCACTACGTCATTCCGTCACTACGTCATTTCGTCACTACATCATTGACTTAAAGATAGGCTTCCAGCTCTGACTCGCTCTGCAGCAGCACAGGACGACCACGCGAACCGTCCGGTGGGCCTACGATGCCGGCCATTTCTAGTTCATCAACGATACGAGCTGCGCGGGCGTAGCCCACCTTGAGTCGGCGTTGCAGGGTGGACGTACTGGCTTGCTGGAGTTGGATAAAGATGCGTGCAGCATCTTCGAACAGTGCATCGCGGTCACTCGAGCCCCCTCCCATACCTCCGCCGCGTTTGTTCACGGATGGCAACATGTACGGAGTTGAGTATCCCTTTTGACCGCCGATCCATTCGCATAATGCCTCAGTCTCCTCGGTGGAGATAAATGCGTTTTGCATACGAATGGGAATAGGTGTATTACCTGGTGCGAAGAGCATATCTCCGTTACCGATAAGGTGCTCAGCACCGGTACCGTCGAGGATAGTACGTGAGTCGATGCGTGAGGAACACTGATAGGCGATACGAGCGGGGAAGTTTGCCTTGATGAGTCCGGTTACCACATCAACACTTGGACGTTGGGTTGCAACGATACAGTGAATACCAACGGCACGAGCCAACTGTGCAAGCCTGCATATCGGTTCTTCAACTTCCTTGGAAGCGGTCATCATTAAGTCAGCCAACTCATCGATGATCACAACGATGAATGGCATTGGACGATGGCGTATGCCTCCCTTATCCTTGATCTTCCCGTCGCGCACCTTCTGATTGTAATCGCTGATGTTGCGCTGTCCGGCAGCAGCAAGGATGCTGAACCGCTGCTGCATCTCTTCTACCAACGCCTTGAGTACCGTTACGGCATTCTGTGGTGAGGTAACGATGGTCTCATCGATATCAGGCGATATAGCGAGGAAGTGATCTCGCAACGCTGCATAGAGATTCATCTCTACACGCTTCGGATCGATGATCACAAACTTCAGATCACGCGGATGCATGCGGTAGAGCAGCGACGCAATGATGGTATTGATACCAACAGATTTGCCCTTGCCCGTTGCACCGGCGATGAGAAGGTGTGGCATCTTGGTTAGATCTGCACAGAACACTTCGCCAATCACCGTCTTGCCCATGGCTAGCGGGAGCTTGATGTCGGGGTTGTGATACTTCGGACTCTTAATGATCGAACTAAACCGCACGATCGAGGGATGTTGGTTGGGTATCTCAATTCCAACTGTACCCTTACCAGGGATCGGAGCAATGATCCGCACACCTTGTGCCTTGAGCGCCAAAGCAATATCATCGGCTAATGACTCGATCTGCGAAACCTTGATGCCCGATGCCGGGACAAATTCATACTGCGTAACCACCGGACCCGGCGTTACGGTCAAATTCTCGATCCGCACACGAAACGTCTCAAGCTTCTCCTGCAACGTACGCGCATTAGCTTCGAGCTCTTTGTCATCAACCGCCGCTTCGTCCTTTACGTCTACAAGTAGTCCAATGGTAGGGGGCTTATAGGCTATCTCTTCATCGTACAACGTTGCGTTGGATAACTGCATCTCCGGCTCTACCGGGAACAACGTATCCTGCACCGTCACCAGCAGCGGACGTTTCACCACCGGCGCTACAGTTGCTTCGTCACTACCGTCACTACCGTCATTCCCGTCATTCCCGTCATTTTCGTCATTACCGTCATTACCGTCATTACCGTCATTACTGTCATTACTGTCATTTTCCTCAAACAGACCGATATCCTTCTTCGGGTGCAACTCTTGCAAACGCTTGTGGAGGTCTGTAAGGTCAACACTTGGAGGGTCTTCATTCACCGGAGCTGGTGCTGAAGGTGCCTCACGAGGGACGTCGTTCCGGGTTGGGCGGAGGATTTTCACCGAGCTCGAAAGTTGTTTTCCTTCGGCAGGGATCGACGATTCAGGACGCACAGCCTCTTGTTTTGGTCGAGGCAGCATAGTTGCCGGTTCTTCATCCACATCATCAACATCCAACACCGGACGTTGTATCCTGCTGCGGATCGGCGGCACGCTATTCGGCTTGATGTCTACGTCACTTCCGTCACTCCCGTCACTTTCGTCATTGTCGTTATTGTCATAACCGTCATGGTTGTCATAACCGTCATGATTGTCACTACCGTCATAACTGTCATTTTTTTGGTTTCTTTTCCACTCGATCTTCTCAAGGAGCCCCTTTGTTTTAATTCCTAGTGCAGAGAGATCGATCTCAAATCCGATAACGGAGACAAAACCAAGAGCGACGAGCCAGACGATGGCGCTCCCAACACGGCCGATGAACTGTGTGGTAACGGCTGCAAGAAATTGGCCAATGGCTCCGCAGGACTCTCTAGGGAGCCAGTTGGTGAATTCCACCAGCTGCATGGTACCAAGGAAGGCGCTCAGGGTGACGATGACGCTGAAGGTTGCGATGGATCGTCGTGTGAGCAGGGGAGTGATACGTTGGAAGCGGAACAGATCCCAAGCCCAGAAGAGCATCAGAATGGGAATGGCGATGGACCAGATGCCCACAGTTGAGGTGTACATCCAATGCGCAACAACGGCTCCCAAGAGGCCGAGCCAGTTATACGTGGTCTCGAACCGCACGCGGAGGGCATCGTCGCCACGGATCACACCCATCATATCGCGCATCGTAAGCTGGGCGTTGGCTTCATCTCGCTGGGTATACGAGACAAGGGCGATCAGCATGAGGATGGATAGCAGTGCAACGAGCACCGAAACGATCTTGAAACGTCGGATACGGTCGTGCTCGTCCTGCAACGTGCGTTGTTGCGGACGGGACGCCTCCTCAGGCGCTGGCGAACCTGCGTCGGTCGTGTTCCGACGACGCAGGGGAATATTGTCAGGACGTGGTGCCATAACCTCTTTGCTGCTGGGCTCAATTTAATGGATAATTTCGACGCCTATGCAGAACCCAGCGAATCGCCCCATCATCATTGCCGGACCATGCCTCGTGGAATCACGAGATATCGTCTTTGAGGTTGCTGAACATCTTGCCACCGTTTGCCGAGATCTACCGGTGGATCTAATCCTAAAGGGATCGTATCGAAAGGCGAACCGAACAAGTGCCGGAGCCTTCCAGGGTATTGGTGACGAAGATGCCCTGACGTACCTTCGAGAGGCGGGCACAGCAATTGGCGTGCCCGTACTAACGGACATTCATTCCGATGAAGAAGCATCAATGGCTGCGGCCTATGTTGATGTGCTGCAGATCCCGGCATTCCTGAGTCGACAAACGTCATTACTCGAAGCTGCAGCTCGCACGGGAAGGATTGTCAACATCAAGAAGGCCCAATTCATGGCGCCGGATGATATGGCCAAGGCCGCTGCCAAGGTAACCGCAGCGGGGAATTCCAAGGTCTGGCTAACGGAACGAGGAACGAGTTTTGGGTATCACGACCTAGTAGTTGACTTCCGATCATTGGTCATAATGGCCACTACGGGCTTTCCGGTGATCTTTGACGCAACGCATAGTGTACAGCAGCCGTCTCTGGGTGCCTCGTCTGGAGGCCGCCGAGAGTTCATTCCGGCCTTGGCCCGAGCAGCCGCTGCCGTGGGGATCGACGGGTTGTTTTTTGAGACACATCCCGATCCTGCCAATGCCAAGAGTGATTCTGCAACCCAACTACCGCTTCAAGAATCGGGCGATTTTCTCAAGATGGTACTCGATCATTGGCACAGATGAACTACTTCTTCATCATCCTTCTCGTCTCGCTTCTTGTTACGTCTTGTCAGGAGAGATCTTCATCCACACGCCTCAAGGACGACCCATTTCTCACAGCGCCTGCCCACCTATCGTATAACGTTGAGGTGCTTTTCACAGACTCGGCTTACACGAAGGCCATTTTGCGAGCAGGGGAAGGAAGGATCTTTGAGGACAGACAGCAGACCACGTTGGGAAAAAGTGTGAAGGTTGATTTCTTCTCACGTACCGGGAAAGCCCCCTCTGCCAAACTGACGTCGGACTCCGCATTTGTTGATGACCATTCTAAGAATATGACGGCAATTGGAAACGTGCGGATCCACTCAGATTCAAGTAGGACAACGCTTACTACATCGCGACTCTTGTGGGTAAACTCTACACAGCGCATTCGTTCTGACGAATACGTTCGTATTGTTACTCCAACAGAAACGATTGAGGGAATAGGATTCGAGTCTGATCAATATCTCACGTCGTACAGGATCTTTCAGGTTAAAGGAGTTCATCGTCCATGAGAACACGCATCATTGCCGGCAATTGGAAGATGAACACAACGCCTGATGAGGCATCAGCGCTTGTTGCTGAGATTGTCTCGTCATCAACCGTGCAGCAAGCCCCGTTATCAGTGCGAATTGTTGTGTGTCCACCATATCTCTCTCTCAGCAGCGCGATACAATCATCTGTCGGTTCGCATGTTGTTATTGGTGCTCAAAACTGTCATCATGAGGAGAAAGGGGCATATACAGGCGAGGTAAGCCCCGTGGTTTTGCATGGCATGGGAGTGAAGTACGTGATCGTAGGTCATTCAGAACGCAGGCGTGATCAATTCGAAAACAATGAACTCGTTGGTCGTAAGGCTGCACGTGCTCTTGCTTGTGGACTAACACCCATCATCTGCGTTGGAGAAACACTTGACGAGCGAGAAGATGATATCACGACAGATGTGATTGGTACGCAGATCAGATTGATTACGTCCGCTGCCGGTGAAGATGTCATCAAGGGAAGCGTCATAGCCTATGAACCAGTGTGGGCCATTGGTACCGGAAGAGCAGCAACGCCCATACAAGCGCAGGATGTACACGCGTTCATTCGTAGCGAGCTCCACATCTTTGGAGCGCAGGACGTCCCAATTCTCTACGGGGGAAGTGTTACAGATGAAAATGCGTCTACCTTGTTCACGTGTAGAGACATTGACGGCGCACTCGTTGGTGGTGCCTCACTCAAAGCATCATCATTCTGCGCGATCATTGAAGCAGCAAGTGGAGTGCACGGACGATGAAGTTCACGCTCGCGAACATCATAACGCTATCGCGGTTGTTCATTGCCCCGATCTTTCTCGTTTGTATCCTCTCTGACTCACCAACAACGGTCACAGCTGCCATTGTACTTTTTGTGATCGGTGCTGCTACGGATTGGCTCGACGGATTTTTGGCCCGCCGGTATGGAGAGGTTACAGACCATGGCATCTTCCTTGATCCACTTGCGGACAAGGTGTTGACCACCTCAGCCTTTGTTGCGTTGTTTCTCATCGATGTGATGCCATTGTGGATGGTGATCGTTATCGTGGTGCGAGATTTTGGGACCACCGCAATGCGAAGTATTGCCGATGACCGTGGAACAACAATGCAAACGTCCTATGTAGCTAAGGTCAAAACCTTCCTTCAGATGGGTTTTATCGTCTATGCACTTGTGTTGTATTGGTTGGTTGTTGCCGGACCAAACGACGCTACCCGCGTCACGGCACATACCACATTGTATTCCACGGCTACCTATTATGCTGAGTTCGGAATCACAATTCTGACGATCTACACGGCCATTATGTACGTACTCACTAACAGAAACCTTTTCACCCGTGGCTGAACGCATACCAAGACCGAAGCTCTCCGGAGCAGCAGATTATATAGCAACGGCAGGGGGCATAGGTTTGCTCCCAATAATGCCGGGATCGTGGTGCAGTATCATTGTTGCGCTTCCGGCATTGTTTGTTGCTATGACTATTGAGACCACACAGATCGCCTATGGCATAGGACTTGTGGTCTTTACCATCCTCGGACTTTGGAGCGTTCCACGCATCCAAGGCAAGTGGGGACACGATCCCAACGTGGTTGTTATCGACGAAGCAATGGGAATGTGTATCACCTTTATGTTCCCCGCAGCCAGTATGGGATGGGTGATGTGGGCTTGCTCCGTCTTCCTTTTCCGACTCTTTGATGTGATGAAGCCATGGCCGATTAGCGTGATCAATAATCGCACGGAAGCATGGGCAGTACTCGGAGATGACGTACTGGCAGGGCTTTTCGCCGGTTTCGCTGTGCAGCTTGTTGCCACTGCACTCATGGTACTTGGGTTGGTAGAGGCCAAGATGTTTATGGGCTTTTAACCCACTGAAGCGCCTATGAAATGGGAGGATTCGAGGGGACGGATCGCTCAAACCCCTATGAAATAGGTCGTTGTGGATAATTCGTCCTTGAAAACCCCTACAGATAGCCGATATCTTCGCTACGCAATTGGTTTTACCAAACACATTTTGTGGGGTTCTCATGAACAAAGCAGAGCTGATCGAGGCTATTGCTAACAATGCTGGTCTCAGCAAGTCGCAAGCTGATACTGCACTCAACGCATGTATCAACGCTATCAAGGGCGAACTTGGCAAGGGCGGCAGTGTTGCTCTTATCGGTTTCGGCTCGTTCAGCGTAGGCAAGCGCGCTGCTCGTACCGGTCGTAATCCATTCACCGGTGCAACGTTGAAGATCGCAGCCCGCAAGGTTGCGAAGTTCTCAGCAGGCTCAGATCTCAAGGCCGTTGTAAACGGTGAGAAGAAGGCCGGCGGAGCAAAGAAGGCAGCACCGAAGAAGGCAGCACCGAAGAAGGCAGCAGCAAAGAAGAAGAAGTAACTGACAACAGTTTCAGGGCCCGCCAATTGGCGGGCTTTTTTTTGCGCTATTTTTGCAACCGATGGCGTTACAACACCTACTGTCGACACGTGACCTTTCCGTCAAAGACATTAACTCTCTTCTTGACGACGCCTCCTCCGTTCTCACACCTGATGGCCTGCATCCGATGCAGTCGCATGAACTGAGGGGGAAACGCCTCGTTCTGGCATTCTTCGAAGCATCAACCAGAACCAGACTTTCGTTCGAGACCGCAGCCGACAGACTCGGCGGTACATCGATCTTCTTCCAAGGAAGCGGCAGCAGCGTTGAAAAAGGTGAAACGATGCGCGAAACGATCTTCACGATCCAGTCCATGGGTTTTGACGCAATCATCCTCCGCCACGCACAAAATGGAATCCATTGCGAGATCGCCTCATATTCAACGATGTCGGTGATCAATGCCGGCGAAGGTTCTGCGCAACATCCAACACAAGCCTTGCTTGATGCTTCCACGATACGAGAATATAGCGGCGAGGTATCGGGCAAACGTGTTGCAATTGTTGGAGATCTACGTCATTCGCGTGTTGCTAGGTCAACAACTGATGTGCTGAAGAGACTAGGTGCCAACGTTGCATACTGCGCGCCGGATGCTCTGGCACCCAACGATGAGATGTTCTCTACAATGCAGCGCTTCTCATCCATGGATGAATTGCTTCCATGGGCCGACGTGGTGTATCTGCTCCGCATTCAACGGGAACGCCTCTCAGATGAAATCATTCTCGATCCAGACGACTATCGTCGACGCTACTCCTTCACAATGGAGCGGGCACGTGAATACCCGAACGTGGCAGTGATGCACCCCGGCCCGGTAAACGTGGGTGTAGAGATCGACGAGCCGGTTCTGGATCTACCACAGTGCCTTATTCATCGCCAAGTAACGCATGGTGTAGCCGTGCGCATGGCTGTCCTTCGCAAACTCCTTTCAACCTGATAGTACGGAAAGACCCAATCCCTCATGCCTAAACGCACAGACCTCAAAACGATCCTCGTCATTGGCTCCGGCCCAATCGTCATCGGCCAAGCCTGTGAATTCGATTACTCCGGAACTCAGGCCTGTAAGGTCCTGCGCGAAGAAGGGTATCGTGTTGTGCTCATCAATTCGAATCCAGCAACGATCATGACGGACCCCGACGTAGCAGATGCCACGTACGTTGAACCGATCACGTCGCAATTCATTGAAGAGGTCATCAAGAAGGAGCGCCCCGACGCTATCCTGCCAACTATGGGTGGTCAGGTTGCCCTCAATGCCGCAGTTGGCCTCCATGAGGCAGGCATCCTCGCCAAATACAACATCGAACTCATTGGCTCCAAGATCGAATCCATCCATAAAGCCGAAGACCGTGAACTCTTCCTCAACGCGATGAAGAAGATCGGTATGGAAATGCCGAGAGGGGGCTTTGTTCACGAGCTTGAAGAGGGCATGAAGATGGTGGATGAGGTGGGGTTCCCGGCCATCATTCGCCCATCATTCACTCTCGGTGGTACTGGTGGCGGTATCGCATATAACCTCGAAGAATATCGTGAGATGTTACGCAATGGGCTCGTGGCCAGCCCCATTCAACGTGTACTTGTGGAAGAGAGCATCATCGGGTGGAAGGAATATGAACTTGAGGTGATGCGCGATACCAAGGATAATGTGGTGATCATCTGTTCCATCGAGAACGTTGATCCTATGGGTGTACATACGGGTGACTCGATCACGGTTGCTCCGGCGCAGACGCTCACGGACCGTGAATACCAACGTATGCGGGACGCGTCGCTCAAAATCATTCGCGAAATCGGCGTGGAAACGGGAGGGTCGAACATTCAGTTCGCCGTGAATCCACACGATGGACGTATGGTGGTCATCGAAATGAACCCGCGTGTTTCACGCAGCTCAGCTCTGGCTTCAAAGGCAACAGGGTTCCCGATTGCTAAGATGGCGGCGAAACTTGCTGTTGGATATACTCTTGATGAGATCCTCAACGACATCACGAAAAAGACGCCGGCCTGTTTTGAGCCGTCGATTGACTACGTAGTTGTGAAAATCCCACGGTGGGACTTTGAGAAGTTCCATGAGGCCGATAATACACTCGGCATTCAAATGAAGTCGGTGGGTGAAGCCATGGCCTTTGGTCGCAACTTCAAAGAGGCACTTCAAAAGGCACTTCGGTCACTCGAACAAAAGCGATTTGGTTTTGGGTTCGACTCACCACAGTATGCTGATCTTACTCCACTCGAAGAAGCGGAGCTTGTTCCTCTTCGGTCGAGGCTTCGCAAACGCACTTCCACGTCGATCTTTGATCTTTGTGATGCACTACGAGCCGGGATGACCACAGAAGAGATCCACGGACTAACGAAGTACGATCCATGGTTCCTAGAGCAGTGTAAGCAGATCGTTGATGAAGCGCTTGAACTTGTTCGTGAGGTACAAAACGGACTTGCCTTACAGGCCATTTCTGTTCCCCATATGCGTAGACTCAAACGGTATGGATTCAGCGACTATCAGATCGCAACCATACTCGGAGTATCGGAATCGGCCGTCCGAGCCCAACGAATTCACATCGGCGTACGTCCGGTTTACAAAACTGTAGACACCTGTGCAGCGGAGTTCGAATCGGAGACGCCGTATCACTACTCGTGTTACGATACCGAGAACGAAGCCAAACCATCGAAGAACAAGAAGGTCATCATTCTCGGAAGCGGACCCAATCGGATCGGCCAGGGGATCGAGTTCGATTATTGCTGTGTGCAGGGAGTGTTCGCTCTGAAGGCAATGGGGTACGAAGCGATCATGATCAATTGTAATCCGGAAACCGTGTCAACGGATTATGATACTACGAGCCGACTTTACTTTGAACCATTGACCTTCGAAGACGTGATGAACGTCATCGAACTGGAAGATCCCGATGGAGTGGTGATCACATTCGGTGGTCAAACGCCGCTCAAACTCGCACAGAAGCTTCATGAAGCTGGGGTGAAACTCATCGGTACATCGCCTGAAGGTATTGACCTAGCAGAGGATCGTCAGCGCTTTGGTGATCTCCTTGCGAAGCTCAACATACCCTGTCCCCCGTGGGGAACCAGCGTAACGGAAGATGATGCCGTAACGATTGCCGACCGTGTTGGATACCCCGTCCTTGTTCGCCCGTCCTATGTGTTAGGGGGCAGGGCAATGCAGATCTGTTACCGAGAAGATTCCCTGCGCGAGTATATGCGTACGGCAATCGCACAAGACCCAACACGACCGGTTTTGATCGACCATTTCCTCGAGAATGCCCTTGAGTTTGACGTAGATGCTGTGAGCGACGGAGACATGGCGGTGATCGGTGGTATCATGCAGCACATCGAAGAAGCCGGTGTACACTCTGGTGATTCATCATGTGTCCTTCCGCCGTATAACATCGCACCCGAGATCGTGGACACCATGCGCGACTATGCTAAGCGCATGGCGCGTGAACTGAACGTGATCGGTCTGCTCAACATTCAGTTCGCTGTCCAGAACAACATCGTCTACGTACTCGAGGTCAATCCGCGCGCTTCGCGCACGGTGCCCTTTGTGTCAAAGGCCACCGGTGTGCAGCTTGCACAGATCGCAACACGCGTGATGGTCGGCACGAAGCTTGCCGACATCGGAATGAAAGAGTTCAACACCACGATGACCCGCACGGCCATCAAGGAGTCGGTTTTCCCATTCGCCAAATTCCCGCATGCCAGCGTCTTCCTCGGACCAGAGATGCGATCAACAGGCGAAGTGATGGGCATGGACAGCACGTTCGGAAGAGCAATCGTGAAATCGCACATCTCTTCCGGGAATTCATTGCCCCTTACCGGAAATGTCTTCATCTCCCTAAGTGCCCACGACAAAACACCGCGTGCCATCGAAACAGCGCAGGGTTATCGCGATCTCGGATTTGCCATCCTTGCAACCAGTGGTACAGCAGCCTTCCTTCGTGAGCATGGTGTTGAAACAACGTCCGTTCTCAAGCACTACGAAGGTCGACCAAGCATCATCGATCAGATCGCCAATGGTGACGTTCAGATCGTGATTAACACTCCGATCGGTGAAAGCGCGCGATATGATGAGGCTGTGATGGGACGGACGGCAATGAAGTATAAAGTTCCTTTCTTCACAACGCTTGCAGCTGCCGAGGCGTCCTTGCATGGGATCAAAGCCCTGAGGCAAGAAACATTCACAGCTGTATCGCTACAGGACCACTATGCGTCGGCACACGCCTGACGTAGAGCGCATATGGACTGTGCTTGACCTCGTGAACTGGGGGACGGAGTACTTTGAGCGCAAGGGTGTGGACTCGCCACGTTTGACCATTGAGCTTATGTTGTGCGAGGTGTTGAACGTTCGTAGGCTCCAGTTGTATACGGATCATGAACGCCCCCTCTCAAAAGAAGAGTTGGTGGTCTTACGCTCCTATGTGCAGCGAAGAGCAATGCATGAGCCGCTGCAATACATCCTCGGCAAGGCAGATTTCTACGGCCTTTCCTTCGTCGTGGGTCCACAGGTGCTCATCCCACGACCGGAAACGGAGATCATCGTGGACCGCGCAATACGTATCCTGCGTGAGGTAGGGGGCAGTGCACAACGTTGTCTCGATATCGGAACCGGGAGCGGGTGCATTCCAATCTCCATTGCTGCGCATGTTTCAACATGTACGTGGGAATGTGTAGATGTTCATCCCGAAGCGCTCAAGATCGCAAGGAACAATGCTCAAACTCATGGGGTAGAGGACCGGGTGACTTTCATCGAAATGGACATTCTGGCCACACTCCCGTCAGGTCCGTTTGATCTCATTACGATGAATCCACCGTATATCGCCCTTGTTGATGTCCATGATCTCGAGCCCGAGGTACGGGACCATGAGCCCCTTACCGCCCTCACCGACGATCTGGATGGACTTACTTTTTACCGTCGGTTTGCATCTGTGGCCACACAGATACTCTCTCCTACAGGCACGGCATTGCTCGAAATCGGCTACGGTCAGAATACGGACGTGCAGGCCCTCATGGTAGGGGGCGGCCTCGACTGCACAATCATCGAAGACCTTGCCGGAATACCCCGTGTAGCAAAGATCTCTCGTCCCAGTGTTACAAAGTGGTAACTCTGCGTGTCTTACACCCTGAATGAAGCAGGCTTTTTTCGTAGATTCGACGTCTTCACGACGCGGCATTCAGACGGACGATGGGATTATGACGGAAAACGAACAGATCAAAGAACGAACGGTTGGCGAGATCCTGATCGTTTCACTTTCGGGGCAATTCACTGGTGGTGAAGAGTCTGAAGCATTTCAGGAGGTGCTGCAACGCGCCTTGGTGAATGGTAAGCGGACAGTTGTGGTGGACGTGGAAAATGTGGCCTACATCAACTCGTCGTTTATCGGCGGCTTGCTTGCGGCTCACACATCCATCAGCAGAAAAGGGGGAGCGATCGTGTTATGCAATGTGCCCGAGGCATTGCAACAGATCCTCCATGTGACAAGACTGGACAATGTTTTCGAATCGTATTCGAGTGTAGACGAAGCACTTGATGCGCACAACAACGATCAATAACACTATTCTGTTTCCTTGAAGGGTGACGTATGAAGAACATGACGAACACGATCATTCTGGTAGCCTGCGTTATTGCGGCCTACGCGGTGTTCTACCTTGTACTCGGTGCTGAGGGTAACTTCACAGATCCGAAAACGCAGGTAGTGGACATGCACCTTCCGCAGAACGCAATGGGTATGATCTTCACTGGGGGCCCACTTGTGGGTCTTTTGATCGCCTGTATCCTCATCGCGATTACCTTTACTGTAGAGCGTTTTCTCTCCATCGGCAAGGCTGGCGGTAAGGGCAACATGCATGCCTTCACGCAAGAGATCGTTGGCAACGTTGCAAAGGGTAACTATACAGCCGCACTTGCAGCATGCGATAATCAGCGTGGCTCACTTGCAAATGTTCTCCGTGCTGCTGTGGAGCGTTTTCGGACCGTAGAGAATGATCCAACGTTGAATGCAGATCAAAAGCTCCAAGAAACACAACGTGTTATCGATGAAAATATGAACCTCGAGACACCGCTACTTGAGAAGAATCTCGCGATGCTCTCTACGATCGCATCGGTATCAACGATGATCGGTCTTCTCGGAACAACCGTTGGTATGATCCGTGCCTTCCAGGCACTGGGCGCTGCAGGTACTGTATCTGCACAACAGCTCTCCATCGGTATTTCCGAAGCTCTCTACAACACAGCCGGTGGTCTTATTGCCGCTGTTCTGTCCATCATCTTCTTCAACTTTTTCACGACAAAAGTTGACGATTTCACATATCAAATGGATGAAGCCATCCTTGATCTGATGGAAACACTTTCCATCCGCACCGGCACGAAGGCCTGATCTCATCACCGGTAGGGAATAATCATGTCGAAGATTAAGAAGAAACGCGTTGGCTTTGTGCTGGACATGACGCCGTTGGTGGACATCACGTTCCTCCTATTGACGTTCTTCATGTTCACAGCAAAGTTCAAGAGCGAATCAGAAAATCAGAATAAGGTCGAAATCAAACGACCACAGACACAATCCGATACTGCTAAACTCGCCGATAAGGATCTTGTAATGATCAAGATCGGTGTTGATTCGGTAGTGAAGGACACGGCGTTTTATGTGTCCATGATCAATGAGCAGGATATCATCAGTCTCCGTGCAGCCATGCGCGAAGCGAAGTTTCCTGATGTAGACGAAAAGACCACAGTGTACAAGATAAAGGACACTGTGTGGCTTGGTACCATCGTTGAGAAGTGCCGCATCGTCAACTCAAGAGCATCGTTTGCCGTGGACGCCGATCGTCGCCTCCGTTACCGGTGGGTGGAGATGGCTATGAACGAAATGCGCAAGAAGCGCGCAACAACGTTCAACTTCGTCACGGAGAAGAAGACCGGGATGTGATCATTGCCATCAGGTGATGTAACACGATCCCACGTTTCCTCCTCTCTATTCTAGAACGAACCGAACTACAGGTGTCCTCATGGCAGGTGGTGGTGAATTAGGCGGCGGACAAAAACAGCGACGCGGCAAACAAGGCAAGCGGAAGGCAAAGAAACGTCTCGGGTTTCGTCTCGATATGACGCCTCTCGTGGATATCACGTTCTTGCTCCTGACATTCTTCATGCTTACAACGTCGATGATCACGCCGCAAACGATGGAAATGAATGTTCCTCCGGAACTGGATGTCCCGATCGAAGTGAAACAGTCTGAGTTGTTGACCATTCGTGTCCGTGATGACGGCAAGATGTTCTACAACATGGGTATGGATGCCCCGGAGAAAATCACAGTCAAGGGACTAAAAAAGGTTGTCGTAGATCAAAACGTAGCGCTCAAGAACCGGTGTATTGTTGTTCTGAAGGGATCAGGGGAAGCCCCCTATGGACTTGTCGTCCAAATCCTTGATGAACTCAATGCCGCAGAGCCGGATATCATCGAAGGTCTTAAGCGCCTCGGTATCAATGAGCGCAAGCGAAAGTTCACCGTGTCACCGTATGAGGCGAAGGACGCCGAGGAGCTGAAGGGACTATGAGCACCACAGCAACACTCCAGCAGCCATTAGAAGCTATCCGTTACGGAGCGGCAGAACTAAAGCGCGTTATCGCAGAGAACACGCGTCGTGCATTCATGGTCACGATGGCACTTCTTCTTCTGATTGCGTTGTATGCCTTTGCATCAAAATTGATCGAAGCGTGGCTCTTTCCGCCACCGAATGTCGTAAAAGTGAAGTTGGCTCGTGTTTCGTTGGATAATCTGCCGCCCCCACAGTCGCAGAATGAAGACGTTCCTCCACCTCCGCCGCCAACGGCTGCCCCAGCAGGACCGGCAGCACGTGCCGGAACTCCGGTTGCCGTTCCAGATGCTGAACTTGCTCCGGATGCAAAGGATTTTGCTAACACCGATGAGATCAACCGTGCTTCTGCCGTAGGCGGGAGCGGGGAAGACAATGGCGGGTTTGCCGACAACATCGGTGAAGGCGTGCAGATCGCAACCAGGGAAGCAGAGCCAGACATCGAAGACTTTGTTTCTGTTGAAAAGGAACCATCTTATGATGAAGCTAGCTTGGCTCGTAGGGTGAAGTATCCGGAAATGGCACGTCGTAACGGAATTGAAGGCATTGTTCTCGTTGGTGCTCTTATCGGCAAGGATGGACGCATCGAGAATATCAAGGTAATCGAGTCCGAGAACGAGATCCTCGATGAAGCAGCTGTGAAGGCTGTTCGTGAGACGTCGTTTACTCCTGCTCAACAGAACGGACAAGCCGTTCGGGTATGGGCACGTGTGCCAATCCGGTTCACTTTGCGGTAATCGCGCCGCCTTCGAATAATGCATGTTGTGAACATCGCCGTCAGGGTTCTCATACTCCTTCTTGGAGTTTTGATCCTTGCCGGCGTTGCTCCTTTTGGGGTATTGGACTCGCCACTCCAAGAAGTTTTCGGCTCGGTCGTCATATTGTTTGGCATGCTTCGCATGGTGATGTATTTCAGTCAGCGAAAGAACCAAGACGATGAAGACTAACGTCCGCGTTCCTGCAATTCTCGCACTGGTGTTGGTCCTCGGACTTACAGCGTGTACGGAGTCTGCTCAGAAAGATGCATCGCAAACAGAGTCAGCGCTATCTGGTTCGATTTCTGTGTCCGTGGATCCAGAGATCTTAGGCATCCTCACATCGGCAAAGGTGTTGTACGACAAGGCACATCCGAACGCATCAGTCACCCTTGTGAGCTCTGACGTATACACAACGATGGACCGCATGCTGAACCATACGGAACGCATCGCCATCATTGCTCGCGACTATACTCCGTCCGAGGACAGTGCCATTGCCAATGATCCTACGGATACGTTGCCAAGAACATTATTGGGTCGGGATGCACTGGTGTTTTTTGTTGCCAAAAGCTTCCCATACGATACAATGAATGCAAACCACATCAGGCAGTGGCTTGGTGGCGAAAGTGGTGTTCGAACGTCGTATCCCAAACTTCTGAAGGACCCAACCTTTATCCTCTCCGGTAATGCATCTGGTTCTGTGTACGGCAACATCGTGAATGTGGTTCTAGGTAAGAAGAAAACCCCGGCACATGAGCGAATTGCATCGGTTCCGGATCATGATAGTGTGGTGCGTGCTGTGCAGGCAATACCCGGGTCGATAGGAGTTGGCTATCTGTCCCAAATCCAGCGTGATACAATGGTAAAGCCCCTTCGCTTGAGCTACACCAATGCTGATGGTACACATGAATGGCCTAAACCTGTACACCTATCGTATTTGATTATGGGAAAATATCCGTTTCCTGTACCGATCTGGGTGTACTTGCGAGATCTCCCAAACCAACACAATCTCCCGTCGGGATTTATGCAATACATCACCCGCAATGGTGATGCACTCAAGACACTCTTTGCAGCAGGCATTGAACCTGCCTATGCAAAGTTCTCCCTAACAATGCCAGAAGAATGAACACCAATACCAACACAACCATGCGTACGCTCCTCATTGCGATCCTCTTGGTCGGGTCTGCTGCTGTGGCATTTGCCAATGACTTTAACTCTGCCAAACAAGCTGCGGCGGAAGGAAATTGGGTGCAGGCTGCCGAACATATTCGCAAGGCGATCGATAAGAACCCTCAGGATATTCCTACGGTGGCACTTGCTGCCAAGATCTACCTGGAATTAGATATCCATGATACAGCTCTGACGTATGCTCGGCGCGTGTACGAAGAAGATGATGATGAGAAGGAAAATGTTCTGCTGTATTCCCAGGCACTTACGGAAACAGAACAAGCTCCGGCAGCCAGTCCCATCTTACGCAAGTACCTTCGGAAGCGTGATGATGTAGATGTTACGCTTGCACTTGTGAATGCACTTGTTGCAGCCGACTCCTTAAAGGCCGCAGAACTTGTAGCTACTACTGCCCGTGATAAACACCCCAAGAGTCCGGCAACCTATCTGGCTCTAGGCAACATCTATTTCAACTCAAAGCCCATCCCGGTTTTCGAACTCGCTGTACAAAATTATGACAAGGCTATCGAGCTCGATCCGAACCTCGTCGTAGCGCACTTCAATCTTGCCATATGTTTCTGGCGCATGGGTAATCGTGAAACAGACAACGATTTGGCAAATGAATATTTCTCGAGATCTCTTCGCGAATGGGATCAAGTAACGAAGCTCGATCCGAAGAATGCTCGTGCGTGGTACGAAGAGGGTAAGATTCTGTACTTGGCCGGAAAATATTCAGCGGCAACAACTGCCCTTCAGACATATCGTACCCTCCGTCCACTTGGCACGGGCGAGATCATGGCATCATGGTACCTCGGCGAGTCGTTGTTCAAGCAGAACATGTGCGACTCTGCAAAGCGTCACCTCGAAGATGCAGCAGTCAAGATCGACTCTCTTAAGCCAAAGGTTTCACTCATGATGGCCAAGTGTAACTTCATGGCCAAGCAATGGCGGGCCAGTGTTGACTACTACAAGGCGGCACTACCGATCAAGGCAAAGTGGGACAACGTGGACTACTGGTACTTTGGCGTAGCAGCTGTTGTGGCTGGAGACACGGCCATGGCCATCAATGTGATGGCAGAGGCTGCAGACAGAGATCCAAAACAATGCACCTTTATGTTCCGCTATGCACTGCTCATGCAGGGCAGATACATGTATGCTCGGTCAAATGAGATTTTCCGTAAGCGATTGGCGAATTGCTCTGACTCGCTCGATGCAAAGATCCACGTCTTTATCGGCAATAACTTCTATGCTGATAGTCTTGTTGACAGTGCCATTGCCTCGTACGAGCGTGCCCTTGCGGTGAGCCCCACATACATGTATGCAACACTTCGTCTTGGAGAGACCCTACTTGCAAAGGGTGATGTTGTAAGGGGGCCGGCACTTCTCAATTCCGTGATTGAAAACGGGAAAGCCAGCACAAGCGCTGATGATAAGCGATATGCTGTAGGTGCCATTATCCGCCTCAATGGTCAAGATATCGCAGACAAAAAGTGGCAGGCCATTGTTGACCGGAGCAAGACAGGCACGGAGCTCGACCCTAAGAGCGTAGGATCGTGGATCTACCTCGGATTTGGCTATCAAGGGCTGCAAGACGTAGAAAATGCCAAAAAGGCCTATCGTGAGGTTCTAAAGCTCGATCCGAACAACGAAACAGCCAAGAAGAACCTGAAAGCACTCGGAGCTTGACGATGTGGACAAGGTTTGTAAAAATCGTCTAAGTGCCGTATTTTCGTAGTCTTGTCAACATTGGACCCGCCTGAATACCATGATCACCATCAATATCGTGGGTCTTCGGGATGGGAACCATCCCTTCATGATCGATACGGACGTATCACAGATTCCGGAGCTTGCCTCCGAATTCATCGGTATGGTCCACACAGAAGGTGTCCTTCGGAAGGTCAGCAGCAGGTATACACTTGTTGCAGATGTCTCCGGAACTGCTCGTCTGGTCTGTGACAGGTCGCTAGAAGAATTCGATGAACCCATCACTGCTGTGATCGATCTCGACTTCGTTGTAGACCATGAACTGGCCGCTCAGCAGCGTGGACGTATCAGTGAACTTGATGATGAAGAGGTGCGTGGGATACGAGAAGAGGACAAGGTGATCGATCTTACGGAAGATGTACGCCAGGTACTTACCGTTGCGATCCCTTTTCGTCGTGTAGCCCCAGCATATCGCGACAAAGAACTCGAAGACATCCATCCCGTGATCAAGGGCAATGATGCCACCGATCGGATCGAGCCGGAAATGGTCGATGATCGATGGGCCGCACTCGCAAAATTGAAACGACAGTAAAACTGAGGTACTTCTCATGCCGAATCCAAAGCGACGTCACTCCAAGTCCCGCGGTGCCAAGCGCCGTACGCACTACAAGGCAACAGCGCCTTCTGTGATGACATGCCCTAACTGCAGCGCTGCCAAGCAGCCACACATCGTATGCACATCCTGCGGGTACTACAACGGCCGCAAGATCCTCTCTGTCGACTAACGATCACGAGAACACGAACCCCCTGAGGATCGTCCGTGCCTGACGCTGTTTCCTCAGCACCCCTCCCAACGCATAGCCGCCCTGTTAGGGTAGTGCTTGATGCGATGGGTGGAGACCATGCACCCTCTAATGAAGTGCAGGGGGCTATCCTTGCACTCAAAGAACTCGGGTCCAACGTAGAACTCATTCTTGTTGGACGTGAAGGTGACGTTACACCCTTGCTTGCAAAGCATCAGGGATCACCCTCGATCAGAGTTGTACATGCCCCCGATGTTGTTGGAATGGGCGATGAGCCATCATCCATCGTAAAGACCCGGCGTGAGTCATCACTCTATGTTGGGCTAGAACTCATGCGTCAGGGTTTAGCTGATGCCTTTGTTTCAGCCGGAAATACCGGCGGTGTGATGGCTACAGCCACGATGCTCTGCGGTAGAATCCCCGGAGTGAGCAGACCTACGATAGGGTCGTTCTTCCCAACAAAAACGGGTAGACCAACATTGCTGCTGGATGTAGGAGCGAACGTAGACAGCAAACCAAAATTCCTTTCTGACTATGCCGTGATGGGTAGTGTCTACACTGAACTCATGATCGGAATTTCGCGACCAACGGTTGGACTTCTCAACGTTGGCGAAGAAGAAGGAAAGGGGACCGAGGTCACTCGAGAAGCCTACGGTATGCTTCAAACAAATGGCGTGAACTTCGTCGGAAATGTAGAAGGCAGAGATATCCTGGCCGGCACAGTAGACATCGTGGTCTGTGATGGCTTTGAAGGGAATATCGTCCTGAAGTTTGCCGAAAGTATCCTTGGTTTTCTCAAGGACCGTTTCCGTGCGTACGCTGATCGTGGCCTCGTTCAGAAACTGCTGATTGGCGCATTCAGACCTGTGCTTAAAAGCGCTTTACGAGACATGGACTATCAAGAATATGGTGGAGTGCCCCTTCTCGGAATCAATGGTGTTGCGATCATTGGTCACGGAAGTAGCTCGCCCCTTGCCCTTTCGAATATGATCAAACGCGCCGTGGAAATGGTCCGCAAGGACGTAAACGGTACTATCCAAAAAGCTCTCGCCACTCCGACTGGACCATCCAAGGAACCTGTATGAATGCGGTGATCACGGCTGTTGCACATAACGTGCCGGCGGATGTTTACGACAACGTGTGGTTTGAAAGTAAGATCGATACCACAGACGAGTGGATCACCACAAGAACGGGTATTCGAGAACGCCATTTTGCTTTTGAAGGTGGCCTCACGGATATCTTGCTGCCTGCAGCTCAGCGCGTGTTAGAGCAACGCGGTCTAACGCCGTTGGACATAGACCTCATCATCGTTGCAACTATTACCGGTGACCGAGTCTTTCCTTCCAGCGCTGCCATTTTGCAACGTAAACTTGGTGCCACCAATGCATGGGGTTTTGATCTTGCAGGGGCATGCAGTGGCTTCCTTTATGCCCTTGTAACAGGTGCAAAAATGGTTGAGTCCGGCGCAGCAAAACGATGCTTGGTACTTGGCGGCGATAAGATGAGCTCAATCCTCAATTTTGAAGACCGTACCACCTGCGTGCTTTTTGGTGATGGTGGTGGAGCCGTGCTCCTAGAAGCAGGGGACGATGATACCTATGGTGTGCTTGACCATGTGTTGCACATGGACGGCAACGGAGAACCATTCCTCCATCAGCCAGCCGGCGGGTCCCTGAAGCCCCCTACCGTTGAAAGTGTACAGAATCGTGAACACTTCGTCTATCAAGAGGGTCAAACCGTCTTCAAAAGTGCCGTGAAGGGTATGGCTGATGTTTCCTTCGACATCATGCAACGAAACAACCTCACAGCTGATGACATCGCTTGGCTCGTACCCCACCAAGCCAATCTTCGCATCATTGAAGCCACTGCGAGGAGAATGGGTCTTCCACAAGAAAAGGTAATGATCAACATCGACCGTTTTGGGAATACTACGGCCGGTACCATTCCGATCTGTCTCTCTGAGCTGCACATGAACAAGAAGGTGAAGAAGGGTGACTATCTCGTGCTGTCCTCTTTTGGTGCAGGGTATACGTGGGGTAGTGTACTTATTCGTTGGTCCATCGACTCGTAAGGATCCAATCACATGAATTTAGCGTTATTGTTCTCTGGACAAGGTTCGCAATATGTTGGCATGGCAAAAGATCTTGTCGAGTCATACAGTGTTGCTAAGGGGCTTATCGAGCGTGCTCAGGAGATTCTTGGATATGATATCAGTGCAATCATGTTTGATGGTCCTGAGGATGTTCTCCGTCAAACTCGCTACACACAACCAGCGTTGTTTTTGCATGAGGTTCTCCTATTGAATGTCACCCCAGTTCGCACCACCATGCGTGCGGTAGCCGGACATTCATTAGGAGAATATTCAGCCCTCTACGCTGCCGGTGTGGTGTCGTTTGAAGATGCACTCCAACTCGTGCAACTGCGGGCAACATTGATGTTTCAGGCTGGTGAAGCAATTCCGGGAACCATGGCAGCCATTGTTGGGCTGGATGATGATGTTGTTCGCGAGATCTGTGCTGAGCTCAACGGTGGCGAAGGGAAGGTAATCGTTCCGGCAAATTTCAACTCGCCCGGACAGATCGTTGTTAGCGGATCGGCTCAACACGTTCGAGCTTCAATGCCGGTCTTTAAAGAACGGGGTGCCAAACTTGTGAAAGAACTTCAGGTGAGCGGAGCGTTTCATTCGCCCCTTCTAGCCGAAGCAGAATCAGGATTGGCTCAGAAGATCCGGTCAACATCATTTAACGAAGCCAGTGTACCCGTCTATGTTAACGTAACAGGTTCTGCCGTTACATCGGCAGATGAACTGAAAGATGCCGCCATCCGTCAGCTCACCTCGCCAGTGTTGTGGACGGCCACTATGCAGTCGATGTGGAATGCCGGCATCACGTCGTACCGAGAAGTCGGTCCGGGTAAGGTGCTCCAAGGTCTCATAAAGCGAACTCTCTCAGAAGCAACGGTAGACGGCATTGACACAGCGGCGGATGTTCAACGCGTGAACGAAGAAGGGGCTTGACCATGAAAACATTTGACCATTCGGGCAAGGTGATCGCCGTAACAGGCGGGTCGCGCGGAATTGGTGAAGCAATTGTTCGGCGACTCTGTGCTGAGGGTGCGTCTGTTTTTGCAACATTCAATTCGGCTCCGGAACGAGCCGAAAAGATCGCCTCCGAGATCAGAGAAGCTGGGGGCACGGTTACCTATTTGCAGGTGAACGTGAGTGATGAAGAATCTGTGAAAGGATTCATCGAAGCCGTTGTAACGCAAGGTGGTCGCATCGATGCCCTCGTGAATAATGCCGGCATCACGAAGGACGGGCTGATCATGCGAATGAGCGGCAAGGATTGGCAAGACGTGGTGGATACAAATCTCACGGGAGTGTTCTACGCCTGCAAAGCTGCCGCTCGGCCAATGATGCAGCAACGAACAGGCCGGATCGTGAATATTGGCAGCATAGTTGGCTTGCAGGGTAATGCCGGACAGGTCAATTACAGTAGTGCTAAGGCCGGTTTGATAGGTCTCACAAGAAGCCTTGCTCGCGAACTCGCTAGTCGTAACGTTTTCGTAAATTGCGTAGCTCCGGGTTTTGTAGAGACGGACATGACGGAAAAGCTTACGGAAGAGCAGAAGGCTTCGTTCTTCAGCAACATTCCGATGAAGCGTGCCGCAGGTCCGGATGAGATCGCAAGTGTTGTTTCATTCTTCATTGCCCCGGAGTCATCGTACATCACAGGTCAGGTTTTGAACGTTGACGGTGGTTTGGCGATGTGATCGGTAAATAAGCAAATTTTCAACCTCATTTTTTTCAAGGGTTCCGTATGTCAGCAGTGGCACAAAAAGTGACGGAGATCATCGTCTCCAAGCTCGGTGTGGAAGAGTCACAAGTAACGCCGGCAGCATCGTTCACAAGCGATCTCGGTGCAGATTCTCTCGATACCGTTGAGCTCATCATGGAATTCGAACGTGCCTTCAACCTCACGATCGATGATAGCGACGCAGAGAAGATCCAGACCGTTGGCGACGCTGTGTCGTACATCGAGTCGAAGGCCTCTTAACTAAACATCGATCATCCTCGTAGGTTCGTATGTCGAGATCAATTCCTCGCGTCGTCATTACCGGCGTTGGTGCCGTAACGCCAATTGGCAACACGGCAGCTGAGTTCTGGGCTGGCATGATGGAGGGTCGCAGTGGTGCGGCTCCTATCACGCGTTTTGACGCGTCTGAGTTCGACACACGATTCGCCGCCGAGGTCAAGAATTACGACCCACTCTTGGTGATATCGCGCAAAGAGGTTCAGAGAATGGACCTCTTCGCGCAGTTCGCCATGTCTGCTGCTGTAATGGCAGTAGAAAACTCTGGTATCGATTTCGAAAAAACGGATCGTAACCGCATTGGTGTTGTCTTTGGTTCGGGTATCGGCGGGATGTGGACATATCACCATCAACAACAGAATCTCTACGAACGTGGTGGGAAGCCCGATCGTATCAGTCCATTCTTTGTTCCGATGCTGATCTCTGATATTGCGGCCGGACATATCGCAATTCGCTACGGACTAAAGGGCCCGAACTACGGCACTGTATCGGCCTGCGCTACTTCCTCTCACAGTATCGGTGATGCCCTCATGCTCATGCAGCGTGGTATGGCCGATGTGATGTTGGCAGGGGGCTCAGAGGCAGTTATTTGCCCAATGGGCATCGGTGGATTTAATGCTATGAAGGCCCTGTCCACGCGCAACGATGATCCGTCCACAGCAAGTCGCCCCTTTGACAAAGACCGTGATGGTTTTGTTATGGGTGAGGGTGGTGCGATCCTTGTTCTCGAAACGCTTGAGCACGCAATGAATCGCGGCGCAACAATCCTTGCTGAGTTGTCGGGTATCGGCTTTACCGACGATGCCTATCACATCACACAACCTGCAGCCGGTGGAGAAGGTGCCGTCCGTTCTATGAAGCTTGCTATTGAAGATGCTGGGCTTGTTCCCGAAGACATTGATTACATCAATGCTCACGGAACATCCACACCGTTCAACGATAAGTCTGAGTCTGCAGCGATCGCCACTGTCTTCGGAGATCACGTTAAAACGATGTCTGTAAGCTCAACGAAGTCTATGACCGGCCACCTCCTCGGTGCCGCTGGTGCCGTTGAAGCAATTGCAACAACACTTGCCATCGTAAACGGTATTGCGCCTCCAACGATCAATCAGATCACACCCGATCCTGATTGTACTTTGGATTACGTGGCGAATGCCCCCAAGAAGCGCGAAATACGCGCTGCTTTGAGCAACACGTTCGGCTTTGGTGGACACAATGCTACACTGTGCTTCAAAGCATTCTCTGAGTAAGAGTATCACCACGTCCGGTCTTCGGCTGTGAAGGACATCGTACGTCAGCTATACGCAAACCTCCTCAAGTTCGCCTCCAATCGTGGATCGGCGAACAATGCGATGTTTCGCGACCTGTTTCCTCCGATGGGCATCCTTACGGATGAACGTGTTGCAGAACTTGAGAAGCAGATCGGCGTAGACATTCATCTTGCATCACTGTATGAACAAGCACTTACGCATCGTTCATACTTGCAGGTGGTGAACTCACCGGACCACAGGTCCAACGAGCGTTTGGAGTTCCTTGGCGATGCAATCCTTGGCATGGTTACAGCAGAATATCTGTTCTATAACAACAGAGAGGTGCTGGAAGGTGAACTCACAAAGATGCGATCGTGGATCGTCAATAAGAAGTCTCTAGCGATTTGTGCCCGAGCACTCAAACTCGAAGAGTTTCTCTTTCTGAGTTACTCGGCAACCCAGTCCTTGCAACGTGGCAACGATAGTATGCTTGCCGATGCACTGGAGTCGATCATCGCAGCAGTATACCTCGACCGTGGTTTTGATGAGGTTCGCAGGTTTATCGTTGAAAAACTCTTACCAATCATGGTGCGCGAATCCCTGGTGCACGACACAAACTACAAGAGCTTCTTGCTCGAAACGGTTCAGGGTAAGGGGCTTCCGGCCCCCCGCTATGTTGTTGTCCGAGAACAAGGCCCCGACCATGAGAAACACTTTACCGTAGATGTTGTCGTCGAAGAACGCGTGATCGGTAGCGGTACTGGACGTAACAAAAAGGATGCTGAGCAGGCAGCCGCAGAGGCGGGGCTGGCATTTTTGGCCAAACGTTCAAAAACAAAGAGATCACCAGGCGGATCGAATGAACAATCGACTGAAACACCGGCGTGATCGGTAACAAATTTCCGTCGCTGGGGGTCTCTTGTATCGGATCTTCAATCACAGAACCAATGCGCCCCCTTCTTCTCCTCGCCACATTGATCCTTCTTTCCGGTACTGTGTCAGCACAGTTCCTGGCTGGTAATCTGCCGTTTGGAAAGAACAAGAAGCAATACGAAAAATTCAATTGGCGGTACATTCAATCGGAAAACTTCGATGTGTACTTCCATGGCGATGCAGACTATATCGCCAAATACACTGCTCTAAAGGCCGAAGACGCATTACGCCAGATCCAAGAGGAACTGTCATTCTCGATCACCAAACGTATTGTGTTGATCATCTATAGCTCACACAATCAGTTCCAACAGACGAACGTGATCGATGAGTTTATGACGGAGGGCATCGGTGGTGTAACAGAGTTGTTTAAGAATCGCGTGGTCCTCCCATTCGAAGGCGATTACGCCAAATTCCGCCATGTGATCCATCACGAATTGGTCCATGCCGTGATCAACGACATGTTCTATGGTGGATCGATCCAAGCCTTGATGAGCAGTAGCGGTGCGGCGATGCTTCCGTTGTGGATGAATGAAGGTTTTGCTGAATATTCCAGCGCAAATGGACTCGATGTAAAAACCGATATGTTCATGCGTGATGTTGCTGTGAGCGAATACCTTCGCGGTATCAGTCAACTCAACGGATATTTTGCCTATCGTGGTGGACAAGCCTTCTGGTCCTATATCGCCGGGAAATATGGCAAGGGCAAGGTTGGAGAGGTTCTCAATAGATTTCGCACCATCGGTGACGTTGACAGGACCTTCCGCGCTGCCTTTGGCATGACGTATGAAGAAATGTCAGAGCAATGGGCAAAGGACGAGAAGAAGTACTACTTCCCGGACGTAAATCGTTATGAGTATGTAGAAGACTTCTCGAGTAGGCTAACCAATCACCAGAAGGACGGAAACTTCTACAACACATCGCCGGCGATTTCCCCAGATGGAGAACAGGTTGCCTTTATCTCCGATAGAGGTGATCAAACATTTGGCCTATGGGTGATGGACCTAGTCTCAAAAAATACACGTCGCCTAGCCGGTAGCGCACGGTCAACTGACTTTGAAGAACTGAACTTCCTTACCCCCGGTGTTTCGTGGAATCCTCAGGGTACCAAACTAGCTGTAGGTGCAAAGGCAGCCGGACAAGACGGTATCTATCTCATCGATGTTGCCAGCGGTGACTACGAAGTACTTATGCTGGGCTTTCAAACGATAGGGGGCGTGGCATGGTCTCCGGATGGGAAGTATCTCGCATTTGATGCCGATACCGGTGGAAAACAGTCCGACATCTTTCTGTATGATCTTGAATCACGATCGCTGAGTCAATTGACCAACGACGTTTTTACAGACATGACGCCAACGTGGACGCCGGACAGTAAGACGGTGTATTTCATTTCTGACCGTATGAAGTACACGTCGGGATATGAAACCACAAAAAACTTTGACATGTGGGACCATGACGTAGATGCGCGCGACATCTACCGAATCTCCCTCGATGAACGAACGATTGAACGTGTGACCAAGGATCCTGACATCGGTAAATATTCCATCGAGATAACTCCTGACGGAACACAGATGCTCTACGTGGCCGATTATAACGGCATCAGTAATCTGTGGAAGATGGATCTGGCAAGTGGACGTAAGGTGGCCATCACAAATTCTCTACAAGAAGTGTCGCAGATATCCTTGTCTCAGGATGGAACCAAACTTCTGTTTGCTTCACAGAACCGTGTGGGATATGACCTCTTTCTGTTGAAATTCCCGCTCGACCTGAAAGAGCACGACACGTTGCCGATGACGCGGTTCCGCCAAATGGAACTCGAAGAAAAGAATGCCCTCACGGGGGTGATGGATCGTATCTCGCAACTGAAAGACACAACAACTACCAGCTATGGTATGTTCGACGTGGATTTATCACAGCAACGATCCGTGCAACCCAATGACGATGTGATTGAAGCTCCGCGCGATGAGCGCAGTGCTTCAGACAGCAGCATGAAGGCAGACTTCACACCGAAGGACTATAAGGTTACGTTCTCTCCAGATGTGGTGACGGGTAATGCAGGCTATAGCAACTGGTTTGGTGCCAATGGTCAGATAGAATTGCTCTTCACTGACATGATGGGCGATCACGAGATCTACTTCCGCGCCAATCTTTTTCTAGATCTCACGAACAGTAGCTTCCTGCTTTCTTACGGCTACCTGCCTGACGTGGTAGACTACCATGTGTCCGTGTTTCAGAACGCAGGCTTCACCTACATCCAGCCCGAAGGTGTGCCCTATACCTATCTCTACAGACTCCGCAACTATGGCGGTTTGGTATGGGCCTCGTATCCTTTTTCTCGCTACACACGCTTTGACGTAGGTATGCAGATCATGTCTATGTCTCGCGAGAACGTAGACTTCCCCCAAGAGCCATCACTCACGCGTTTTGTTACTGTTCCTACCATCTCGTACGTCCTCGATGATGCTCTATGGGGCTTCTGGGCTCCGGTTAAGGGCACGCGTCTGAACATCACTCTTGAAGGTTCACCAGGGTGGTCGGACAACGGACTTTCCTTTGCAACGGCGCGTATTGATGCAAGACACTATCTCCATCTTGGGGAATCATACACCATTGCCGTGCGTGGCAGTGGGGGATACAGCCTTGGACGCGATCCACAGAAGTTCTTCATTGGTGGTATCGATAACTGGTTCAACAGGTTCTTTAGTGACAATGGCTGGCCATTCGTAAATCCGGAAGATTTTGCCTTTACACGTCCAGGGTGGCCCCTTCGCGGATGGGCATTGAATGAACGAAACGGTACTCGCTACTTTGTAACGAATGTTGAATTCCGATTCCCATTCCTCTTTGCCTTCCAAGCCGGCCCTATTCCATCGCTCTTCCAAGGGCTGCAGGGCCAGGTATTTTTTGATGCCGGTGGTGCGTGGGATTCCAACGGTATGGCATGGATGCCAAGCGGACGTCAGGCACCAAACCCTGTACTGTCTAGTTTTGGATTCGGTATACGATCCTTGGCGCTGGGTCTGCCCCTTCGATTTGATGTAGCATGGAGAAATGAGCCGTATGGCGGCACTTCCCAGCCGATCTATCTCTTCTCACTCGGTGGCGACTTTTGAGTATCCGGCACGCGCATTTGTGCGTGTAGTGATCTCGGCCTTAAGACGTTCCAGATTGACCAGCGGTACGTCTACATCAAACGTGACGGAGTCTGAGTATGTAGGGGTGAACCTTGCATCGACTTCTTCCAGCACATGTGTGATAGTAGACACATCATCGTACATACAATGAACGGTAAGATGTGCCATGGGGCGAATGGTCCACAATTCGCTAGCTGCGATCACACCCTGCGCTGAGTCGGCATATGCGCGCGCAAGTGGCCCAACACCGAGCTTGACTCCGCCAAAATAACGTGCTACCACTACGATCACGTCACTAAGGTTGGAACGTTGCAATGCAAAGAGGATTGGCTTGCCCGCCGAACCGGATGGTTCACCGTCATCAGACATGCGGTATTCCATGCCATGGGGTCCTATCCGCCATGCATAACAGTGATGTACAGCGTCCCAATGTTGTGCCCGAATACGTTCGAGAAACTCAAGTGCCTGGTCTTTCGTCGTGCACGGCGCGATGTAGGCACAAAAGACCGATCGTTTGATGGTAATTTCGACCTTCGCTTCACCGCGAACACTATCGTACGGTGGAAAGGTCATACTGCGAGCAACGTCTTGCGGTTCATTCTGGAGAGAGGACTTGATATGCGAATTGGAATGGTGTGTTACCCAACGTACGGCGGAAGCGGTGTTTTGGCAACGGAACTAGGGCAAGAATTAGCAAGGCGAGGACACAGCGTGCATTTCATCACGTATGCCCAGCCGATGAGACTCGATCGCTTTCAGGACAACATCTACTACCATGAAGTAGAGACACCGTCGTATCCACTGCTCGAGTTCAATCAGTATACACTTGCCCTTGCCGGAAAGATCCTCGACGTAGCAAGATACGAACACCTCGACGTGGTGCACGTGCATTATGCGATACCTCACGCCATCAGCGCCTATTTGGCGAAAGAGATTGCGCGAACCACAACACCGTTCAAACTCGTTACAACGTTACACGGAACAGATATTACTCTTGTTGGACTCGAACCAACCTTTCACCCGATCGTAAAATTCTCACTTGAAAAAAGTGACGTGATCACGGCTGTTTCAGGATTCCTGCAAGAGAAGACGAGGCAGAGTTTTGGCGAAGATCTACCGATTAAGGTGATTCCAAATTTTGTAGACACGCAAGTGTATAAGCGCGGAGATTGTCAAAACGTTGAGAAGCGCCTTCGCGTAGACGGAGAGTTCGTTCTGATGCATGTTTCAAACTTCCGTCCTGTGAAGCGGGTGCATGATTGCATTCGAATCTTAGCAGAGGTCCGCAAAAAACTTCCGGCACGATTGGTCTTTGTAGGAGATGGTCCTGAGCGCAGCGATGCTGAGCGTTTATGCCGCGAGCTGAACGTAGAGGAGTTCGTTACCTTCCTTGGAAAGCAATCAGCCCTGCCGGAAATCCTCTCTGCCGCCGATATCTTCCTTCTCCCGTCACAGCAAGAGAGTTTTGGACTATCTGCACTTGAAGCAATGAGTTGCTCGGTTCCGGTTGTGAGCACCAGTATCGGTGGTATCCCGGAAGTGGTGAGGCACGATGAGACGGGCTTTATTGCCGAGCTGGGCGACGTGACTCGTATGGCTCGGTATTGCGTGGATCTGTTATCTAACCCAAAAAAACTTGCAATCTTCCGTGAGAATTCACGCAAGAGAGCCGTTGAGAAGTTCGACATTTCGCTTATCGTACCAATGTACGAACGCGTCTATGAGGAGGCTCTTGCCTCCACGGTCAACGGATAGGGCCCGTTTTAGGGAAAGAGGTAACGGACACCCTGTTTTGCCAATCCGGCAAAGTCTGTGGCTGCATCATCCGTCAACTCGTCCTGATAATGCACGAGGAACATCTTCGCACGAATGTCTTCCGGTATCCCGCGCAGGTCATCTATCCATGCATGAACCTGATTCGGCGTCATGCTAGCATCGTGGAACATGATCTCTGCACGATCTGCATACATATCGATAAGATCGCGGTCGAACTTTGTGTCGCCGGAAAAGAAGACACGATCATCAATCAGGAGGCCATAGGTAATAAAGGCATCCTTAGGGCTGTCTGCCTCACCGGGAATGTGGTTCGTATGGAATAGTTCAAGCTTGATGCCGTTCATCATGATTGAGAAGATTGAACGGGGCTCTACTGTTATTGGCTGGGGGACATGGGTTGTATAGAGATCTTCGAAGGATAGGCGACGTCCCTCAGCATTCTGCTCATTGTACTCCAGCCCTCCACGTAACGACATTTCCCAAAGTAGCGGACGGTATTCATCCGTGATGATCATGTTGAGTTTGTCTTTGCCCGATGGTCGAGCGAAATACCTGTTAACGAGGGTGAGATACTCAAGACCCCCAATGTGATCGGAATGGGAGTGTGTTGGGAGGATAGTGCGGATATCCATCGCAGAGAGACCTAGAGACTGTAATGCCTGCGGTCCAGTCATACCGAAGTCAACCAAAATATGCTCCTCACCCTTGATAATGAGCAGATTGGTCTGGAAAAGACGACGGGCGAATGCCGTTCCCGTACCCAGGAAGACGATCTCTAACGTGCCGTCATTCGTGAGCGCTAACGGTGTGGAAACTGGCTGTTCGACCATGTGGATCCCTAGTAGTACGATTCCGAAAATCTACGCAATACTTTCCGAAGCACCTATCGGCTCCGGCTCTGAAGCCCGGACATCTCTGGAGAGTTTCTCGATCAGATTCTTCGAAAAAACAGTTTGCAAAGCGTTCTTGATGTCAGGATGTTTTTCCAAAAGCCCCTTTAACTCCTCCGAACGCCACATAAGATAACGAGTCTCGGTGACTGTTGTAACTGTTGCACTGGCTGGATTTCCCGAGACAAATGCCATTTCTCCTACAAAATCACCGTTACGGCAGAAGGCAACGATCGTGCCATCTATCTCTACTTGGGCCGCCCCCTTACTAACGATCAGAATTCTAACAACAGGAGCGCCTTGGGTTGTGAGGTGCTCGCCGGACATTGCCGTAACCCACGTTCCGCGTTTGACTAATCGAAAGAAGTCTACTGTTGAAAGGCTCGAAAACTTGTGCTTGTGAAGCGCTAGTTCTTCTTCGGTGAGTTTTGCAGACCGACGTTCTCTGATAATGATGGCCACTTGAACGACGTTTACCACAAAAAAACCTGCTTCCCACATCACCATCGAATCGTATCCGGTTAAGTACCCGGAAATGAATCCGGCTATTGTAGAAACGATGATCATAATGCGAAGCGGGAGGATCGTGCGCACCAGTGAACCGGCGATGAGCATCAAATAGGACAGATGCAGCAACAGCTCAGAGGTTTCGATCCCGAGGATCGTTTCGTTGTTCATGTGGGCCTTTCTCGCAGCAGGTATTCCAACAAACATCGTCTACGGGCACCTCTACACCAAGCCTTTGGTATTTTTGTGCTTTCGCTCAATACATAATACGTCAACCACTATGACCGTAGCCGACTATCTCCAAGAGCATCAGGACAGGGCAGAAGCACAACTGATGGAATTCCTACGTATCCCAAGTGTTAGCACCGATCCGGCAAATGCGCCTGATGTGGAGCGGTGTGCAAACTGGGTAGCTGATCATCTTCGATCAATTGGAATGCCCCATGTAGAAGTGTATCCTACCAAGGGTCATCCAATTGTGTATGCAGAGTACCTCAATGCGGGTCCGTCTGCTCCCACCGTGTTGTTCTACGGTCACTACGACGTACAGCCTGTAGATCCTATCGATCTATGGACTAACCCACCATTTGAACCAACAGTGCGTGATGGCAAGGTGTATGCACGTGGAGCAACAGATGATAAGGGGCAGGTGTTCCTCCATATCAAGGCTCTCGAAGCAATGCTTGCCGTTCATGGTAAGCTTCCACTGAATGTGAAGCTACTCATAGAGGGTGAAGAGGAGATCGGTAGCCCTAACCTTGCTCCTTTTGTAAGCGAAAAGAAGAAGATGCTTGCCTGCGATGCAGTGCTTGTCTCTGACACACCAATGTTTGCACCGGGTATGCCATCGCTCGTGTATGGTCTGCGTGGACTCGCATATCTTCAGATAGACGTACAAGGTCCTGATCGTGATCTCCATTCGGGCTCTTATGGTGGAGCTGTTGCAAACCCACTCAATGCATTGGCTCATATCATAGCGCAGTTGAAAAGTCCAACCGGTACCATCCTTGTTCCGGGGTTCTTTGACGACGTTCTGGACATAACACACGATGAACACATCACCCTGATGGATCTTGATTACGATGAAGACCGTCTACTCAATGATGTTGGCGCAACGGAGTTAGTTGGAGAAGAAAACTATACTACGGTTGAGCGCCTATGGGCTAGACCAACGCTTGATGTGAATGGTCTCCTCGGTGGTTTCACCGGTGAAGGAGCTAAAACCGTTCTACCGGCCCGAGCAATGGCAAAGGTGAGCATGCGCCTGGTTCCGCACCAGAAACACGGTGATATAGCGCAGAAGGTGATGGACTACATTCTTCAAATCACTCCACCGGGTGTGAAGGTTAAGGTGCAAGACCTGCATGGAGCAGATCCGGTTCTTGTACCCCGAGATACACCGGCGATGTTTGCAGCCGTACAGGCACTCGAGGAGACGTTTGGGTCGAAGTGTAGGCTTACGCGAGAGGGAGGATCGATACCTGTTGTGCTTTTGTTCGATACAGTCCTCAAAGCCCCAACGGTATTGATGGGCTTTGGACTGAACAATGAAAATGCGCATTCACCCGATGAACATTTTGACCTTAGCAATTTTCATCGTGGAATGAAGGCAGCAGCCAGGTACTATGAATTGATGGCGTCTACTCCACGGACATGAAGAGACACAATGCGGAGCTCCTCCTCCTTGCCATAACCATTCTTTGGGGCGGCACCTTTGCTGTTGTAAAAACAGCAATGGTGGACGTGAGTCCGAGCATGTTTGTGCTTCTTCGATTTGCGATTGCCACCGTTGTAGCCCTAGCTCTTTGGCCTCGATCTCTTCGTAGTATCGATCGAGATACAATGAGTAAGGGGCTTGCTCTTGGCGTATTGTATGGTGTTGGGTTTCTCCTTCAGACAATTGGGCTCACGATGACATCTGCCTCGTCATCGGCCTTCATCACAGGAACGATGGTGGTGTTTGTTCCGCTTGTTCACCGTGTTGTAGATAGGGCTCGGATCAGACCGAATCATGTGTTCTCGATCATCCTGGTTCTCATCGGACTCTGGCTTTTCACGTCCCCTGAGTCTCAAGGGGTGAATCTTGGTGATGTGCTCACATTGTTCAGTGCCATACTCTGGGCTGTGTATCTCACCTATATCGATGTATGGACCACGGCAATGCGGGAGGATACCCACAGACAGAATGCACTTGTTGTTTTGCAGTTTGTGGCAACGGTGATTCTTTCCGGAATAGGGGTCGGGTTTGATGTATCCCAAGGAACATCTGTGCATGTTACATTCGACCGCGAGCTTATCCTGGGACTCGTCTACTGCGGCATATTTGCCTCCGTAATCCCAACCTTTGTCCAGACGCGATTTCAACAATACACACATCCGGTCCGAGCAGGTGTGATCTATGCCATTGAGCCCCTTGCCGCATCATTCATTGCTTGGGTGGCAATCAATGAACAATTCTCAGTCCGCCAACTCATTGGTGGGGGAGTGTTGCTTGCAGCCATCATCTTGCCGGATATCATTGCATCGCGGAGAGAATCGTGACCAAGACTGAACTACGAGCTGATGTTCTGCAACGACGTTCTTCTATCACTTCCGAAGATCGTAGCCTCTGGGATCAGATCATCTTTGAACGAGCACATAAGGTTCGCGCCTTTCAAATAGCAGAGAGGGTACACATCTATCGCAACATTGGGAGCGAAATCGAGACCATGCCGTTTATCGAGTATGCCTGGGGTATAGGCAAGGATGTGTATGTGCCGATGATCCCTCCAGGGAAGGGGATAATGGTGCACTGCCGCATCACGTGGCGTACACAATGGAGAGAAGGGGCTTTTGGTATTCCTGAACCAGTTGTTGAGGATGATGCGGATGTGATCACCAACGATGAGTTTTTTGATACGGGATCTGCGATTATTGTTCCATTGGTTGCCTTTGACCGACAGTGCCATCGCATCGGATATGGTAAAGGCTATTACGATAGGTTCCTACGCAACACAACGAGCCCAACAATTGGAATAGCCTACGAGCTGCAACGCGTGACAAGTGTTGTTCCCGAGGCACACGATGTAGCTCTCACATGCGTCGCAACGCAGGAACGCTGGTATGTTCCATCCACGTAGGCACAACATCGTGTCGATAATTGTTGTTTGTATCATCATTGTGCTGATGAGCCCCCTATACGAGGCACGTGGGCAGGACTGCAGAGACGAGCTGCTTCTTGATGCCAATGACCGCGCTTACGAGGTTGGTCTTGATTCTACGGGGATGTGGTGGGCCCTGACCAAGCCGTATCAAGAGTTTATCGGCTTGGTTGTAGACGGTGAGAAATACGGCCCGTACGACACCGTGATCCATCCCAAAGTGAGCTATGACGGTTCAAACTTTGCCGCGGGAGTGAGACTGCAAAGTAGATGGCATGTACTCACAGGAGATGACACGATCTCGTTGGATGGTGATGTATTCCAAGAGGTGTTCTTTCCCTCGCAGTCATCAACTCCATGGTGGTTGCACACGAACGGTAATGATCGAAGGATATCCACCTACGAACGCACCTATCGATTTTCGTCTGAGCCACATATGATCTGCTTTGACCCACAAGGTATGATTGTAGCGTGGGTAGAACGCAGAGGAGCTGTTGACGTGATCTTTCTCAACGGTAAGGAGCAGGTAACTGCAGACGAGATCAAACTTGCCGGAGTATGGGCCGATGGGTTACCCATCTATGCTGTTCGGTTCGGCACCCGTTGGAGTGTGTATCGTGGTCAAGAAGAGATCGTTTCATCCCTTGCTTCACTTTCAGAGATCGTCCTCAACACCTTTGCATCTGCCTGCGCATGGATCGCCAGCGACGGAACAGGTGCGGCACGTATCTACCTCTACACAACCGAGATGAACACACCCTGGACAAGCCTTCCCCTTGAGTCTGCAAGGGGCTTGGTGTTGTCGCCGTTCGATCCCCTTGTTGCAGCGCGAACGGTGCGTAATGGAAACAACGCGATCAATTTCAGTGGAGCTGAATATCCGTCGGGACGGCAGACCGGACCGATATCATTCTCACATGACGGCGCATTGATGGTCTATGCCGGTGTTGACGGAGACAACTTTGTAACGGTTAATGGAAAACGTCAGTGGCTAAAGGGTGCTGTCAACCTCAGTGTACCCGTTCAGATTGCACCAGACGGAAGCGCTGTTGGCTGGGCTAGTGCAACAACTCTTGCCTATGTAAATCTCGACCTCAACATTCTGAGAATGGGGCGGATGTGCGACGTAATGGGTCCGGTGATCTATGACCGAAGAACAAAGACCTTTAAAGGATTAGGATTTGTTTCCGGACGGCTCTTCCTTCTTGAATGTGACCCCCGGTGAAATGGTCTGCATGAGATCCCGCGCCGCTTCGCTCTGCGATCCCGCGCCGCTTCGCTCTGAGATCCCGCGCCGCTTCGCTCTGCGGGATGACGCCAACGCACGCCTTGGTTAGTGTAATAGAAACGCTCGTGATGATTACGGGTCGCAGCGTCATCCCGAGCGAAGCGAGGGACCTCGTATTCTTACGGTGAACGAGTTACGTCCGTATCTTTGTTGCCTGATGGAGAACCTATGAGCACATTTGTTGTCAGCACAGAGATCGACGGAAAAGACCGCAACGTGGAGATCGATGCGGACGGTACATCTCTGAGCAACGGGACCAGCGTCTACCTTGCCCCTACGGAACACCCACATGTCTGGCACTGGATTGACGGGTCTTCACGAGTACCGGTACACATCACCAGCGATGGAATGTCGGGCGTGACTGTTACTATACGCGGCTATTCCTATGCTGCCAGCGTCCTTCCCGAACGCCATAACGAACTTCTTGCCATTCTGAAGTCATCCCCCTCTCAGAAACAACGCGTTACGCGCATCCCCGCACCGATGCCCGGCCTTCTTAAAGCCGTCCTCACAACAGAGGGAGCAACCGTTCGCAAGGGAGATACCCTCTTCACGCTCGAAGCAATGAAGATGGAAAATGCCATAAAAACCCCTGTAGCCGGCACCGTTCGCCAACTCACAACAAACGTGGGCACTGCCTTCGAAAAAGGAACCCTGTTGTGCGTTATCGAGCCTTTGGCTTTGTAAGCGGCTTCGTTAAGCGCCTTCGTTAAGCGGCTTGTTCAAGCGCCTTGTTAAGCGGCTTGTTCAAGGGCCTTTTCAAGGGTAGATTCGCTATTCGCTATTCGCTATTCGCTATTCACTATTCGCTATTCACTATTCACTATTCGCTATTCGCTGTTCTGCATTAGCAACGTTTGCCAGGCCTCTTCAACCTTACCTTGCGCTATGAACACCTGTGCAATACGATGAAGTTCTGTGACGTTCGATCGGTTGCCAGTTTGTAGCCAGGCGTAGAGAGCGTTTTTCGGGCGAAACATTGCGAGCTCGATCTCGAGCGAATCTGCCATCACAGCCTCTTCGAAATGCATGAAGGCTGGATCTACTGCCGGTAGTGTATGTATGTAGGCAAGACGCGCAAGATCGTTCCCGGTAAGCACTGAACTCGTACGGATATGTTCAGGGAGACCATCCATACCGATTGGTATGTGAGGGGGCTGATTAGCCTCAAAGATGTCTTGTGTTCTGGTATAGTAGGCTCCGCCCATACGTCCAACCAGATCAAGCGCGCGAGGATCCACTCTTTCGTTGCGCATCACGCTCTCCGCAACATGAAAGGCAACCACCTCCAACAGCATCAGATTTCCATTTCCGCCGATATCTCTCCGGAGTTCGATGTTCTCCATGAGGATACACTCCATACTGTACGGAGATTCCGCTACGCTGGGAGGGGACACCTTCACAGATTCTCTTTTTGTAAAACCAGCTTTGAGGTATTCATCTACCTCATTGGGGTAGTCTGCGGCTGTGAGGTTCATGGCGTGGACCATCGAATGCGATACAGCGCTGATTGTGCACTCCCGGGTGGCCAGAATGTTCAACCACGTATGTTTTGCCCTTCCGGTTTTTGCTGCAATGGCAGGCCCAATTGCTACGATCGGCGGGTTCGATGCATACGCATTAAAGAACGAGAAGGGGCTCAGGTTCACGTTCCCTTCGGCATCAACAGAGGTTACAAAGGCAATGGGGCGAGGGGAGACGCCACTCAGGAGCAGCTGATGTCTATCTCGATGGGACAGGTCGCTAGGAAGGATGGTTCGCATCCCGCAAGTTCGGTCTTTCCGATCATCACCGCAAATGTTGGCTGTGGCTGGGGGTTACGTGTATATTTGCCTCTCGCTAACACGTAGCAACAATCGTTGTAAGGAGTTTCATGTTTCAGAGCATTCGGACCAGTTGGGCCGCAAGCAGCATCATAGCGATGTCCATCATCGCACTCGTGTTCACAACCGGCTGCGGACGTAGGGCTCAGCAGAGCACTACCGCAGATATCAAGAATGTTTGGAAGAAGTATGATACTCCAGCTGGGGCAGATCCCAGTATTGCCGACACCCTAGGTGGTGCCGGATTTGAAAAGGTTTCCGAAGCACTCGGATTCGAGACCTATGTGGTAAAACCTGAAGACGAAAAGTACTTCGGTGATTCAAGAGCCACCAAGGGAGGGGAGATTACCATTGGAGAAATGACCTTTCCAAGCACATTCCGTCCAGAAGGTCAGAACTCTTCATTGACTGTGAATACAGAGATCAAGGGTTACATCTACGAGACCCTGCTCGGACAACATCCGATCACCCGCGAGTACATGCCAAGCTTGGCTTCTCACTGGAAGATCAGCCCCGACAAGAAAACGTTTACCTTCCGCATCGATCCCAACGCTCGTTGGTCCGATGGCAAGCCCGTGGTTGCCCAGGATGTAGTCTCTACCTGGAAGATCATGGTTGATCCGGGTATCCTTGAGCCATCAGCAAACCTTGTTTATGGCAAGTTTGAACAGCCAGTGGCTTTGAGTAAATATCTCGTGCAAGTTCAATGCAAGTCTGTGAACTTCCGAAATCTGCTTTACTTCGGTAACTCCATGATCATCTATCCAGATCACGAGATCGGCAGTATCACAGGCAAGGAGTTCCTCGACAAGTATAACTTCAATATGCCTGCCGGAACAGGTCCGTATTACCTTAACGAAAAAGAAATCAAGGCAGGCAATGGATGGCGTCTTACTCGTAGGCCTGACTATTGGGCTAAAGACTATTCAACATCCAAGTACACAGCGAATTTTGACTACGTGAACTACCTCGTAGTGAAAGACAACGCCAATCTTCTCTATGAGAAGTTCAAAGGCGGAGAGATTGATCTCTTCCGTTTCAGTATGGCTACAACCGAGAAGTGGATCAAGGACACGGACTACGAAGCCATCAAGAATGGCTGGGTGCGCAGATATCGCTTCTACAATAACGGACCAATGGGCACCCAAGGTCTTACGTTTAACATGCGAAAAGCCCCCTTCGACGACATTCGCGTTCGTAAAGCCTTTATGATGGTCTATCCGCGTGAAACGATTGTGGAGAAGCTGCTCTACAATGAATATGAGACGTATGACACGGACTATCCAAACACGCCATATGCCAGCAAGACCAATCCGAAGATGGTCTATGATCCGGCGGTCGCTGCCAAACTTCTTGCAGAGGCAGGTTGGACGTCTCGCAACAGTAATGGAATCTTGGTGAAGAATGGAAAACCATTTGTCATCGAAATGGCGATATCCAAACTCGAAGAACGCTGGCTTACACCGTATCAACAAGAGTTAAAGAACATTGGTGTTGACCTCCGGTTGAAGCTCATGGACTGGAACTCGATCATCAAGAATATTGATGAGCGCAATTTCCAGCTCTTCGCCTACGGCTATTCGGGACTTGTTACTCCAAATCCTGAGACATCGCTTCAAGGATCACTTGCCGATAAGAACGATAACAATAACGTTCAAGGCTTTAAGAACGCCCGTGTTGATGAACTACTTCCGATCTATGACACAACATTCAGTGTTTCTGAACAGATCAAGATCATCAACGAGATCGACAAGATCACGTACGACTACTACATGAAGAGCCATTGGTGGAATCCAAAAGGCATACGTCTTGCAGTATGGGATAAGTTCGGCATGCCCGAATACGGAATCAGCCGATACACACAACTCAGTTTTGTGTATGGTACAGCCGGACTCCTTTGGTGGTATGACGCTGAAAAGGCCAATGCCATTGCCGAAGCAAAGAAGAGCAAGAAGGATCTTGGCGGAGATAAAAACATCATCGAATTCACGTTCTGGCGTGACTTCAACGAGTCGAAATAAGAACGCCCAATGCTGCAATACATCATTCGACGATTTCTGCTAGCAATACCGACGTTCTTTGGGGCGACGGTTATCGTTTTCTTCATCGTGCAGTTCGCTCCAGGCGGACCGTATGAAGAGCAGCTCAATGCCCTTCGTAAGGGGCAAGGAGCTGAAGGTGGTGGATCAGCCCTTGGGGCGGAGAATATGTCCATCCCCCCAAGCCAGCTCGAAGCACTGCAACGGTATCATCAGGTAAACGAACCTATTTGGAAACGTTACCTCATATGGCTTGGACTAGTGCCAAGGCCTGTAAACGACTACTTGGCGGTCATCGACTCGCCACAGAATGTGGGAAACAACTTCCGCGTGATCGTTAAAAAGGACGCCTCAGGACAGTTAGCTGTCTATCAGGCAAGTAATGGAGCCCCGTTATCGGATTGGTATGTTGACCCATCACAAAAGCCAAATAGTGTATGGGTGTATCAACGTGAGATCTCGGGTATTTTCACACTTGACTTTGGTCGCTCAGAACGATATCGCAAACCTGTTTTCGAACTCATCTCTGAGCGACTGCCGGTCTCGATGCAGTTCGGCCTTATCAGTTTTGTGATCACCTACGTTGTCTGTTTCTACCTTGGAACACAGAAAGCGCTTCGTCATGGAAGCAAATTCGACGTGATCTCCTCAAGCATGGTCTTTATTGCTTTCTCCGTGCCTGGCTGGGCTCTTGGCGCTGTTCTCCTCGTACTGCTAGGCGGGGGCTCAGCGCTGGCCTGGTTCCCAACGGGCGGGTTCCAATCGAATGACTATGAGTCGATCACCATGATGGAGAAGATCGCGGATCGTGCATTGTTTTTTGTGTTGCCAACCATTGCCTATACGCTTGGTGGGTTTGCATCGATCACCTTGCTCATGAAGAACTCCTTGCTCGACACGCTGGGACAAGATTTTGTTCGTACGGCCTATGCAAAGGGGCTCCGAGAAAACCGCGTGATCTGGATGCATGCAATGCGTAACTCCGTCATTCCTCTTGTAGCCTCGATCGGAGGTATCATTGGCATCTTCTTGGGTGGGAGTTATCTCGTGGAGTATGCTTTCAATATCGATGGTATCGGCAGGTTATCCTTCGAAGCCATTCAGTCTCGAGATTACAGCGTGGTCTTTGCCTTTGCCGTGATCACGATCTTCATCACGCTTGTAGGGTCGATCATCTCCGACTTCATGCTTGCGCTCGTCGATCCACGAATCCGATTCTCCTGATCCTATGTCAAAAGAAACCACAACAACGAAATCGTTGTCAATCAATCAACGTCGATGGAAGAAGTTCAGAGGCATGCGTCGAGGATATTACTCGATGGTCATTCTGCTGGCTGCGTATGCGCTTTCATTCTTCCTGCCGTTGATGGTGAATAATAAGGCACTCCTCGTTAGTTATAACGGCGAGTGGTCTTCACCGGCAGCACGCGATTTCTTTGCTTCCTTACCGCTCATCGGTGTGCTTGCTCCGTCAAGCTTTGACCCGGCTGAGAAATACGGAGAGGTTGGCAATCAAGCTGAGGCCAACTATCGTGTGCTACAGTCCAAATGGGAAGAAGCCGGCAGCGAGAACTATGTTGTGATGCCGCTCTATCCGTTTGGACCTAATGAAGACGTGACGGTAGGGGGCAATGAGAAGTTCGTTGCTCCATTCGAAGCCGATGGTTATGGATTGCTCCGTCCTTTCGGCACGGATGATGTAGGACGAGATGTGCTCTCTCGTATGGCATATGGTTTCCAAGTCTCGATGTCCTTTGCACTTCTGATTGCCATTCTCGAATACCTCATCGGAATTCCGATAGGTGCCGTCATGGGATATTTTGGTGGCTACATCGACCTTATCATGCAACGGGTGATGGAGATCTTGCACTCCCTGCCATTCCTCTTCTTGATCATCATCATCGTCTCTTTTGTAGAACCAACGTTCACGTTGTTGGTCTCTCTCTTAGTGTTCTTTTCATGGCTTGGTATTGCTACGCAAATGCGGGCCCAGTTTTATCGGGAACGTTCTCGCGATTATGTGGCGGCAGCTGTTTCCATTGGCGTTCCAACACGATCAATTCTCATCAAGCACATCCTCCCGAATACACTCGTTCCAATCATCACGTTCTTTCCATTCGCTCTTGTGGGTGGAATCAGTGCTCTTGTGTCGCTCGACTATTTGGGCTTTGGCTTGCCGCCCCCTACACCATCGTGGGGACAGATGATCGGTGTTGGACTTTCCAACATCACACGGTATTGGTTGGTAGTGGTCCCGTTCGGAGCAATGTTCCTCACACTCACACTTGTGGTGTTCATTGGCGAAGGTATTCGGGAAGCATTCGATCCGAAGGTGTTCTCGCGTCTGCGATAGGAACGCCCCCTCCTCACGCATCAATTGGTATCTGTTGTGACAAAAGAAAAACTCGTCGAAGTCAAGGACCTCAAGACGTACTTCAATATTGAAGGCACGTGGGCTAAAGCCGTTGATGGGATCAGCTTCGATATCTACAAGGGCGAAGTACTCGGGATTGTTGGTGAGTCTGGCTCTGGAAAGTCTGTGACGGCCTTATCTCTCATGAAGCTGATCCCTGACCCACCGGGCAGGATCATGGGCGGAGAGATCCTCTTTAAGGGGCAGGACATCGTAAAGCTGTCCTATGAGGCGATGTATCAGATCCGTGGTCGGGAGATCGCCATGATCTTCCAAGAACCGATGACGTCGCTCAATCCGGTATTTCGGATCGGCATGCAGATCTCGGAAGTGCTGCAAGCACACCTGAAGATCTCGGAGAAGGAAGCCACGGTAAAGGCCATCGACATGCTCCGTGCTGTTGGTATTCCTGACCCGGAAAAACGTATCAACGACTATCCGCACCAATTCTCCGGTGGGATGCGTCAGCGTGTGATGATCGCCATTGCACTTGCCTGTAATCCATCGGTGCTGATCGCGGATGAACCAACAACCGCACTTGATGTAACGATCCAAGCGCAGATCCTCGATCTGATGATGGAACTCAAGCAGCGACGTCAGGATGCCGCTATTGTTCTCATCACGCACGACCTTGCCGTTGTAGCTGAGATGTGTCAGCGTGTGATCGTGATGTATGGTGGGAAGGTCCAGGAGGTAGCATCAGTAGAAGAACTGTTTGCACATCCAAGACATCCATACACAGAAGGGTTGATGGCCTCCATCCCCCGACCGAACATGGAAACAAAGGGGCGAGAGAAGCTTCGGGCAATCCCTGGAAATGTCCCAAGCATCATGAATCTGCCGGTAGGATGCAAGTTCTGCACGCGCTGTGCAGTGAAGATCGACAAATGTGATAACGAGGAACCACCATTGCGCGAGATTTCCCCTGCACACTTCGTACGTTGTCACCTCGTTGAGCCGGTAGGAGGTGTGCAATGAGTCAGCCCCTTCTCGAGGTAAAGAACCTACGCGTAAAGTTTCCCGTGCATGGTGGCGTTCTTCAACGCAAGATAGCTGAAGTAAAAGCCGTTGATGGTGTTTCCTTCACGATCGAACGTGGTGAAACGTTAGGCCTTGTTGGCGAATCCGGTTGCGGTAAGACCACAGTTGGTCGCGCACTCATCAACATCCTCAAGCATGTTTCTCCAGGTGTTGAGCTCGATGGGGAAGTGATCTACGTAGGTAAGAACGGTACACGAACGGATCTTCTTCATCTTTCGAAGCGCGACATGATCGCGTTCCGTTCGAAGATCCAGATGATCTTCCAGGATCCGTATTCATCGTTAAACGCACGGTTGTCGGTAAAGCAGATCATTGCAGAGCCCCTTGAAATCCATATGCCGGAGATGTCGAAGCAGCAAGTGGATGAGAAGGTGATGTGGCTTCTTGAGCGAGTTGGACTCCAACCGGAATATGCCGGACGATATCCGCACGAGTTCTCCGGTGGACAACGTCAGCGTATCGGTATTGCACGAGCCCTAGCTACGAATCCTGATCTCATCATCTGTGATGAACCCGTGTCGGCTCTTGATGTTTCGGTGCAAGCACAGGTGATCAACCTGATGGAGGATCTGCAAAAAGAGTTCGGCATGTCATATCTCTTCATAGCGCACGATCTCTCTGTTGTCTATCATATCTCAAAGCGGATCGCCGTAATGTACCTCGGAAATGTAGCGGAGATCGGCACTGCCAATCAAGTGTACTTCGATCCCGTGCACCCGTATTCAAAGGCCTTGATCTCTGCAATTCCGGAACCCGATCCCACACGCAAGAACAAAGAACGCGTCGTGCTCCAAGGTGACATCCCAACGCCCCTTAACAAACCGAGCGGTTGCGGATTCAGAACACGTTGTCCGATCGCACGCCCTGAATGTGCCGTGAATGTACCGGAGCTTCAAACGAAGAGCAATGGTGCTCAGGTGGCATGCCCGTACGTGGAGTCCTTTACGTCGTAGTATAGGTAGTGCAAGATTGTTTGTTTGGAAGGGGCATCCTATGAACGTCACGTTGTCAAAAGTCCGATGCAATAGCGCATCGGTTGTCGCAAAATCGTTTGCACTTGCTTGTTTGCTGCTTATAGCGGCACATTCGGCTGACGCGCAAAAACCTAAGCTCAAACTCTTAGAATACAACCTTCCGGAAGACTGGCATATTTGGTGCGATGGTGGACCATTCTATGTGGAAGAATCGGTGCAGAGGCAACCTGGTGAGTTAGTAGATGAGCGAATCGTATATAGCCATAACCGGTGGTCTGTTAGGGTTAAAGAATTGTCGGTGAGCGCAGTTGCAGACGAGTTCAACATGCATATTGGTGATATTGTTTCTGTGGAGTCCTGCGAGTATCTTCCGGACTCGTCACGGGCCGTTCTGCGCCGCTTTCTCGAGGCCAATGGTCCGTTCAAGCTCATTCGGGCAGGTGCCTCGGCAAGCCCAACACAGCCATCGCTTGAATACTATATCGCTTTTGATGAACTCACACAGTTTGGGCCAGTGTTGGACTACGTGGAGCTCATGCCAGAGGATAGGCAGACTGTCATTGCCATAACAACGAAAGGAGGATGTACATCAACAAGCACTTCTGTTCGTAACGACATTGAAGCACGTAGTCTTCGTTCACAGATCGTCGAGGGTGAGATTAGGATTGTAGAGCATGGAGAGTTTATCGTAGTAGATGTGAGCGGTCAAATAATATCACAAGGGAGTGTCGATTGGCATGGCCAAACGTATACTCTTGCCGTTAGACCTGGCGTATACCTCGTGCTAACATCAACTTCGCGAAGGCAAGTGTTGGTGATGCCATAAGTGCACTAAAGTCTTTGAAGTTTCAAAGATGTTTTCAGATGCTAATCAGGTGACTTATGATCGTCGATCTATCAGTTGTCCTTTGCCTTCGCACATCACATTGTGCTAAACGGCTTATTCTCGTTTGCCTTTTGATTCTTGCTTCAGATACGATCGAAGCTCAACAGCCGAAGCTCAAACTTCTCGAGTACAATCATCCTGAAGACTCGCTGATCTTGTGTGGCAGCGGGCCATACTACGTTGAGGATACCGTCCAAGTGACTCCCGGTGTCCTGGTTGACGAAAGCCAGATCTATTGCTACGATTGTTGGGGTGTCTTTGTGCGCGAACTCTCCGTATCCGATGTTGCCGATGAGTTCAGCAGACACATTGGAGATACGGTCACGATCGCTGCGTGCGAGTTTCTTCCAGATTCATCTCGAGCAGTGCTTCAGCGTCTAGAAATCGATTTGGGAGCATGTAGGCTGCGTCGATCTGCGGCGTCGGCCAATCCGCTGGTTCCTTCACTCTACTACGACATCGTCTTCAACGAACCAACAAAGTTCGGAAGGGTTGATGAGTACATACGGGCAATGGATATTGACCGGGAAACTGTATTAGGAGTGGTTGCTGAAGGACCGTGTATGATGGTTCTTACATCAGTCGAAGAGGAGATCAGAAAGATCGATGTGCCGACCCGCATAGCCTATGGTGGGCTACGAATCATCGAGCCAACTGGGCAATACATCCTTTGGGATGTTCGTGGTCGAGTTGTATCAGATCTTCAGCTTCAGCCTGGCGTCTACTTCCTGATTACGGCGCACTCTCGACAGCGAATTCTCGTTCTGCCGTAACATGTAGCGCTCGGTGTAAAAGACTCGACCAATTTCAGTCGTCTCCGAATTCGTTTAAGAGCCATTGCGACCTCGCACCTCCGAGCACAGGCTCTACGCGGTAGCCTTCCTTTTCGAGCAGGAGCAGAATGCTCTTTTCGCCGGTGAGATGTAGGGCACCAATGGCGATGAAGGCATCGCCGGTGTTGAGCATCTGTTTCATGCGCTGCACCATCACAACGTTGCGATCATCGTTGAGAGATTCCAACAAGCCGGCATAGGCTTCCGTGGTGTCTTTCGTTATTGATGCCAACCCATTGAGATCCTCATTGGCATAGAGACGAGGCATAACAGCGGCCAAGGAATCTTCGCGACCAATATCTTCCAAATGATCGATGAGCATTTGAGCCGTCATTCGATCGATCACAGCGATCTGCTCATCAAGAGTTTCAAGTCCGATGAGAAGGGGCTTATGTTTCTTAGCAAGATCCCACAACATCTGGTCCATGGCAACAGGCGCGGTTTTCTCCATCGAGCCAAAGGACAATAACATGCCGATCGCGCCGGGCTTCAATCGGGAACAGAGTGGACCCATACCCGGAACCCGAGCATTCATCGCTGAGCAAATCCGTTCGACTTGGGAGCTGTCCAGCATGTCGTACAACGTTGATCCCGAGAGGAACAGCACAGACGGTTGCATCATCGCCATCACCGAATCCAGGTGCATTTCAGATGCGTACGTGCGACATGTTCTGACGAGACTCAATACGGTGTCGCGCTGACGAAACACAGTAGAATCTTGGAGGTGGATTGTGCCGAATACGTGACTGATAGCCCCCTTAGGAGAAGAGATCTTCCACAGCAGACTGTTTGGGAGTTCAGCCGAATGGAGCAATGATGCGGAGAGTAAACAAAGGACCAAGATGAATCGCGTCACTTCTTCCATTTCCTGTATTGTTCAACGAGACTTACAGCATCAGGATTTGGGTCTGATAGTTTGGTGGTAAGTGTCATCGACGTGGTAGATGTTGGCCAGAAAGCCACAGGCATCGTCTCCCCGCCATACGTACCATTACTCTCGATGAACGTTTCCTGAGAAGAGCCGAAGTACATCATCACGGGGCTTTTCTCGTCGTATTTGAACATTTTGAGTGTGGAGAGGGAGTCAAACTCAAACGTGATCTCTCCATTGAGCTGGCCATCCTTTTCGTAGAGTTTTTTCTTCACATTTCGGCAGCCGGGGAATTCCGATTCGATCTTGTCGCCCTCAACATAATCTGTCTGAAGTTCCGCAAAGTCCTTGAAGGAAATGTCTCGACCTTCCTCTTTTGGAGAGATGATGTTATGGAAGGTGATGGTACACGTGCCGGACTGTTTGCCCGTCATCGTAATCTTGTAACTCTTGCGTTCTGCAGTAAGACACCCACTGGTGAAGAGCGCGAGGAGAACGAGCAGAATAGCACTGAACATGTACTGGCGTGACATTGGAGAATCCTTATGTCGTTGATGATCAGATCGAATCGTATGCAAAGATCGTTGTTGGCAGCATTCGTCCTTTTTTTGGGGATGAGTATCCCTGTTCTTGCGCAACGAGACCCGGTGAAGGCGGACGAAGAAGCTGGCAAAGCACTTGAGTACATGGATGCCAACCTTCCCGAGAGCGCCATAGAAGCATGGGATAGAGCACTGAAATACATGCCGGATTATGCCCCCTATCACTACGAAAAGGCCGTGAGCCTGGTGATGGCCAAGCGTTATCTGGAAGCACTCACGATTCTTCAGCCCATCTACAAGGACACATCGCTAAAGGAACGGGGCTATCAGCTGCTTGGGAATTGTCACGACTTTCTTCAGGACACGGCCTCTTCGAGATCCGTCTATAGAGCTGGCCTGGCAGCATATCCCACATCGGGCAGACTCCATTTTGAAATGGGACAGCAATATTACGTAGCCTATGACCGCCCATCAGCTAACGCATGGTGGCTTAAGGGAACACAGGCAGAGCCAAGTTTCCCAACCAATTATTATTGGCTGGCACGATCATATTCCGAGACGAGGGATCTCATCTGGACGTTGTTCTACGGCGAAGCATTCCTCAATCTTGAACGCAATACGCCTCGTACACGTGATATGTCGAGGCTTGTGTTTGAGGCCTGGAATAGATCTATGCGCCTGGGTGATAACAACGATCCGATCAACTTTTGCTCAGATTCATTGTTAGAAGTGCCAAGTCCGTTGGGTGCTCAGAAGATGTCCTTTCCCGTTGCATTTGAATACAACATTGCCCTCGCTGCCCAGCCATTTATTCCAAAAGATTCCGTCTTACCGAGGTTGAGTATTGAAAAGCTCATTGATCTGCGGTATAGGTTCATTCGGGCATGGGCTCAGGCTGGGTATGACAAGATCTATCCTAACGACATCCTGAGTTGGAACAAGCGCCTACAGGAACAGGGAAGGCTGAAAGAGTACCTCTGGTGGCTCTATGGCTATGGAGACAAACAAGAAATGCAGCGCCATTACAAGCAGAATGAAGACCGTTATGACACGTTCCTCGTGTGGTTTAGTGAAAACGGGATGTCATTTGAGAAACCACTCTGTCTTGGACTTGGTTGTCCATGACCAAAAGGCGTGGTATATTTGTTGTTCACACGAAACCAATTGAAGCGCTATGGAAATCTTGCTCATCAGCATCGGCATCATTGCCTCCGTCCTTTTGATCCTTGTCGTCATGATCCAGCCTGGTAAGGCTGATATGATTTCGGGAATGGGTAGCATCGGTGGTCAAATGACCAACCTCCTTGGCGTTCGCCAGTCACGGAACGTGCTGCAAAGCACTACCATGATCCTTCTAGGCGCAATGGTGCTCGTGTCTATCGTTGTCAACAAATTCTTCCTTGCTACAGATGATGGCGCTGGTCGTGCACCGGTCTCGCAAGGCGTAGAAGTCCCAACAACACAGATGCCTGCTGCACCTGCCCAACAGCAAGCCGCCCCTCAGCAGCAACCGGCACAACCGGCTGCACCACAAGGCAAATAAGTCCCGCACAGCGAAGTTCCAGAAGGCGTTCCATCGGAGCGCCTTCGTCGTATCAGACCCCACCGAACGAGAGCGACATGGCGAACGTCATCGGAACAACAATCACGCACGACCTGGTCTACGAGGCCAATGCCGATGCGAACAAACAATTGGCCCGAGTTATCGAGGGTAAGGCTCAACACGTGATGCTTGGTGGCGGAAAGAAAGCCATCGAGCGACATAAAGCCAAGGGCAAACTCACTGCCCGAGAGCGAATAGCCTTGTTGATCGACGAAGGAACGGATGTTCTGGAGATCGGACTCTTTGCAGCCCAGGATATGTATGAGGCTGAAGGGGGCTGTCCTTCCGCCGGCGTTGTTGCCGTTGTTGGCATCATCAGCGGAAGAGAATGTCTCATCGTTGCAAACGATGCCACCGTCAAGGCCGGCGCCTGGTTCCCCATGACGGCAAAAAAGAACATGCGCGCACAAGAGATCGCAATCGAGAACCGATTGCCGATCATCTACCTCGTTGATTCTGCGGGGGTTTTCCTGCCAATGCAGGACGAGATCTTCCCGGACAAAGAACACTTCGGACGTCAGTTCCGCAACAACGCCATCTTGAGCTCCATGGGAGTTCCGCAGATTGCTGCCATCATGGGCCCTTGCGTGGCGGGCGGTGCATACCTCCCTATCATGAGCGACGAAGCGATCATCGTAAACGGTACGGGAAGCGTGTTCCTAGCCGGACCGGCCCTTGTAGAAGCTGCCATCGGAGAGAAAACAGACATCGAGCCCCTTGGTGGGGCAACCATGCATAGCACGGTGAGCGGTATCGTTGATTACAAGGTTGAAAGCGACGAAGAAGCACTCATCAAGATCCGTTCACTCGTGGATAAGTTTGCCCCCTCAAAAGGGAAGAGCGATCTGTTCTCGCGCATTGAACCGCGCGACCCGGCATTTGACATCGACGAGATCTACGGAATCCTTCCGGCCGACCGTGCCAAGCCGTACAACACACGTCAGATCATTGCAAGACTTGTAGACGCATCGGAGTTTGATGAGTATAAGGCCGGATATGGTCAGACTATCCTTTGCGGATATGCACGTATCGATGGATGGGCGGTTGGTATCGTTGCCAATAACCGTGAGATCTGTAAGTCGGGCAAGGGTGAGATGCAGGTAGGGGGCGTGATCTATTCTGACTCCGCGGATAAAGCTGCACGATTCATCTTGAACTGTAATCAACGAGGCATTCCGTTGGTGTTCTTGCAGGACGTAACGGGCTTCATGGTGGGCACACGGGCCGAACAGGGAGGCATCATTAAGGATGGAGCCAAACTTGTGAACGCAGTGGCCAACAGTATTGTGCCGAAGTTCACGATCGTGCTCGGTAACTCCTATGGCGCCGGCAATTATGCCATGTGTGGCAAGGCCTACGACCCGCGTTTGATCTATGCATGGCCTACGGCACAGATCGCCGTCATGGGTGGAAGTCAGGCCGCAAAGACCGTGTTGACCATCAAAGTTGCAGCACTCGAGAAACAAGGCGAAAAACTCACGCCGGAGAAACAGCAAGAACTTCTGCGAGAGATCCAGGCGAAATACGAAGCAACAACAACGCCGATCTATGCGGCTTCGCGTCTGTGGGTGGATGGCATCATTGCCCCAACGGAAACGCGCAAGGTGATCTCCTGTGGTATTGCTGTTGCATCGCACCAAGGCGCGCTGCCTGAACTTAAGACCGGCGTCTTCCAGGTGTAGCAGTGACCGAGCTACGGCATCTCATCGGCGAAGACCGCGTCTCTACGCAGGTCATCGATCGATTGGCCTTTGCTCATGATGCATCGTTGTACCGACTCGTTCCACAAGCGGTGGTACGTCCATCGTCAATTGAACACGTGCAACAGCTCTTTGCATGGTGCATACGCACAGGTTCTCACCTTACCTTTCGTGCAGCAGGGACAAGTCTGTCTGGTCAGGCAGTAACAGACGGCGTCCTTGTTGACCTCTCGCGTGATTGGTCGGACGTATCCGTACTCGATTCCGGACGACGCGTACGTATGCAACCGGGGATCACTGGTGCAAGGGTGAACGTTCATCTGCGTAGGTATGGTCGCAAACTCGGGCCCGACCCCGCATCGATTATCGCAGCAATGATCGGCGGCATCATCGCCAACAATGCAAGCGGCATGTGTTGCGGCACAGCACAAAACTCATACAACACGCTCAGTAGCATGACGTATGTGTTGGCCAACGGTGTGGTCATCGATACGTCACATCCCGATGCCGATCTGCACTTGCAGGAAAAAGCACCCAACATCCACCATGGCATCGCCCAGATTCGCGATGAGGTGCGTGCTGATGCGGACCTTGTTGCAACCATCCAACGCAAATACGCAATCAAGAATACCATCGGCTATTCACTCAATGCCTTCCTAGATGAAGATGAACCGGCAAGGATTATTGCTCGCTTGATGATCGGGAGTGAAGGCACACTGGGATTTATCTCTGACGTAACGCTCAACACTATTGCTGATGCCTCAACGAAGTGGACGGCGATGATCGTCTATGCCTCCGTAGATGAAGCATGTGCCACGGTACCGTTCTGGCGAGATGCAGGTGCTGCTGCCGTTGAGATCATGGACGATGCCTCGTTACGATCCTTTGCGCATTTGGCAACAACGCCTGATCATCTTCGGATCACAACACCCGGAGCTTCAGCGTTGCTTGTGGAGTTCCATGATGTGGAGCCCCCTTCAACATCCTCCAGGATTGCTTGGACGTCGGATCCGCATGAACAGGCCGTTCTCTGGAGATTGAGAAAGGGGCTGATGCCATCCATCGGTGCAATGCGTCCACAAGGCGCAACGATGATCAACGAAGACATTGCCGTTCCACCACAACATCTGGCCTCGCTGGTGAAGGATGTGCGCGCAAGCTTCGGTGAATTCGGCTATGAAGAAGGGATCATCTTTGGACATGCAAAGGATGGGAACATTCATTTCATTGTGAATCAGTCCTTTGAAACGGCTGATGAGGTCAACCGATATGAACGATTCATGGATCGTATCGCAGAAATCGTTGTCGATCGCTATGCCGGGTCACTCAAGGCCGAACATGGAACAGGTCGAAACATGTCGCCCTATGTTGAACGTGAGTGGGGAAGTGCTGCCTACACCGTGATGTATCGTGTGAAGGAACTGCTCGATCCGCACTCCATTCTCAATCCTGATGTTGTGCTGTGTAGAGACCCGCATGCTCACGTGAAGAACATCAAGAGTGTTCCATCGCTGGGACGTGAGTCCACCGCAAACCTCTGCATCGAGTGTGGGTTCTGTGAACATGTCTGTCCAAGTAGGGGGCTCACCCTCACACCACGACAGCGTATTGTTTTGCAGCGTGAACGTGTGATCAATTCACATGACCCAACGATGGTAGCAGAGATCAATAAGGCCTATGTCTACAGTGGAATCGATACATGTGCAGGCGATAGCATGTGCAGTGTTGTGTGTCCGGTAGGCATCGACACCGGTTCGCTCATCAAGGACCTCCGTGGCGAGAGCACCTCATCCGTCACTCGTACGATTGCCGCTCTGATGTCCAAGAACATGCGGATTGTCAACCGTATTGCACGAATAGGATCATTCATCGTTCGGCGGTATGGTAGGTCACACAAGGCAGACCCCGTGAAAGTTGATCGTCCGGATGTTATCTATGTCCAAACGTGTCCGTCAAAGACCCTAGGTATCGGTCGAGGAGAGAAGTCCTTGGATGAGGTGGTCCTTACCTTAGCCAGCCGGGCCGGACTTCGCCTCACGGTGATTGACACTGATTCCTACTGTTGCGGTCAGCCCTTTGCATCCAAGGGCTTCCGAGAAGCAGCACACCATACGTCCTCGGCGCTCCTCAACCACCTGGTCTCCATCACGTCCGGGACCGATATTCCTGTGGTCATCGACACCTCAACATGTGCGGCGGCACTTTATGGTGAGTCCATTTTGCACGGACTCCACATCATTGATCAAGTGGGCTTTGCAGAACTCGTGATGAAGGGGCTTTCCATCAACACACGTCTGGATCGGGTAGTGGTGCATCCCGGCTGCGGTGTTGAGAAGCTTCGATCGACCGATACCTTCATGAGCATAGCGAGATCATGTGCGCATGAGGTTGTACTTCCACCATCGGCCGGCTGTTGTGGCATGGGTGGTGATAGGGGATTGATGTATCCTGAGCTGGTGGAATCGGCTCTGCGATCAGAAAAGAGCGAGATACCAGACGGGATCCCCATTGGAGTCTCTTGCAACGTTCTCTGCGAAGGCGCACTCACACGCCAGACAGGCATACAATACGTTTCGTTACTACACCTTGTAGAGCGTGCAACGCGTCACTGACGGAACACTTGGTTCTTCCACACGATGCGTTTGCGAAGCGTCATGAATGGAAGCAGAAGTTCAAGGAGTAACAACGCAACGATCGACGGTGCAACGGCGGGGAAGACCTTCCACCGTCGTAGCCGTGCCACAGACGTGGTGATCAGCAACCCGTCACCAACGATGCGGAGGAGCAAGAAGCCCCCTGCCCAAAACCACTCGTGATTAAGGATACTGGCAACGAGTCCGACCCAATACGTTGCACCACTTATAACAAAGGCAACGGCCTTGGAACCAAGAGCCATTCCGCCACGCACCCAGCGGTGTTTTTGTCGGAGATATTCGCCAACCGTGACACACGGTAACGTTTCAACTGTCGCTCGTTCATCGCAGAGGTAACGCACGCCCTTACCGGCTTTAGACATAGCCTGTAACAGAGCAAGGTCCTCTGTAATGCTAAACTCGATGGCTGAATACCCACCAAGTTCTTGGTACGTTTCAGCACGAATTGCCATGTTGTTTCCAAAACATCCAAGCGGGACGCCATTTTGAATCCCGGCCCTGGCCATGGTCTGCGTATAGAGCCATTCGATGTCTTGCAGAATGTCAAACAATCGACGCAACCGTATGACAGTGAAGCCACATACGAGCGACACAGTATCATCTGCAAAGGGAGCAACCATTGTATCCAGCCACAGAGGGTGGACTAGGCAATCGGCATCTGTGAGTACATAGACGCTGCCCTTTGCATTGTCTATGCCATGCTGTAATGCGCCCGGTTTCCCCTTGAGGTTCGGGTGGTCTAGAGTATCTCTTCTGTGTAGGGGGCGAACCCTAGGTAATCGAGCAGACAGTTCTTGAAGTACCTGCTCTGTTGCGTCGTCACTTCTGTCATTGACAACCAAAATCTCGTATTTGTCTGCCGGGTATTCACTAGCGCAAAGAGCTGTGAGGCAACGTTCAAGGTTTGCTTCTTCATTGCGGGCCGGGACGATGATGCTAACGAATGGCACATTCTTCCACACAACCCGTTGTTGGGTAGGTCGGGCCTGACCGATCAGGAAGAAGGCCAATCGAGCAGCGTAGATCGTTGCCGAAATGATGAGCAGTGTGAACATCGTGTTGCTTGTGTGAATGCAACGTCAAGATACCGCGTTGGAGTTTGGCGTACCATTACGAAACATTCATGTTCGTATTACGTTAGTGGGCAATTGCTGAAATTGCACCTACACCATGTCTGCATCTGCCGCTGTTCGACGTCGCGTCGATCTCATTAACGACCCCATAGACGGTTCCCTACGGCTGTTCGCCATCCCCTTGGCGTTCAGCTTTGTTGTGAATATGGTCTATTCACTCATCGATCGATACTACGTTTCTCGTTTGGGCGACGCAGCGATTGCCGCCATCGGTACAAGCGATCAGGTAGTCTTCTTCCTGTTCACCCTCGTAAGCGGCTTCGCCGTCGGTACCGGTATCATCGTATCCCGACGATTCGGCGAAGGAGATCATAAAGGGGCTTCTCGCACTGCCACCCAGGCCTTGGTAGGGATGGGTGTGATGGCCTCGGCAGTTACTGCTGCTGTATACCTTCTCCTTCCTACGGTTCCCGTCATCATGCGCATGACGCCTGAGGTGGCCGAACTCAGCACAGCCTATCTCGGCATGTTGCTTTTGGGCTTCACCTGCAACCTCTTGAACTTCCAGATGTTCAGCATCGTGCGTTCAACGGGCAACGCCATGTTCCCGATGATGGTCTTGGTTGCAACCGTGATCCTCAATGCCGTGATCGCCCCCTTCCTGATCTTTGGCATCGGCCCTTTCCCCGAGATGGGTATGCAGGGGGCAGGTTTGGCAACAGCCATCTCGCAGATGAGCGGAACCGCCATTGCATTAACAGCTTTGTTGCGTGGCAAGACCAACATGCACCTCGACTTCTCAGAGTTTAAGCTCGATCTCGAGCTTCTGATGCGTGTGGCAAAACAAGGATTCCCTGCATCATTGCAGATGTTGTCGGTGAGTCTCAATCGTGCTGTGATCTTTACCATTGTTAGCAGTTTTGGTACCCAGGTAACCGCCGCCTACACATTAGGATTGAACGTAGACATGTTTGTCTTCATGAGTGTGTTTGCCGTTGGCATCGCGGTTGAGACAGCCACCGGTCAGAACCTTGGTGCCGGCAAGCCCGAGCGCGTCTGGGGATTCCACCGCAGCGCTATGAAACAGATGATGATCCTCATGGTAGGACTTGCCCTTGTGGTCTGGTTTGTTGGTCGCCCCTTCATCGAACTCTATACAAGCAATCCCGGTACACTCAACGAAGCAACCACCTATCTCCACATCACGGTCTTTGGATATCTCTTCTTTGCCATTGGACTTATCACTGTCCGGGTCATTAGCGGAGCAGGTTCCGCCATCATCTCCATGCTCGTTACATCCGGCTGTTTGCTCGGACTACAACTCCCATTGAGCTACGTGCTCAGTCATGCCACCTCACTCGGCGCCACCGGCATCTGGATAGGAATCCTCATCGGCTACATTGTGTTTGCTGCAGTGGCGCTGCTTGTGTTGAGAAGTAGGGTGTGGTTAAGAGCAAGAGTCTGAGGACAAATGACAAATGACAAATGACAAATGACTAATGACGCAGTGACGCAATGACGTAGCGACTTCATTGACTTAGGTCATACCGTCATACCGCCATTACGTCATTTCACCCGAGGTCCCTCGTCGCTCCGCTTCTCGGGATGACGCCGCTAGCTGTTTTG
>CALMZQ010000210.1 GCA_937870915.1 uncultured Ignavibacteria bacterium
CAAGTTTCCCTTCCATCTCTTCTCCTATTCATTCATCATCCTTTGCAGATCAGTAAGTCTGACAAACACTTCAATCTATCTGAATTGACTTCCCAGCCACAAACATCAGAGCACAAACGAGTTCCAATCATCCATATTGTGCGGCAGATCGTCGCCTCGGATTCCCACTCTTTGCTGTGATTAACGACACCAGCTCAGCCTGATTTTCCATCACTCGTTTGCTCATCTTCCTTCTTCGGCCATACACTCACCATTACTTCAGCGCGAGCTTGCTCGGTGAGTGCAATGTACCTCTTCATCGTCTTGAAATTGCGATGCCCTGTGATGCTCATCAACACTTCGGGTCGCATCCCTCGTTCAAGGGAAATCGTCACGAAGGTGCTGTGTGGAGTTTCTGCTCACAATAGCCACCTCATTCCGCACGAAACTGACCACCGGACAATGTAGGGTGTGATCTTCTAAGCGCAATGCTAGATTGCAGTTGCCTCTTCGTTAGAGTGCATTATCAAGTGGTCACCCATCTGCGGATTTGGGTGGTCTGATAACGCGGGAACTCCACCGTAAACACGAAAATCACTTTTTGAGTAGTATTCATTTTTTCTTCAGTCATACCATTAATATGGATTGAATAATCTATCCTTGTCACGCTGTCGAAGAATGACCGCTAACGGATTGCGGCTTGGCAAAGTGGCGATTATGAAGGACAATACTGTCTGCCACGAATGAACTTGATACGAAGCACAAATGTTCAATTAAACTTTGCGCCGTCACTTTTGCCCAACCGCAGCGCGTAGCCGTTTTTATAAGTTAAATATTTATGAGTCTAGTTTAAATCCCATTTTCTTAATAATGTGAATTGTCTTTTCATTGTTTGTTTGTGTAACTGCTTTTATTCGCCTCACTTTCGAATCATCAAAAGCATGCCAAATTAGTTTTGCTATAATTTCTGTACCCACTTTTCTATTTCTAATTTCTTCTGCAACACCTATCGTATCAAGATAGAATGTTTCCTTATCCTGATCTAAGTAGCCATAGCCATAACCTACTAATTTCGAGTCTTCATGTGCTAGGCATAATACTAAGCCAGGAGCACGTAATTGGGAATCAATAATTAAATTGGCTACAGTTAGTATATGAATACTTTCTTCGATTTCGGATGCAATTTGTGTTTGTAGCTTAACAAAAGAATCTGCTTCATTTAAAGACAATACTTTTTTCAGAACAAGTGCGTTCTTAAAGTTGTTATTAAAAATATAGTCTTCTCTATTTAGAATATATCTTTGTCCCATATTGGTTTTCCTAAATATATCCATCTGTTTAAACGGAATCTTCTTCTGGGTCTGATCTTCCCCCGCTTTCATAGACAGGTAGGTTGATCTCGTTGTTGTGAAATTAGCTCTTCTTCGAATTGTACTGGCGTCAAATGATTGATGCCGGAATGGAGTGTCGAGACCAACGGTCTTGCCGAGTTCCTTGACGCACTTGTTGAGGTTCTGAGAACTCAGGGATGGGAGTGTACTGCCAACGCTACGGTGGAGATTCCGCCTGTCTTGACCATCTCAATCCGCATTGCCGTAACCACTTGGGATCGCACTACAATGCCTCTATAACTGCAATGTTGCATTGGGTTTAGCACGTCTGCATGACAGTTGATGTGGTGGACAGAAACTTGTGGGTTGATGTGGTCAGCGTGAGTGGAGTCTCCATCGACCACCAAACTGTTCATTGCAGTTGGCAGTATTTTGCGGGAGCACGTCATCCTTGATATTGGTCAGATGTAAACTTCTATCACGTACAACGCAACAGCCTCAGGCGTGTCGTTCGGGTCGAACAAGGTCTACGCTGCGATTCATCACTACGGCGGACAGGCCGGAAAGAACAAGGCCGTGACATTGCTGCCACGGCCTTTCTTAGTGATTCAGGATGAGGATCTCGAGGAGATCGCGTACGCTGCCGAGAGGTTCCTTGGGGGGTAGCTTGCAACTATTCAAGAAAGTGGACAAGCGAATACTTCGAAGGAGTACTTGAATTGTGGGTGGTCATCATCTGAAGATAAACACCGCTCGATAAGCCCTCGACACTTATTCGTCCACCCATTATCTCAATTCGTCGAACAAGTACCCCTGCAATGCTATAAATGTCACAAGTGCCTCCCTCAAATTCGTCTGGAACATCGGAAAGCCATGCGCCGACATATGACTCTTTCGTCCACTTTGGCACGTGTAACTCATCTACTGATGTCGGAAGGAACCCAATCGGAATGCCCATAATGACACCGCCTACAACACGGTACTTATCCGATCCTTGATGCGCGTCCTGAAACAAGGAGGGTCCCATACGGTCAACGAAGTATCTGACCTCGACTGATTCGAACAACTCTTGAGTGGTATCACCAAAACCGACTGCCACCCCTCGTGCTGGAAGTACTCTCCTAAGGATGCGTTGATTGCTTACGCAAAGGCTCTGCATTACCATCTTGTTTTCACCCCTATGCCAAACACCCGATTCATCGCAGGCCCACAGCAACACACCACCTGGATCGACTGCAACAAGTCCATCAGCAAACTGGGTGATGGTTGAATACAAATTCCGACTCTTCGTTCTCCATATCATTGAACCGAATGAATCTACCGAGTCTGATAGAACCTCAAGGCTGTCATAAATGATTGTGCTGTCAGCTGTGGACGAAAACGGCTCACCTTCCCAGCCGTTATAAATGACATCGCCCTTCTTACCAAGAAACTGGTATCCACACTGGGCGGTTAGCAAAGTGGAAGTGAAGATGATTGCCGCTAGGCCCAAGATTGAGAATTGGTATGCCTTCATTGCTTTACAAATGAAAAGTGGGCAGTGGCCTTGTCCGACTTTAGTGAAGCATAATATGCACCCGGCACGAGATGCTCGATGAACAAGAGCACTCGCTCACGACGATAATCCCATTCAAATTCCTCGCAATAGACTGTTTCGCCAGATGCCTTTGAAACAACTACTTCAACTTGCCCACCTGCAAATTGGTTTACAAAGGAGGGAGCTAAAGTAATAGTACTGGTTGCTGGATTAGGGAACGCGATTCCCTTAGGCTGTTCGACAACATCAATAGAATTTAACTCCATGTAAGGGTAGCAACATGGCGAAGTGGCATATGCCACTGCTACGGTCTGTGTAAGACAATCATTTGACTCAAGTCCTTCAGTGTCGTATGCTTTGACTTTATACTGAACACTCAACAGGTAGTTTAGATGAGGCAACATGCTGAATGGATACGTTGACTCATCATCCTGAAACGAAAGAGTTGAACTTGACAGAGTCTCCAGCAATTCCCATCCATTGGTGTTAACGCCAGGTCTACGATAGACCCGGTATCCTGCTATATCCGGCTCGATGCTCGCCGACCAGGTAAACAACGCGGAATAGTCAACAGGATTGATACCGTCGGGTACGACCGTGACGGAACTAGGATACTCGAGATTAAGTAGTTCTGATGGAGGTCCTATGGGGACATTATCAGTTGCTACGTTTAGCGTTGCAGTGCCATTTACATCTATCGACGAAATCGAAATGGAAACACCAGTTTCAAACGGTTGCGTAAGCGAACCCTGTCTTGAAAAATCAGATGATGGAGAAGACCATGGTGACCAAACCGGCTTAATACATGCGGTATGGTGATCATTTCCACCAATTCCTAAAAATTGTGGATTCCATGTAGCCTGACCATCAATCCATTCCGAATACATCGGGCTCGCTGATGCAACCCTCATTGCTCCATCGGCAAATATCAGTCTTGGTGGAACGACAGGTAGGTATTCGGACTGTGTTGCACCTCCACTTCTAACTCCTACAAGGCGTTCGAATGACGGCAGCCAACCCGCCTGGTACGGATAATTTTGAACGCTACTCCATGTAAATTCCCCAGAAGATGATTGGATGTGTCTTCGTCTAATTGGGCAACAGTGATCCTCTTCGTAAAGAACATATATCCCCTTTGATTGTTGCCTATTATCATCATAGGAAGTTCCAAAGTCATATGGGGACAACATCTGATGGTTTTCAATCAGATACCACTTGTTCCCACCGTCTGGTTCCGACATCGCACTTCGAGGGTTCGCCATTCTGTCAATTTCAACAGCAATGCATTCGCCCGTGGTATACAAGTCGCCGAGCTGTATACTTTCATTGAGCACATCGCCCTTTCTTACTACTCTAGGATTTGCCCAACCTAGATATATCATTTCCGCAGCGCTCATCCCATAGCCGCGGCAATCAGAGTGTGATAAGATGCTCCAAGGGCCAGACTCTCTATGACTACCGCACAATACGTGTCCAAATTCATGTATCAGTTCACGGAATCTCCCCCAGGGTACGCCGGTAGATGGTCGGATTGGCCTGACTTGTTCTAGCCAATCAACCATCGTAATACCAGCACCAATCTCACGGTATTCTCCAGGGGCCCCAAATGGTAGTGGAACGAAGCCTGTAAATACCGATCTCTGCCCATTATCAACAGGGATAAATTGAGGAGCCTCTGCCATTCCGATTGTAGCACCCGCAGTAAGGTGATATCGCGAGGCCCTTGCATAACCAAGGGCATTTAGTTGATCTATCATCGGATCAAGTGCTGGCAAATCTCGCGTTACATTTCGCCAAAACACAAGAACCAGATCCACAACACCGTTTGGTTGATATTGATGTTGTTGCAGGTTTCGTGTTGACCACCGGTCATAAATTGAAAAATCAACCCCATTCACTTGATCCAATCTTTCAATGATTTCAACTGTTGCTGCATTTACACTCATCTGAGATGCAATCACCTCCTGCCTCGTGTGTGGAAACTTAACATAGTAACAATCGCCATACACTCGTAGTCCATTATTAGCATCCCTACGAGACATTTGCCAAAAATAGTCCGACACACTATTCACCAATGGGTTGAAAGGAGTTTGGCCAAAGGCGCTTACGGGAGTAAACAACATCCCAGGTTGACGCACCCATATAGGTAGCTCTGGTTCACATCCAACACAGTTAAGTGGTGGTTGGGTTGGCCAATCCGTGTTATTTGGTTCGTATTCATCGTCTTCGAAGTTTACAAAAACAGCAATGACCTTTACATATCCATGTGAGGTGAGCAGCCGTCCGTCAGAGCGCGTTTGCGTTGGAGGATCAAACCGATCTACCCCGGGTTCATATACCAAGGCAGGATCGTAACCAGCAGGATTGCAGTTCGGAATTGGCGCAAGCTGGCCGTTAGTCACAACCGTCGCGCAGACATATACACACATCACTGCGAAAACGTGATACAGCTTCATCATTAACCCCTCAATTTAGACGAATAGTTACAGGCAGTATGTCAAGTTTGCCTACTGTGCTAAGCCCGTTGTGACAATCTATATTAAATGAGTTAAATATCCTTGGACGTGCCCGTTACATTCGCAGTAGAAATGTTACATAACAATATATAACGCTGCAAACAGGGGGCTCCCTACCCCATCCTCACCAGCTGCCGGACAAAGCTGGGACTCTTCCTCAGCTCGAGTGCAATCTGTTTGACGTCCAGCTCTGAGGGTTCACGCCCTTCGAGACGAGTATTTATGTAACGACGCATGATCCCCATCATGCTCTCTGGTCGAGGCACGTAGATCTGAATACCGGGACAGTTGACGATCAGCGATCGAGCAACTTCAAGTCCGCAAGATTGAGCGACGAGCTTCATGTCATCTGATAGGTCGTCGAAGGAGATGCGGTCGGTGAGTTGGGTCATTTTTCCAGTTCGTGTTTCAGCTTTTTGATGATCTCGCCAGCAACCTGTAAGGTGATAGTCTTCGGTACCTGTCCCCGCTCCAATCCAACTCTGCGGCGTTCCTTCTGACCATTTGTTTCGTGAGCAGTTTGAATGTTTAGTTCGTCACTCATGCCATCTTCCATCAAGATACCCGGCAATACATTGAATGTAATGTTATCTCCCTCGATTCGGTACTGTGCCATAATAACTGTCTCCTAACACTTGACATTTGTGAATGCAATTGACCTTCAATCGCATATGGCAATTTAGGTGGTTGAAGGCTGTGGTTATCAGCTCGCTTTCAACGGATTGTCATCATGGCACCAATCCCCAGCTCCAGCACACGAAATGCCAGAGTGCTTTAGCGATCAGTGGAGATTTTGCCCCAAGTGATCACCTCATTCCGCGCGAAACTGGCCACAGGACAATGTAGAATGCGATCTTTTTAGCGCAATGCTAGATTGCAGTTGCCTCTTCGTAGGAGTGCAATATCCAGTGGTCACCCTATTGAAGAATTAGTTGATCACGTACCGCGAAATCTCCACAATTATAGAGATCGGTTCTTTTTATATTTAGTCAACGTCAAATTGTCTGTGATAAATTATTATGGTCATAACCGCTGCAAGCATTCGTTTGTGAGAGTCTTCCATGTCGTCAAAATGAATCTGTCTCATGTCAATAGCGGCTTTAATTCTACCCGTCGCAGCTTGAACTAAGTTTTGTTCGTTAATGTCTCCAAAACCGCCTTGTTCCAATATTGCGTCATAATCTTCACCAACCCAACGTCCACCTACCTTGTATATTTTCCAGTTTAATGTTTGCTGAACGTATTCGGCAAGGCAGTCCTCGTTGTTATGGTATTTAGCTGGTGGAACTGTATTTGATAGCTCTGCAATCAAGTCATTTAACAGCGGAGCAAATGTCCCTTCCTCTCTTTCATATTCACTATCTTCTGAACTCCAAGTCAACTCCCAACTCATATTGATGTGTGATAATGGTCTTAATACTATGTAGTCTAAGAGATCGCTGTTCGCAAAAAAGTCTTTGATTTTTGTTTCCATTGTTGACTTGCCCCCGATTGTTGGTCCACTTGTAATGTTAGTCACTGTGCAGCGAACCTAAAAATGGTTGTTTGTATAGATTCAGGTGCCGGTTGGCGATACCCTTGACTGCTTGGCGCACATTTGGAGTTGTCAAATTGGATGCATGGAGATTCCACCCACATTGACTACATCATTCCGCATCCAACTGACCACCGGACAATGTAGAATGCGATCTTCTAAGCGCCATGATAGAGTGCATTTGCCTCTGAGATCGAGCGTAATGCCAAGTGGTCTCTTTCATGTGGACTTGGGTGGTCACACAACGCGGAATCTCCACCAAGTGGTGAACGCGACGCACACCATGATGTTCAGTTGGTTCGGTATCTCCTCCCTATTCATCATCTTCCTTCTTCGTCCATACACCTACCATCGCTTCACTGCGAGCTTGCTCGGTGAGTGCAATGTACCTCTTCATCGTCTTGAAATTGCGATGTCCCGTGATGCTCATCAACACTTCGGGTCGCATCCCTCGTTCGAGGGATATCGTCACGAAGGTACTGCGTCCAACGTGTGACGAAAGGTACTGCCACTTGGGCCCCCTCTCCTCTATCCGTTTCGCCCCCTGGTAGCTAACCTGGCGCACGGGTTCCACGATCTCTGCAAGCTTGCCAAGTTCCTTTATGTAATCGTTCATACGCTGCGAACTGATCTTGGGCATCCCACCATCTCGTCGATACTTATCGAGTATGACCACGGCCTGCGGTACCAAGTGGATACGTATCTCCGACTTTGTCTTCCCCATGCGGAGATACCACTCAGATCCGCGAATGTCGTCAAAATGAAGCTTCTGGATATCGCCGAAACGAGCGCCGGTATAACACTCGAACAGGAACAGATCGCGAACTCGGTCAAGGCGTGGATTTTGACTTAGGTCGATGTCCTCCAACAGCTTCACCTCATCCCAGGTTAGCGCAACGACCTCAACGTCCTCTTCATCGACCTTGAACTTGCGGTAGTCTTTCGGGATCGTGGCTCCCCTATCCTCTGCCCACGACAAGTAGGTCTTCAGCGTACTCATGTACTTGCCGATGGTATTGTTGGTGAGGTTCCTCTTCTTGATGAGGAACTTCTTGAAGGCATCATAGAACTCGTGCGTGAGGACTGCGAACGAAAGCTTTCCAAAGCCCCCTTCAAACTGTCGGAGGATCTTCTTAAGCGTTTTGTACTTAGCGATCGTTCTCTCCCCGCGATCGATAGCCTTGGCTTTAAGGAACGCATCATACCCCGACCAGAACGTAATCTCATCCGGCGCAGGTATGGTGGCCTCTATCGACCCCTTCCTCGAAAAACTACGTCGCAAGCGCTCTATCGACGGAAGATCGACTGTCTTGATGGTTAGCACCTCGCGATCAAAGCGTGCCAGTAGTTCACTAAGTTTAGCGTTGATGTGGGCGTAGTTCGGATCGCTACGACGCACCTGTTGCCGGTCTTCATCCCAGTCAGCGGGCTTGACAGATAGACCCGTTCCGGCGAACACCCTATGTCCACCAACGTGGCCGCTAAACATCACATTTACCTTGCCATCCTTGCGCGGACGACCCTTGCGGAGATTGAATTTGCCCATGCATGCACCTCATAGCGTATAAATGGCTTACGTTTTGGCTTACGGTTTTTGAGTTGATCTCAGCATACCGCAAGATACCAACAGACTCTTAGCAATGCCGTATCCACCATATTTATATTGCCTTATCAACGCTCTAGATACATCGATAGATTTCTAGATACCTAAAGGTTCATTTCCTGCCCCCGCTACAAGAAAAAATACTAAGCCCTTATAACACAAGTAGTTATAGGGGCTTAGTCTTTTTCAGGTGA